>JAGWIG010000015.1 GCA_028873515.1 Pseudomonadota bacterium | reverse complement strand
TTCCTGTTCGTCAGGCCAGCGCTTTGCCATCCGGCTTCCTTCAGACTCGCAGTCGCCCGCGAAACCCTTGCCTTCGGCTAACTCTTCCCCTTGCCGGGCGAGTAGAGGACTTCCACCTCCAAGTGAGTGCGCCCTGCCGGGCGCACCAAAAAAACAGCCTGAACAAAACGTTCAAGCTGAGTTAAATGCAAGATTAATCTGTCCCATAATCAAACAGAAACAGCAGATATTGTGCTAACACAATCTATATAAGCCGCCAATAAATCCTGTTTCGCCTAAAGCAGTTAGTGGCTCCCAGGGAACAGCTTACAGCACGCGGTTTATTCCCAAAGCTTTTAATACATATTTTTCATAAATCGGCTCCGTATCACCTTGTCGCATTTTACGTAAGAAATATTTTTCAAAGGCAATTTTAGCCAAATGCACCCAGTAACCTTCTTTGGCCCACGTAACATTACGGGGAGGAATTTGGGGCAAGGCGACCAGAGCGATCCCTGAGTCTCCGAAGTCAGCAAGACAGATTGCATTCCATGTGGCAACCGTTTCAGGAGCCTGTCCTACAATCAGAGATTTAATGTTTGCGACTACAGCAGTCACCATGGATTCAATCATATAGCCAGTTTTTGGCACACCAGTAGGAATCGGTGTTGCTTCAGGGGGAGGAATGGCAACACACACTCCAATAGCAAAAATTTCCTGATACTGGGGATTACGCTGATATTTGTCAATCAATACAAATCCTTTAGGATTACAAAGCCCTGGCACGTGAGCTACAACATCAACACCGGAAAAAGGAGGGATTACCATTGAATAGCTAAATGGTAAAGCATGTTCCCGTACGGGTTTAGCATCCATGTCATATTCCGTAACCTGCATTCGACCCGTTTCAACCATATTGATTCTAGCATTGGTAACCCATTTTATATCATGTTCCCGAAACAGGGATTCCATCAACCCTTTCGAGTCTCCCACACCCCCCAAACCAAAATGACCAATATGTGGCTCACTTGTCACAAAGGTTATAGGAACCTTATACCTTAACTTCCGCTTACGTAAATCCGCGTCCAGAATCATGGCAAATTCATAGGCTGGGCCAAAACAACTGGCCCCCTGTGCTGCACCGACAACAATCGGACCGGGTGCAAGCAAAAATTCTTCATAATGTTCCCATGCCTTAAGGGAATGAGTTAAAGTGCATACCGATTCCGTATAGCCTTCAGGTCCCAGACCGGGTACTTCACTAAAAGCCAGCTTTGGACCTGTAGCTATGACCAGATAATCATAAGATACAATCGATCCCTCTGATACTTGGACCTGCTTTATAACGGGATCAATGGCCTCTGCCCATCCCACAATCAATTTAATGCCTTTATTTTCAAGTGTTGAAGAAAGCGGAATGGAAACCTGCTCGGAACTGCGCCAACCTATGGCCACCCATGGATTAGACGGAACAAACTGAAAACTGTCCAACGCATTAATAAGTATCACTTCATGCTGGTCACCCAAAGCATTATGTAAATCATAGGCTGCTGGCAACCCACCAAGTCCTGCACCCAAAACAACGATCTTCGCCATCATAATTCCCTTTATGTTTTGAAGCGATTGCCGAATTTAGGTATAGTACGATCGTGAATCCGTAACCCAGATAATTCATATATACCCTTATCATCTACAACAAGTTTGACATCGATCAATTCCACCTTATTCTCATCCATCATAATCAGAGCAAGATGAAAACAGTTCAAATTATGCAGTTAACCATAAGTCCGGAAAAATATACTGACACTTGTAATAAGATGAAATTAATACAAATTTATATAAAATCATTACTTTATTTTTTCTTATTCTTTTTTCCCGCATTTTTTTTTCAAATTGCCATGGCAAAGGGGGAGGATATTGCGATCAATTTTAATTCTGCCCTGAAACTTGCTCTGAAAAATAATCCGTTACGAACAGGAAGTCTTGCGAAAATCAATGAAGCAAAAGCCCATCTTGATACTGCCAAAGGAAATGACCTACCTACACTCAGCCTGAACGAAAACATCTCACGCAGTAACAATCCACTCAATGTTTTCGGATATCGCCTCATGCAACGACAGGCAACTTTTTCAGATTTTGGGCTTTCCGACTATACGGGTCCATCATCAGTCGGGGTCACCCCTACTGCACTGGACAATCCGGGTTACACACAAAACTATGATACGGGTGTCGTGTTGGCATTTCCACTTTATTCCGGTGGGCGTAACCGGGCGCTTATACATCAAGCCCAATCAACACTGGAGGCTGCTCGCGAAGGCGATACAAATGCTTGTAATCTGCTCGCCTATGATCTGTTACAGGCCTATGCAGGTGTAAATAATGCCCATCACTCACTTAGAGCTGCAATAAAAGCCTATTCTGCAGCAGTTAGCGAAGCAGAAATAGCAAGCAATCTATTCAAGCAGGGACTGGTCACACAAAGCGATGTTTTGCTCACCAAATCAAGAGTGGCACAAAGCGAAGTAAATATCGAAAGCGCCAAATCCGCAGTTGGGAATGAAATTGATACTTTCAGGACGATCATTGGCGAGCCGGATAGTCATTTTATTCCTGGAATGCCGGTCGTGCTTGATGTTCCGACAGAAAGCGTACAGCAAATCCAAGATAAGGCACTCCATTCAAACCCAGCATTACTCGCTGCTAAGGCACGTTGGGAAAGTGATCTTGATGGAGTTATGGCAGCACGCAGTGCAAACTGGCCACAAATTAATCTTACCCTACGACATGACTGGAATGCCCTTACACCCACCCTGAGGGCTCCTTCCAATACTGCCATGCTTGATTTTTCATGGAAAATACTGGATTTCGGCACTCGCTCAGGAACCATCACACAAAGTAAGGCCAAAGCCAAAATCGCCCAGTCAGAATACATTTCGACCGTTAATCAGCTACATCTTAAAATCGCCGAATCCTTTCGTAGGCTAAAAGTGGCAAAAGCCCGTCTCCAAGCAAGCCTGGATTCTGAAAAACAATCAAAAGAAGCCACACGGCTTTTACTTTTACGTTATCAGCAGGGATTAGCTACCCTCGCACAGGTCTTGGAAAGTCAGGCGAGTTCCGATGCTGCAAACTTTGAATATATACAATCAGAATACATCACCCTTCTTGTAACGGCTCAAATCCGGTACCTTGAAAATTCACTTTATTCTCATTTAGTTAAAATTACAGCCAATCAGAAGGAGGAAGAATAATGTTGAGTAAATTACGCTTACTCCTGATTGCGCAGATTCTAATTATGGAAATAGGTTGCACCCGGACCCCTATTGAAAAACCCCAGGAACAAAAACCCATAAATGAACGGATCCAAACTGTAGAAATGAAAACCCTTGCTGAACAAGCAACAATTCCGGGGCTGGCGATTCCAAGCAAACATGTCACCATTACTGCAAAATCAACGTCTCAGGTAATGAAAATCCATATTCACGCCGGAGAGTATGTATCTGAAAATTCCTTACTACTGGATATGGATCCCTCTTCTGCCTATGCAGCATTAGCCCGTGCCAAGGCCGATGTGGTTGCTGCCAGAACCATGGCAGCTAATGCACATCGTGATTATCTTCGCTATAAAACCTTATTTGATGAAGGAGCTGTAACCCGAAAGGAATTTGAAAATGCCACGAGACAGAACAAGACCACCAAGGAAGCCTCTCTTGCTTCCGAATCCAACCTTCAGGCAGCGCGCACTGAACTTTCCTATATCCATATCAAGGCACCCATAACCGGCTATATTGTAAACAAAAATGTACAGTCTGGAGATTTCGTTCAAGCAGGCACTCCGCTCCTTTCTATAGATGGGATAGGGGTGGAAATCAGGGCTATGCCAGGAAGCAACCTGTTCAACCATCTCTCAAAAACAACACCGGTCATCATCAGCATCAACGGGACAAGCTTTCCAGGGAAAATAGTAGAGGCTGTAAAATCCGCTGATCCCGAAACACATACGCATCCAGTAAAAATCTCAATCCCTCAAAACACCGGGATACATCCTGGAGCCTATGTCAGTATTACATTTCTTACAGGCATGAAAAAAGCCATTTTAATCCCCACCCAGGACATAGTTCGCAGAATGGGTCTTGATGGTGTATTTATACTGAATCAGGATGGTAAAGCCTATTTTCACATGGTAAAGGTTGGATTAACACAAGCAAATGAAACAGAAATTACTGCGGGTCTCACTCCTGGCGATATCTTGATTGAATCTCCAAATTCGTTACTCGAAAATGGTCAACCAGTTCATGCCATCCTTTCCCACTGAACCCGGTTTCAAGTTGAATCCAGCAGGCTGGCTTGCTTCATTATTCTATGATTCGAAGTTAACCCCACTTGTAATGCTTGCCATTACCGTTTTTGGTGCACTGGCCTTACTATTGACCCCAAGAACCTACAATCCTGAAATTGTCATGCCTGTTGTCAATATCAGCGTATCCAGACCAGGAAGCGATTCAAAGGAAATGTTCAACCAGATTGTCCGCCCGCTTGAAGGATTAATGGCAGCAATCCCAGGGACAGATCATACCTATGGCTACGCAACCGATGATAAGGCTATAGTCACTGTCCGATTTAAAGTCGGCGAAAATGAAGAAAACAGCCTTGTAAAGGTCTATGATCAAATCAATAGTAACCTCAATCTCATGCCTCCTGGTACGAGGATGCCGCTCATCCAGTCTGCCAGCCTCTATGATGTTCCAATCGTCACGCTCACATTAAGCTCAAAAACCCTCGACGCCCTGAAGCTACGTGAAATCGCCACGCATCTGCTTACACAGCTGCGCGCCATACCCAAAGTGGGTAAAGTCTGGGTTGCAGGAGTTGCCCCACCTGCCATGCTTGTTGATATCAATCCCGATAAACTGGCTGCATACCACCTCTCCCTTAACCATGTAATCCAGATTCTGGATGCAACCAACGTTGCCGCTGATGCAGGCCATATCGTGGCCAATAATCATGAAATCCCTATACGGATCAATGCACTAATTAACAATTCCCAAGAACTTGAAAATGTCATGCTGGGAACTTTCTCTGGCCATCCGGTTTTTCTTCGTGATGTTGCAACAACCAACTTAGCTCCAGAAAATGAAATCCCACAATCCTATTTTGCTTTTGGGCTGGCAGCACATAAGAAGTACCTTACTGGAATCAATGAAAATGCAGTTACAATTTCCATCGCTAGACAAAAAGGCAGTAACGGAGTTGAAGTTGCAAATCATGTAATGGAAAAACTCACCGAAATTAAAAAAAGCTCCCTCCCTGATGGAGTCAATATTACGGTCACTCGAAATTATGGGAATGATGCAAATGATGCAGTCAATACCCTGATTGCCCACTTGGGCATTTCCATCCTGGCTGTTGTTTTTATCCTGCTCATGTTTCTAAGCTGGCGAGAATCGGCTGTTGTCGCATTTTCCATTCCACTTATTTTATGCATCGTACTGGGAATTAGCTGGATTTCAGGCCAGACTATTAACCGAATTACCTTATTTGCACTTATTCTGTCCCTTGGATTACTTGTTGATGACAGTATAGTCGTTATAGAAAACATCAACCGCCATCATCACATCCAGGCGCAACCCAACTTTGGGATGATGATCATCAATGCTGCCAACGAAATTGGCCGACCAACCATTATTGCGACCTTTACTGTCATCCTGGCCCTAATTCCCATGGCATTTGTAACCGGAATGATGGGGCCTTTCATGCAGCCTATCCCATTTAACGCACCTATAGCCATGCTGGCTTCCCTGATCATTGCCTATACTGCAGTACCCTATCTTGCTTATCGATGGACCAATAAGAAAAAAGAGGAGATGAAGCAGCAGTCTGGTGCTCTCCATGCCTGGCTATTAAAGCGATACTCTCATTTCATGCGCAGTTTGCTTGATTCTTCACGTTACCGGAAACTCTTTATGCTGGGGGTAGGCCTAATGCTTGGTTTGGCTATGTTGCAACCAATATGGCCATTTATCCGTCCAGCGGGTGCCAATCACCCATTAGGGCCTTTTGCAGTAGGTCTAAAAATGCTACCCAATGACAATGTCAATACTCTCCTTATAGAAATCGATACGCCTGCAGGAACTCCTGCTGAAGATACTGCAAGAGTAGCTGATGCAGTAGATATCCTTTTGTCCAAGACCCCTTCGGTAACTGACTACCAGACTTTCATCGGAGAAGCGGCACCGCAAGACTTTGCGGCAATGGTCCGAGGTGATGCAACTCGAAAAGCGTCAAATTTCGCCCAGATCAGGGTTAATCTATTGGATAAATCAGTAAGGAAAAGTGATTCTCATACCATTGCACAGGTAATGGACAAGAATCTGGAACCAATTCGAGATCATTATCCTGAAACACTAATTAAAATCCTGGAAACCCCACCTGGTCCACCTGTACGTTCACAGATGATGACCGCGCTTTATGGGCCTAACTATACGAAATTACTTAATCTTGCAAAAACTTTACGAACAAAAATTTATCCAGAGATTTATGGAATGTCCAATATTGATGATTCAGTAAGTCACAGAGTGAATGAAGATGAAATCAAGATTAATAAATATGCGGCAAGCCTTGCAGGATTTACACCAAGATTATTAAGCAATGAAATACGTACTGATTTTGCTGGCCGGACGGTAGGGAGCCTGCATCAGCAAAATAAACTCGAACCTGAAAATATCATTCTAAGACTTCCGCCCATCAATCGAAATAATGATGAAACGCTCAAAAATCTTTACCTGGTTAATCCATCAGGCCAATCTATCGCGCTTGCCGATATCGCCACAGTTCGCTTAGTAGCCAAAAATCAGCCCATTTATAGCTTTGATCAGCATCCAGTAGTTTATGTTACGGGGGATATGATGCATTCAAGCCCCGTAAACGCAGTGGTAACCATTGCCAAAAAAGCAAAAAAAATAAAAATGTCATCTGGAGCAAATCTTGGAATTGGCAACCTGGGTTTCCTGGCCTCAAAACCTGATGATTTGCAGCATTACCAGCTGTTTTTTCAAGGTGAGATGCGATTGACGCTTGATGTTTTCCGAGATCTTGGTAGCGCCTTCATTGTTGCACTTATGCTTATTTATTTATTACTTGCAGGATATTACCGTTCATTTGCACTCCCATTTATCATTATGGGTGCTATACCTTTGACATTGATAGGAGTATTCCCGGGGCACTGGCTCTTAAGCCAACCTTTTACCGCCACCTCAATGATCGGGGTAATCGCCCTTGCAGGTATCGTCGTACGAAATTCCCTCCTGCTTATCGACTTCATTCTTGAACGAGAAGCAATGGGAACTGATTTAATCGAAGCAATAATGGAAGCAACAGTAATACGTTTGCGCCCCATTATACTGACTGCTCTTGCCATCATATTGGGCTCTGCACCAATGCTAACAGATCCAGTATTTGGCGGGCTCGCGATTTCCTTAATATTTGGGGCCGTTGCATCCACAACACTTACGCTTTTCGTTATTCCACTAACCTATTTTACATGGAGAAAAAAATTTCCTTTAGTCGTTCAGCCTCAAGCCACTAATCCAGCTGTTTAGAAGGAGAACATCATGAATGTCGAACGGAAAGTACGCGCCTTCGCAGGTAGCATAATACTTATTTCCCTGGCCATTGGAGTGCCACAAAGTCCCATATTCATAAGCAGTTATTTTTTATGGGTAACAGTATTTGTCGGAGCAAATCTGCTTCAAAGCAGTTTTACAGGGTTTTGTCCTTTAGAATCAATTCTAAAGCGATGAGTTATATCTAACTCAATACAACATGGAAATGAAGATATGTACAAGCTACCCAGAAAATTCATCGGGGTTGCCGGTATAGTACTTAAACAGTAAAATTACCAAACCAGGGAGGGGTCATAGCTCAGATGGGAGAGCGGCTGGTTCGCAATCAGCAGGTCGGCGGTTCGAACCCGCCTGGCTCCACCATTCCACTATCCAAGCTAGTCCGACAGCATCCGAATAACCCGCCTAAGTGCATGTTTTTTATTGAGTTTTTGTCCAACGTGGGGTAATATTGTCCGATAGCATCCGCTTTTCGAGTGGGGTAACTCTTAGGGGTAACTCCAAAACTGAAAAAAGAGTTACCCCCAATTGGTCCTGACCGATACTGCAGTTCGCAATGCCAAGCCCAGCAAAAAGCCTGTGAAGATATTCGACAAGCGTGGCCTGTTCCTGATCCACCATGATCGTTAAAAGTTAAAAACAGCCTAAGAATTCTATTGGTTAACAATTAAGCCTGATAGGTGCAGGATGAAATGAATATCCAGAAAATATTCAGTACCCGGTAAAGCAGCAAAAAAACCTCACTGCCATCCATTAACCCTGTAGGATCGCGTGGTTATATTGCTCAATTTACGCCCTCATTTTATCAAAGTGTAAACAACCAATCCTGATTTAACCAAGTAACATGGAAGCAAAACTAGGACGGCTTTCAGGAACTGTTTTATCTACAATAGGCAATGAAGAGAACCGATTTTCAAGAATTAAAGCCAGGGAGCTTAAAGCATCAGGCTCAAATCGATACCGAATGAATCGACCCGATGGGACGGCCACAAGAAGACCACATCGCGTCAGATGTGACAAATGATGCGAAAGGGTAGCTCCAGAAATATTAATCCTTGCGGAGATTTCGCCAACATTCAAACCTTCATTTCCATATTGAGCGAGCAAACGGACAATAGCGAGTCGGCTAGGTTGGCCTAAAGCTGAAAACTGGCGGGATACTTCTTCATCATCCATGAAAAACGATTTCTTTTAAAAAGAATTCCAAAGAAAGAGTATAAAGAATTAGCCTTAATATAAAAAGCTGATTTTTCTAAAAAGAAAGAATAAAAATTTGTGAATTAGCATGGCATGGATAAAAAAACAATTTTTATTTTCACTTATTTCTTTTATGATCCGAATCTAAAAACAATGGGTGTATACAAAATAAAACCAATACATTTCTATGACTCATTAATCAAAAAGAATGTGATAACTTAATTTGAATTATAATACGTATGGGTTATGAGGAGAGCGAGTGCTGTGCAGTAATTTTGCATAAAATGGTTGAGACGCGCGATCGGCTCAACATGAAAGTGTACACAGACTTCCACTAGCAGATCTGTTGCGAGACAGGTCTGTAAATCGTAACCAGCGGCAATAAATGAATTATTCACAAAGGGGTGATGCGTATATTTCCTTCGGTAGTGCGCGGGTGTAGCTCAATGGTAGAGTTCTTGGTTCCCAACCAAGTGACGAGGGTTCGATTCCCTTCACCCGCTCCATTCTTTTTGATTTATACAAACAATTGAAATATATAAATAATTTTCAGATATTTTTGGCTGTGTAGGAATTGTGCAGAAGTATTTTGGGATTCGGCGTCTTCCTGCCCAGCCATGCGATTCGTTTTTCGGCCATGAAATGCAAGCTGTCGCCCGTTCCAAGAAAATGCCTGCCGCTTATCGACTGCGCCCGACGCCATCGAACAGCCTGCGCTCGGCATAGCGCCGCCCGGCCGCAATCAATCCACAAAAGGCATTAGCTTTGCCGTTCATGCAAACGATTCGATACGTTTGCGGCAGATATCGAGCATCTCTTTGACAATCTTTCCTGCGTCCGCAGTGTGTTCGATAGCCTTGGGCAAGGTGATCCGATCAACGACGCCGCCCATCCGCTGCAACATATCATCAATTGCGACGTCGGCATCGGCGGCCCTTAGGCCCGCCGTCGCCGCGAGCGCGCGGAAATCGGCGCGACGCAAATTGTCATCCTTGCCGTTGAGTTTTAACGCCATGCGGTCATGCTTGAGATTCGGAAAGACCCGCGTTGTCACCGCGTCATATAGCGGTGCCATGCGGACACTGCGGAATTGTCGGTCTTTGGGTTCCGCAATCTTGAACAACGCCATGTTCTTCAGGTGCATGTCGCCGTCGGCAATCAGCCAAGCGAAGAGCGCGCGCTTGACGATTATAATAAGGTCATCTTCAGGTGCCGTCGATAACGGCCGGACGGCGCGTGCGACGCGTTCCATTGTCCCATCGTATTTAGCCGTGACCGGCAGGTCGAGAACGGAACAAAGGTCTTCGAGCGCCATCATTCTCTTGTCTGCACGGCTCTCCCTTATGTCAAAGCGCTCGACAACGAGCGCCGGCGGCATGCCATCCGGCATGCCGACCAGCGCAGTAGCCGGGGCCTCAAAGCCCGCGGCCCGACCGAGCGCCATTGCGGTCCATTCGACCAGCGGCAAAGCATCGTAGCCACTGGTCCCCGCCGGCTTCAGGATATGGGTGAAGGGCTTTCCGGTGCTGGGCGACAGAATACCTTCGGGATCAAGATACATCGGTGCCTTGATCTGAACGCCTGAAAGGCGCGGCGTGTCGGCCCGCTCGTAAATCTGCGCAAGATTGTGCTCGAAGTTCGCTTCGATTTCGCTGCGGCCCGGCCCGGCATACCATCCGGTGAAGGTGCCATCCCTGGTGTATTTCTCAAGCCGGGTGAGCAGAACGTCTGGCGGCAGCGCCGCCAGTTCGGCTTCATGTTCGACGATGGTGATATTCGACATGTAGCGCTTGCCCGACCGCAGCAGCGTGCGCTCGTCCTTGTCCTTGAGGACTTTTTCGAGCCATCCCTCTGGCAGCAGCGAGACGATAAAGGGCGGCAGTTTGCCGGGCGTGGTTTGCCGAATGAGCGGCGGCCCCGCTCCATCCATCGGCTGCCAGCGCCACTCGAAACCGTCGTGAGTCAAATGACCCAACGACGCGCCATGCCAGGCGACAATGAGGTCGAGCGCCGCCTCATTCTTCGCTGGCATAGCACTTGGCTTATGCCGGAGATAGCGCTCGGCTGACTCGCCTTCCCGATACCATTGGTTCTCGCGGGCAAGCGTCCACAGCGCATCCGCTGCCGTTTGCGCGCTGCCATATTCCTCGATCAAGCGGGCGGCGATCGTCGCCCGCATATCTTCATCAATGGACGCAGCATGTTCGCTGCGCAGGCGGAAGGCTTCGAGAAAGCGCTGACGGATCGACGAGACGCTGACATGGAATTCGCCCATACCGTCATCGACGACGGCGTCGCCGACGGACGGGTGTTTGGGCGCTTCGTTCTGGATGATCTCCAACACGCGGATGCGGGTGCGCTGCTTGCGCCGGGCGCTCAGGAACAGCCGGCCATCGCGGGTCGGCCCAAGCAAGGCGGCACTTGCTGCGGATAGGTAGGCTTGGGGGTAAAGATATTTGGCGATGCGGACCGCGTGCTTCAGGACGGTAGCGTCGATGTCGTCGTCGGCATCGACGTAGATACCGCGCATAAGCTGGACGAGCTTACCCGTCTCGGCCAGATAGTGGCTGCGGGTCTTATCCAGAGTTTCGCCGACGAGGTGGAGCGCCATTCTAACTTTCCCGTACTTCAGGTACGACTAAGTTAGCATTTTTAGCGATTTGCGTCAAGATGAATTACAACTATCGAGTGCTTCAAGTACGCGATAGTTAGAGAAACTAATCAGTTTGGGCCCTGGGAGGGGTGCCCTGCCGATTTTCTGGACGGCGCTGCCGGCACGCGAAAGACCTTTGATTTTACTTTTTTAGACACAAAACCCCGTAATTTCCCTTGCTTTGATACATTAACGCGGCGACTGCACGACGAGGAATCAGGGGCTCATTCCTCGGGAGGCTCACCGTAGTCTTTGAGACGGTCAATCGACACCACTGACACCACGAACTCCGCGACCGCGCTGAACCGATCAACATTACTCAGAGCGATATCGATCACGCGGTGCGCATATGTGCGATGCCCGCCTCGTGATCACGCTCGTCGCCGCTTACATCGCTCACGAGTTGAACCGCGATTGAGGTTTCGGCGTCGAGGTGCAGCATGCCAAAGGGTTCCGTCGGCCAGATGAGTGGCCCCCAAGCGGCACAGGCGTCACGATTCCTTCGATAACACTTTTCGGATCTGGGCCGCCCGGCGCTTCGCCCCTATCTTACTGTCCTTGGAAAGCGCCGCATCATAGTTCGCCAACGCCTCTGTCAATGCGCCCAGCTTGTCGTAGCACTCCGCCTTCAGTCTGAGAGCGTAGGCTTGAGTACGCGAATCCGAATTCCGAGGATTCGCTAGCGCCGCATCTATCCCGCCGATTGCCTTGCGAAGTTTATCCGCATTGGGCACATCGCCCGTCTCTCGCAACAGGCTGGCGATGATCTGCATCTGACCGCTGGCAATGCCGGCATCGAACCAGGCTTGACGATCCAGAAATGCGCCGTCCAGCGAATAGGCAAATTTGCCGATGCCACGGACAGTCAGGGACACCCTGCTGCCGTCTTCGGAAAATTCATAGCCTTCGGGCCAGCCACTTTCTGCCCTCCAGCGTGAATACTCCTTGCCTGCTTGGAGATCGAATATGGTCAGGACGTTGCCATCGCGCGCTAGCCCGTTGTTGTAGAGGTTGGCCTGATAATCCTGATGCAGGATTTCGGGGCCGTCCGGACGAAAGGCATAGAAGGTGCCAGATAGATCGGACCTGCCGCCCCAGTCGTTCAGGATAAAGACGCCAGTGTCGGACACCTTGCCGTCATTCGGTCGCGCCATACGCAAATCGCAAACCGCACGCTCGCCGTCAAACAGCATATAGCGACCCTGGATCGTCTCGGTCACGCCGTCGCTGCTAGAGCCATAGGAATCACGCCACACCAAGAAGAAGCGTCTGTTGGGCGAGTGGTCGAACTGACCAAACATGTCGTAGCCGGGAATATTAACAAACCTGTCTGAGAACGAGAAGGTTGCCGACGGCGGCACGCCGGCGCGCACACCTTTGCGCGAATTTCCCCGACCTAGAAGTTTTGACAAGAGTCCCATAACTTCACCCTAGCATACACTCTGTCATGGAGTGACGGCCCAAGCCCTGCAAGTCCCCTCAAAGAGTGCGCAACATGTTACTCAAGTTAGAGATGACCTGATGTTGCACGG
Source organism: Pseudomonadota bacterium (assembly GCA_028873515.1). GTDB lineage: Bacteria > Pseudomonadota > Gammaproteobacteria > Burkholderiales > REEB80 > REEB80. Next base: position 34,464 of record JAGWIG010000015.1, on the reverse strand, counting down.
CTTCCACCGCTAGGTCTTTGACTTTTGCAATTGCCTCCAGTGTCGGCAGGACATCGCCGGGCGTGATCGCGTTGCCAGACCTCTCGACAAACGGGCCATCCGTTTCCGTCAGCAGGCGGGTGTTGGGAATTTCTTGCAGAATCTTGCGTCCGTTCGGCGAGCTCAACATCCTTTCGTTAACAGAGAAAAGACAGCCCAGTTCCAAGCCACGCCGTACTTCAGCGGCACTCCCCGTGAACCAGTGGAGGACAACTTTCCCCCGCCCCTTCGGAAGGCACTCCTCGATCAGGTCGAGAACGTGCTTTGCGGCCCTAACGCTGTGCACGCTCAGTACCTTATCTCCCGCCTGCGCACAGAGAGTGAGTATCGTACGGAAGACATGCTTCTGTGTCTCAAATGACCGATAGTGGCGCGGCCCCGCGTCGAGTCCGACTTCGCCGACATAGCGTGTTTCAGGGAGGAGGCGACTGAAGAGATCGAGTTCCATCGCCCTCTCCGCCACGAGCTGAGGATGGAGGCCGAGCGCGACACGGACGAATTCACTCTGACGCGCTAGTTGCTGATTGCGCGCGAAAGCCTTCGGCGTCGTGGTGACGGCCAGCGTGGCAACTCTCAAGGCATCACATTTTGCTATCGCGGTCTCCAGGTCGGGATAGAGATCGAGGTGGCAATGGAAATCGACGAATTCGGGTTGCATTGGATTCAACCTGGTTTCGCGGTCACACCACGAAGGAGCACTGCGACTTCCAGAACTCCACGTCCGAACACGTCGGCGTAAGCGGCCACTTCGGAGGGCGCATCCATTAGCGGGCCAGGTTTGTGAACGAGTATTTTTGCCAGCTCCGGCCGTTTCTTGATGCGATCGGCCATGAGTTGAAAGGAGCGAACGTCCTGGCCCTCTGCCTTGTTAGTAAGTAATGCTTGTGCCGATAGAACAGGGACCGTGTACAGGGTCGGGTCCGCTGTCCCAAGGCCTTTTTTCAGCGATGCACGGCGGATCAGACATGGCACGCAGTAGCCGCAATGCCGGGGTGAGAGCTTCTTGTATCGAGCCTTTGCCGGCGACGAGCACGACATCGAATTCGCCACCACCTTCTTCAGGAATTCCCGATCGGCACAGGAGGCGGTCATTTCACCTTTGGTCTTGTGGCGATACCTGTTCACAAGGGTAGCCTCAACATCGATCGCCCGGAGAAGCCGGTTCATGCCCGCTATAAAATAGGGGTGCGCCGTCCGCGTACTCAGAGCACCAAATCTCAACGGATCCAGCGGCACGTTAAGCGCGATAAGGCCATTCTCGGGTACGTTAACCGTGGTTGGCTTCCCGAACGACGAGGCTGCCAATGACGCCAACGCGAAGAACAGGAAGGATCGCCCGCGCTGTGTTTCTTCCGTCTCCCCGGTATTCAAGTCATTTCGATCGAAGCCGAGGCGGATGCGAATCGACCTGATTTCAGGAATCGGAAACCGCCGCTCAAGTCGCTCCAGGAGATATGTTTGGGCCTTTGACGTCTCAGCGTCCCAGTAGTGGCTAACGAGGAGGGGACGTCGGCCGCTTTTTATCAGATCGATTGCGCCGATGAGGCTATCGAGCCCGCCTGAGAATAGACAAACTTCATCAAGCCCGTCGAGCGGGAGATTTTCCGCCAGCTCGACAAGTGATGACAGTCGCTTCGGTCTGGCCCGAAAAAAGAAGCGCCAGCGGTCCCCCGTCAGGAACTTCAACAAAGCTTCGAGTTCTCCTGAAAGCTCGGCCCACCGCATGGGATCAGAGACGGGCGCATAGAGATCGATCTCGCGTGTCCAGCCATCCTGTGCGTTCGCCGCTCGCGATACCCGTGTGTCCCCCGCATTAACCAGCGCCGCGACCAGCACCAAATCCACAGCGGCCTCCGATGGCGCAAGACCGAGCGAGCGCAACTGATCGAGCGCGTGTCCGATGCCGAAATCAAGGCGCCGGTCGGCATTCAGAAAATCGATTTCGTAGGCAGCTGAGTCTCTCTGGAGAATCGCAATCCGTGTTTTGTCGTCTGGACCAAGCCTGCCAACAAGACTGAACCTCCTCATGGCGCCTCACCCAGTGTCTGGATCAGATCGAAGGCTGCTACATAGAGGTCCGAAACAAAGCGATCGATCTGTTCATTGTTGATCTCTGCCAAATTTGCGCCGCTAGCGGCGAATCTGTCCCGCACGCATCCGTCTACGAAGTCGTGCAACATGCGCTGGGCCCGCTCCACCGCCGCCACGTCCGGAGGAAGACGGATGGCGTTCGTACCTACCTCGTTCAGAATTTTTCCCTCTATGGATCGGGTGACGACACCGATAAAGAACTCCTGAAGATCTTCTGCCGTCAGCTCATCGAAATCGCCGACACCGTCGGCGGCCAGTGCCGCCACGGTTTCCAGCATAGCGTCGCGCGCGATCGCTTCATCGATCATGCCCCCTGGCGGACATAGAGCGTCTGTTAGGGCGACGAACACATCGGTCGCGGGTGCGCCTACCAGCCGTTCGAGGTTGAAGCGCCGCAGCGTTTCGACCGGACCCCGCGTTGCAAAGCTATGCGCAAACGCCGCGACACCTCCCGCTGTGGCCCGCGAGCTGGGGATGCGTCGGGCGGCGCCACGGCCGCCGCCGCTGGCGGCAACGTATTGCCCCGCACCGTGACGGATGGCTCGGCCATCGGACGTACGTGCCCCGCGGGTCATGTTTCCCCGTGCAGCACCGAGCCCGGAATAAGCGGGCGCAGGACGCACTGGCGGATAGGCAACCGGGGACGCCGGGCTGTCGCCGTCATGTGGTCCATCGCCGCCGCCATCTCCCGATGTCGGCGCACCGTCTGCGGGTGAGGCGGCTGGAGCCGGCGACGGGTCATCTACCCACGTCGGTACAAGGCCCTTCTTTGAACCACCGAAGCTGCCCGAGGTACCCATCAGCGCGAACTCCCCGGTTTGCGCATCTTCGCCACCGCCTTCGCGGCCGCCTGCAGCTGCTTGTTTTCGCTCTGGGCAGCCCACTCAGACGCCAGCGCCTCAAACGCAGCTTTGGGCTCTTCATTCGTTACGGCATTTGCCCAGCCGGTGACGACCCACGGCCCTAGCTTCGACACGGGCAAGCTCCGTAGGAGCGCAACGAGGGAGGGTTGCAGGAAGGCGTGGTACTGACAGATCGCCGCGAGTCCTTGCGCACCGGACGGCTGCTCGCCAAGGTTCTCGGCGGCGGCCACTTTTGCTCTCAGCGCATCGAAGAGCTGTTCGGCCTCAGTCGAAGTAAGGCGCACAACGGCTGCCGTCGCCTGTCGAACCTGCAGCGGCGGGCCACTCAGTTTGGCCAGTAGTTCGTCGAGTTCCCCAAGCGACGTGACCGCACCGAAGACGCTGCGCCGGTCGCGCGTCACAAAGACGTATGGCCTCAGGTCATACTCGGCCAGCGGCGGATCTATCTTCGCCCACTGCTTGGCCCATTCGAGATTTGGCCAATCCGGAAATACGGGCGGTTCACCGACCGTTGCCGCTGCCTTCTTGCCTCCCTTCGGCGTCGCTCCCTCCGCTTCGCCACCGTGAACCGCGGCTTCCAGATCAATCAATTCTTGGGAGACGCCCGTACCGGCAGCCCCTCTCGCAATGGCGTCATAGACTTCGGGCGCGAACCGCTCTGCGAGCATGATTTTCGCAAGAACGGTCAAATTGATGTCGTCACCGAATCCACGCTCCTGCGCAATGGCAAGACGCAGCATCATTGTGTTGATGAAGCGTTTCACTTGACGAGGATTGCCACGTGCACCGTCTGTGAGGATCGGCGCAATCCGGTGAGCGAGATTAAGCGCCCTCTCAACGGAGTCCGGTACCGATCCTAGTGCCTTTGCCACAGCCTCGCGACTAAGGCCCGGCCCCTTCCATGGCCGCTGCAGCGCTTGCTGCGCAAGCCCTACCAGCTTCGCGAATTCATCCGAACCCTCGCCACACTCGTTCAGCACCAGCAGGAGTGTGATGTAGATGCGCGTTTCCGCATATCCGAGCGACGGTAGCCGGAACGGTACCTGAATCAGCTTCTCCAAATAATTGCGAGCGTACGTAGCTGGCCCCGTGGCCACCGGGAGGTCGGGAAAATGCTGTCGAACGGCATATTCGATCATGCCCTCGTCCGCCGCGATAACAAACGCCGCCTTGGGCACGAAAAGGAACAGACGAATCGCTTCGAGCGTCTCGATCGCCGTCTCAGGCAGGCAGCGGTCCAGATCGTCGACCAATACTACCAACCGGTCAATGTCTGCCCGACGCAAGAGCTCTTCGAACTCCTCCCGAAAGGCGTGCATCTGCTGTGGCGCCGCATCCGGCTCTGCCTCTTTCAGATATTGTCCAGCCTGATCGGCAACCGATTTCAGGTCAGCTCCCGTGATATTTTCGGCGGACTTGCCGACCAGGCCGGACACCGCCGCATACAAATCCTTGAGCGTGTCTGGATGCGGGATACCCGTCGCTGCAGTAAACGCCAACCCGCCCACTTTCCGCGCGATCTTCATCCAGTCCACGCGCCGCAAGACCTGCTTCGCCTGATCGCTCACTTTGGCGGAAGTCGATCGCTTACGAAGCAGTTCCTCGACAATCGTCTCAATGAGTACGGCCTTCGCATCCTCGTACCCTTGGAATAGCCAACCATTAAAGCGCACGCAGAGGACGCGGTCTTCCTTCGCGAAGGCCTCCTCCACCATCATAAGCACGCTCGACTTTCCCGCGCCCCAGTCGCCGTGCACACCGACGGAGAGCGGCTCGTCGGATTTGTCACTGACAAGTCGCACTACGGTGCGCGCGATGGCCTCGTAGTAGAGAAGGTCAACTGCGGTTTCGTTATCAGCAACTATCATGTTGAATTCAAACTCATCAATACAGTGTGGTCTTTACATAGGATGTTTCCATGCAACGTTAAATATTTATCGCATCTATTGGAACTATTGTGCAACATTTACCGATAGCATTCCCCCTCCTGTATGAAACCAGACTTCTCCAACCCTTATGCATTCCATTGTTCTGGGAACGTGAAGTCACAAAGATATCAGTTGCGTCGGCCAGAAAGTCCGCACTATCTCAATTTAATTCCGTACATCTTCGCACGCCGCAGGAAGGCTTCGCGATGGCCCTCAAGTATGGCGCAGGCCGCATCGCAAGTCTGCTGATTGTCGATAGAGCCGCGTGATACGATCTGACCGTTATTGTGCATAGCTTTCATAACGACGATCTGCTCTGCATCACCCAACACAGCCACATTCGGATTATGTGTAACGATGATGACCTGGCGCCGTTCCTTGGCCTGGCGCAACACTGGCACTAGCGTTGAATAAATGAACTCACCATCCAGGTTGTCTTCCGGCTGATCGATGATAAGCGGGCGGTTACTGTTGGCGGACAGGATAAGCGCCAGCAATACGGACTGTTGCTGACCTAACGAAAGTCTTGAGAATTCCCGTTGGACGAATTTCTTGCCGCCGCTGCCGTCCGGCAGCTCACGCGTCACAACAAGCTTTGGAAGATCATGCAACTCCATCCGCTCCAGCGCGCACTTGATTGCCGTTTCTTTCAGCCGATCGATGATTGCCTGCGCCTCGTCGCGTTTGAAAACCACCACCCCTTCCGGGGTCTTTAACTTTGTGATAGGCGCGGTATCATTGCGCGTAATAGCGTCCAGCAAAAATGGCACCGTCAATTCGCCGACGAGATAGGCTGCGCGCGGCTGCTGATTGGTCTTCCAGCCCATTGTCTCAATGATAAGGTCGGCTGCGCCCGGTGAATGCGCATTGCGCTGGTATTTCAAGCTGACCTGCAAATCGGACAGCGCCTCGCGCAGCGTGTCCGATGCCTGTCTGCCGAACGCGTCGCGAATCGTAGCAACGCGTTCACGTGCCGCCCACCGTTCCTTGAGCGCCTCCGCACGCTGCTTTTTCAGCTTGAGCAGGTGCGGTTTCCATGAATTAAGGTTCTTGACATTCTGCGCATGCTTGGCCTCGTCTGTCGTCAATTTTGTAATGTACGACATGTCGAATGGAACACGCGCTGCCTCAAGCTCGCGCCGCTTCTCGTCTATCTTCTTCTGCGACTCGCCTTCTTTGGCGCGCCAGTTCGCAATCTGCGCCGTCACGATTGTTTCAAAACCGGAAAGGGAGATGCGTAACGTAGTCTCGGCAGTCGCCACCGCATCCTCAAAATCGACCGCTGCCGCCGTGATGGCTTTGAACTCAGCCGCACCAACGGCCAAGGCATCGGGGTCCGCAAGCTCACGAATTTCCGTGGCTGCACTTTTTGCAACCTGAGACGCGCCCTTTTTGGCGTCCTGCAGCTTCACTGTAATCTGTGTCCGAAGCTCGCGTTCACTGGCGATCTTCTGTTGAAGCTCGATCAGTTCTTTAACTTCAGGCTTCTTTAGCGCGGCAAGCTGCTGCCTCGTCGTCGCGAGCATGCGTTCGTATTCGGGTATCTGCCGGACGTTCTCTTCTGCCCCCTCAATTTCGGTCTGGAATGTGAGCAACTGTTCGCGGGACGCCTCCTCGTGCTCCTGCGCTTCGGTGAGATCCACGAACTTATCCAGATAGTGCAGCAGCGCAAGCGGGTCTGATTGCGCCTCCATGCTGATCTTCGCGGCCTCGCCTTGGCCGAAGCAATCGATCTCGAACGTGCATGGCCCAAAATCGGGGTCATCCGTGTTTTCTAATTCGCCGTCCTTGAGTCGGCGGAGTGTGTGCATTTCTCCTACTTGGTCCTTCCAGACCAGCAGGATTTCATCGGGCCAGACTTCTGAATCTATGATCTTGCTGTCGCTGGCGTCCTCGGCAAGGCAACGAACGGACTCAAAGGTCAGTGACTTGCCGGTGCCGCGCCCACCGATGATGCAGTTCAGGTTCGGACTGAACTGAATGATCTGCCCGGCGAGAAAGCCGCCATCCAGGCATACGCCCAGAATGACGGGGATGGTTTCAGGAATTTGATCCTCGATGCGAACGCGCGCATCGGCGTCTTCTAGGGCGATACACAGGGCGTCGAAAGAAGGGGTGTCCATCTTATAGCGTGTCACACGTTTCGCGTTCTCGGCGTTCTTGCCGAGCGTATCAAGCGTGTGTGCGTCGGAGTTCAATACGCGGGCGAGATTTTGGTTCGCGCCCAGGCCAAGCTTCTTAATACGGTCTCGACCGCATTGAACCCGGTCAGCGTCGGGGTCGCTCGGCCCATAGGAAATCACCGAGTCCGCCCGCTTGAGTTCGATACCGAGTAGGGCCGGATGGGAAAGCACATCGCGCTTGTGCGGCGAGTTGCCGGGATTTTCAGTTTCAAAGCCTGTTGCTATGTCCACGTGCGCGAGGATTGCGAAGCCGCCAAGCGGCGACAGCAGGTTCAGGCACTCCAGAATGGATTGCTGGCAGCGTGAGGTCTGTTTTCCGCGATCTACGACGTTCAACTGCCCATGATATTTTTGCAGCGCCTGTAGCGTCGGCAGGTAACACAACAAATGGCCTTGCGACGTAGACAGCTCCACGCCCGGGATGACCACTACCCCAGACCCTGCCGCTGCCTTGATAGCCGGCTCGACGTTATCGATTTCGTTGTGGTCGGTGATTGCAATAACGGAAAGGCCTTCCTTGGCTGCTGTCGCAACAATGGCGTTGGGCGTCATCTTTCCGTCCCGCACATCATGGGAAGCGCCATGAGAGTGGATATGCAGGTCGGCGCGGTGGAAGCTGGCTCCCACCGGCATCTCCAAGATGCGGTCAGTCGCTTCTGTCATGTGTGGTGCATCGCCCCCTTACTCCTTGGCCTCTGCGGCGATAACGGCCTTGATATCTATGACGTGAACCGTACTGAGATAGATCGTCACGTCTCTCTGCGCGAGAATGACTTCAAGCTCATTGCCCGTAAGATCTTCGACCATATCGCGGATGATTTCCTTGCATCCGTTCGCATAGCGATACATTGCCGCGTGATTGGGGCAGAGTGCGAGATAGTTCTGAAAGTGACGTTTGTGGAAGCCCGGCAGGAATTCGACCGTCTCAAAAAATTCGCTTCCATCATCCAGCATGAACGGCAGCGGGCCTTTGCAAATCTGGCACGTCATCTCGCCGTCCTCGTTGCGATAGTGTCGCCGCAAATATTGCTCCGCCTCTGCCTTCACGTCCTCCCGGCCGACGGAAACTGACCGGTTGCGAATCTCGCTCTCCTTGTCGGGCGCAGTTTCCGCCTGTTCAGCAACATTCCGGGCACGCCGTTGCGGATTGGCCGGGTCCCGATCTGGGATCGCGGACTTCGCGGCGGCCCTTGCCGTTCTCCCTGCGCCAGAGGGGATAATCCGTCCAGCGCTCCTGCGTAATGAGATGCACTTGCGTACTGCCGACATAGGCATTGAGGGGGCCGTCGATCTTGTTCTTGACGTTCATCGCGCGCGCCTGGCTGACCTCGCCAGCATTGGCGCGACGCTGCTGCGCTTCGGCGTATTCCTCCGCTACCTGCGAGAATGGGCGGTTGAACACTGGAACGTCGTGCTTCACCCGAAAGCGGATGTCCGCATATTGGTCCAGCGCGTAGTCGCGCGCCGTCTGCCGGTCCGCCGTGCGCAGCGAAATGGTCTTGTAGCGGTCCTCGTTCTGGATTCTCACCCGGCAGTAATAATTGTCGTGCCCGACATCGCCGCGCTTGAAAATGATGAGGCCCGGCTTCAACTGCTCTTTGTCCGTGATAAACTGCATTTCTGAACTTCCCACTGTGCAGAAACTGTGCAGATTGGCGGCGTAAGTGCTTGATTTGCCATATCTGTGTAGGTTCTGTGTAGGTAATAATAGCAAAAAATGTTGTTTATTTATAGTGATTTATTATAATCCCTTCACCCGCTCCATTCAAACAGTATCCACACATAAAAATTCAGACAAACTGCCCCAGTCCGCCTCTTTTATCGATCAGGAAGTCCTGAATTCAGAACTCATTCTGAAGGCGTTTGTACCCCTTGACAAGCTCAAGGTTAGTCTGAGCAACACTCTCAGAAAACTCAGTTGCTGCAGCGCTGACCTTTGGGATTGCAGACAAATCTGTCGTTCGGTTAACGTGCGTAGTCGAAGGGACATAAAACCCTGAAGGTAAATTGCAACCATCCAGTACACTGTTGTGACGAACCACACAACCATCATGGACCGTACAATCATAAAGAACGGTGTTAAATCCAATAAATACATTATTTCCAATGATACAGGGGCCATGAACAATAGAACGATGGGCAATGGAAGTGTGCTCTCCTATCCGCACCATCGCCCCAGATTTCGAATGGATAACCACACCATCTTGGATATTGGAATTAGCCCCAATCATGATCGTTTCCATTTTACCCTCTGCATCCACTTCATCTGCTCTAATAACAGCATAAGGACCAATGAAAACATTAGGCCCTACAAGAATTTTTCCACAAAGAATCGCAGTCTGATCCACATAGGCAGATTCATGAATGACAGGGATATCACCGCTTGGATTTTTACGTATCAAATTAAATATTCCTTTATGTTATATGTTTCTTGAATAACCATTCTCGCGAAATTATACGGAATGAAAGCTTGCTTCGCAATTTAGCGATTATCAGAAAAATTTAATCAACTACCTAAGAAATTAAAGTATCCTATTATGACTTCTCAAGTTTTGGCTTTTAGTTTTTATTTTTAAAAAATATTCGACTAATTATCAAGACGAGAAGGCGGACTCATTGATATGGTTAAAAATCCAGTTGATTATCACTATGAACAATAAATGTCATCTACCTTTAATCAATACACTGTTCATTACAGCTATACTAATTGCCACAACCTTTATTCTTAAAAGTTTTCTCATTACATTTGCCTGGGCTGGAATCCTTGGCATTACTACCTGGCCGTTGCATCTAAAGGTTTCCAAGGCAATACATTTCAAACCAGCAATCGGAGCCTTGATCTCTACACTGCTCGTCGCCATGCTGATTGGTCTTCCTCTTGTCTGGCTAGGTATCCTCATCGGAGCACAGCTATCCGAAAGTGCCAAATTCATGATTAACGCAAATCAAAGTGGATTGCCTCCTCCAGGATGGCTTCAGACTCTTCCTTTCATTGGAAAAGATCTTTCCAATAACTGGAATGACGTTCTAGGACATGCAAATGGGGTCGCAAGTGCAATGCACTCCTATGCTTCCAAAATGGGTAGTTTCAGCCAACTCCTTGAACAAACAAGTTTTCAGATTCTACATCGCACTTTGAATCTTGTTTTTACCCTACTTACACTATTTTTTCTTTTTCGGGATGGTGCATCATTAGCCCGGATTATCAACGGTTTCGGTAACCTTTGGGTGCCAGATCACTGGCAGGCTTATGCCGCCAGTGTACCAGCAGCCATCCGTGCCACAGTAAATGGACTGGTATTCGTTGGACTAGGAGAAGGACTCATTCTCGGTATTGCCTATGCCATAACCGGCATCAAAAATCCAGCCCTTCCAGGCATCCTGACAGGCCTTGCCGCCATCATCCCTTTTGGGGCACCCATTATTTTTTGCTTAGTGGCCATATTTTTATTTGCCAAAGGCCAGATTATCGGTGGAACTATTATCATGGCCGTTGGTTGGGCTACGCTTTTCATTGCGGATCACATAATTCGTCCATGGCTCATTGGAGGCGCTACGAAGCTTCATTTTCTTGCTGTCCTCTTTGGCCTGCTCGGGGGAGTTGAAGCTTTAGGGCTTGTTGGATTATTTATTGGGCCAGCAGTCATGGCCGTATTCTCCATATTATGGAATGATGCAGTTACCCATTTAAAATTGATGGCCCAGGAAAATTAATATCCATTAACAACACTGTCTTAATAACATGAATACAAACCCATACCTCCCGCTTCCAGCATTAATGAACCCAGTTCAGGCAACAGGCCCGATGCTTTACGCCTCATATGTTTTTTATTAATGGAATTGGTTTCAGGCCTTAACACACTAAATCACTTTAATAACTCTCTTAGAGCGCTGAACCTTAAATTATTTTGAAAGCATATATCATGATTGAAACCTACACCTGGGGAACACCAAACGGACATAAAATTCACATCATGCTAGAAGAAACAGGTCTTCCCTATACAATACATCCCGTAGATATCAGGCAGGGAGAACAGTTTTCACCCGCCTTTCTTCAAATCAGCCCTAACAACAAAATTCCGGCCATAATTGATACCGAAGGACCTGAAAACAAACCCCTGGCTTTATTTGAGTCTGGGGCCATTCTGCTCTATCTTGCGGAAAAATCAGGGTATCTTCTTCCCTCTGAGACAGCTAGCCGTTATACAGTAATACAATGGCTCATGTTCCAGATGGCAACTGTTGGCCCCATGCTCGGACAAGCTCACCATTTTCTTCAGTATGCACCAGAAAGCCTACCCTATGCGATTACCCGCTATAGTAATGAAGCAAATCGTATTTATGGTGTCATTAATACTAAACTGGCTGAGACAGCCTATATTGCAGGCAATTCATACTCCATTGCTGATATTGCCATATTCCCCTGGCTTCGCTATCCCGATAAACAGGGTGTTGACATAACACTCTATCCCAACCTTAAAAAATGGTTCGATAAAATTACTGAACGACCAGCAGTCATGCGAGGTTTAAAAATTCTTGAACAAACACCCAGACCCTTTACTGATGAGGAGAAAAATATACTATTTGGAAAAGAACAGTACAATCCGCATCAACGATAGTTCAATGCTTGGTCAATTTTGATTAACTCATCTAACATCAATATAATTTAAGATAGAAAATATCGAAAAAATATAAAAAAACAATTCAAGATTTTTAATCTTCAATCATTTCTCAAGAAAAGGCCCGGTAGTTTTTGATAAAAATGAATACAAAAAAAGATCTGGCTATTTCAACGATAAATGCAGAATTCATCCATCCCCAACTGGAGAAAAACTACCGCCAAGGAGTGATGAATCAAACCGGGCATCACACAACATTTTCGCTTTTATTTACTTCATTGTATTTTACTGCCTTAGCTACTTATAATTTTATAAGCCTAAGTCCTCAATACGGATTTTTTGTCCCACTCGGTTTTCCTTTAGCTGTAGTTATTCTAAGCCTTGTATTCGCAGGCGTTTCTTTGCTTCACCCATCCCTCTTTTCGAACGGATGGGGTATTACTATTATTGAAGCGGCAGGATTTGCATCTTTCTTTTTAACTGCCTTGCTCCATTCCACTGAATTGACTATTAATTGCATGAATATGATTTTCATGATCATGGCTGTATATTTGTTTATACCTAATCGATTCATTATGGCCATATGTACTTCTGCCCTGGCCTCCTTAGTATTTGCCTTCATGATCATCACCAATTACAAGCCTGTCTTGCCTGATTTAATTGCAATCTATTTCATGATGATCTCTGCAAATATATTTGGAGGCATATCAGCCAACAGGATCAATGTCATGCGTCGACTGGAATGGTCAAGCCTCGCAGCCCAAAAGAAAAATAATTCTCAGCTCATGCAAGAAATTGCCATTCGTCGTCAACTTGAAGAGCGCTTACGCCAACTAGCCCGATCTGATGCATTATCAGATCTTAATAATCGCAGTGCCTTTCTGGATCTGGCACAAAAGGAATTTCAAAGGGCACGACGTTATGATGAGCCTTTGAGTTTGATGATCCTTGACGTCGATTTTTTCAAACGTATCAACGATAACTATGGACATGCAACAGGCGATGAAACCATCAGAAATATTGGACAGCTTTTAAAAAATTCAATTAGAAACATTGATATAGCTGGAAGGCTAGGTGGTGAGGAATTTGTTATACTATTACCGCATGCCACGATTGAACACTCTTATGAAGTTGCAGAACGGTTCCGGCAGGCGTTAACCGAAATTCATATTGATACGCCACAGGGACCATTACGGTTAACAGCTAGCATAGGTCTTGCTTTATGCAGCAAAGAAGATCACAGTATCGAAGCAACACTATCTCGAGCCGACAAAGCCATGTACACAGCAAAGAAATCCGGACGGAATCAGGTTAAGGTAGCCCCGCCAAACAATTCTGGCTAAGAATTTTATCCATGAACCCGCCCCTTCTTTAAAATAAAGTATTAATGACCAGTAATGAACATACAGCAGACACCCACTGACCGCCCAAAGGATGAATATGGCACCGTACTGTCCCTGACGGCATGAAGGGCGGAACTTGCAGCGCACAAGTTCAGTACATTCCCATTCACACTAACCTTTAAATCGGACATTCACCTTACGCCTTGACACGATTACGATATTCACCAGTACGGGTATCAATTTCTATTTTGTCACCAATCTCGCAAAATAAAGGTACCTGAACTTCATATCCAGTAGCCAGTTTTGCAGGCTTTAGGACTTTCCCAGATGTATCTCCGCGCACACCAGGTTCAGTGTAGATAATTTCACGTACAACACCTGTTGGCAACTCAACTGAAATCGCCTTGCCATTGTAAAATATGACTTCACACGGCATGCCAGTTTCAAGGTAATGTACAGCATCGCCCAAATTATCTTTTTCGACCTCAAGTTGCTCATATTCCGCATCCATAAACACATAAAGTGGATCAGAAAAATAACTGTAGGTTACATCCTTACGCTCGAGTGCTACCACATCGAATTTTTCGTCTGCCTTGTAGACACTCTCACTGGCCGATCCAGTCAATAAATTCTTAAGCTTCATTTTTACTACAGCAGCATTACGGCCAGACTTATTAAACTCAGTTTTCTGAACCACCATCGGGTCACTGCCTATCATAATTACGTTACCGGTACGAACTTCCTGTGCAGTCTTCATTCATTTATGCTCATTCCTCTTTACCATGAATCAATTCAATGGTGTGAAAGAAATACGCCCTCCATAGTTAATTATCCAAAATTTCACCAAAATATCCCATCACAATAGTTAAACGTCAATTTAACTGACAGAACTATATCATATTGATTTATAAATATTTTAATCTTATCAACAAACTTTACCCATGCCCAGCCAGTTCGAAGCAACTTAAAAAATCAAAATAAAACTAAAAACTAACCCGTGCCAAAACTCGCCATTCTACTTATTTTGACAAAATTTCACCAGATTTGTTGCCAGATCATGATTTTTACCTAATTGCTCAGCCCAGCTCTGGGCATGAGATTTAAGGATATCCAGATTATCCATGAATTGCTTCCAGGCAAACTCCTTGATATGGAAACGGTTCCAGGAAAACCAGAATTCCTGTAAATATTCTGCAGTTTCTTTAGGCAAATCCTCAGCATAACGTTTTAAAAAAGCCATAAGCTTTATTTCATGTACGGCATCCGTTTGCGGGTAAATATGCCAGACAAAGGGCTTTGCAGCCCATTGGGCTCTCACGAAGGAATCCTCTCCCCTCACAAAATTAACATCACAGGCCCATAAAACCCGATCATAACAATCCTGACTGACGAACGGTAATATAGAAAGGTGAAGATTGCCATGAATAACTGTCTGCCCAGGCTCGAGGTTTCTGCCATACCAGGATGAAGCCTGTGAAAGTAACTGTCCATCAAATAACATAACCTGTATAGGTAATGGACTTTCTGCCCAAGAATTCAGCAAAGGGGTAAGTGGGGCAAACTCATAACCAAACAAAGAGATCAAAAAAGCACCATCAACAGGCTCGACACCCAAATTTTTTAAAAAATCCCTTCGATAATTAACATCCTGCATAAAGGCATCTCTGCTTTCATCAAACCCCTTCTCCTTCAGCAGTCCACCTAAATTTACACCAAAGCCTGGAAAGAAAAAATACCGTGTTAATCCCAGAAAGGGGTGAGGAGATGGGCACCCATGAAAATCACTAACCCAGTTTTCAGCACTAAGATATTCCAAATTGATCCAGATAGGCTTTGAACCCCTTTCTGCCATGGCCTCCAGATACCTCTCCGGTAATTCGCAACCAAAAGCCTCAATAACGACTTCTGCTGGATCTGCACATTGCCATGGCTTAGGCCAGTGACATACTTCCACTCCATTCAAAACCTGTCGTTCAACCAGAGGATTATAATCTGGACAGATTCCAGCCAGTACCTGGGGCTTGTCCATCCATAATCTCACTGACATGGCATGGTCACCAGCAAGCTGGCGTGCCAGCCGCCAACTTACACCAGCATCACCAAAATTATCTACAACATTACAGAAAATATCCCAATTCATTACATTATTTTAACAAACTAAAACCGGCAAATGTAACCTATTCTTATTATTTCAGGCTATGCATTGCTTCCTAAGAGACCCAAAATTTTTTATCTTTCTCCCATCAAGACAACACTGCCAAGTTGGCAGGAACATGTAAATCCGCTAGAGTAGCGTGCTGATTAATCAAATCTCACAAAGGGAGCGGGTCGATTGAATGAAGTCATCAGATTCGTTTTACATCTTGACACCAATCTCGCTCAATATATCGCAGAATATGGAAATCTGACTTATGTATTACTTTTTGGCATCATTTTCTGCGAAACAGGTCTAGTAGCGGCTCCTTTCCTTCCAGGCGACTCTCTTTTATTTCTCGCTGGTGCTTTTGCAGGGGCAGGGGCACTCAATATAGGATATTTACTTATTACTTTCATGCTCGCTGCAGTAATGGGCAACACTTCCAATTACATTATTGGCAGAGTGATCGGCCCTCAAGTCTTTCACTATGAAAATTCACGGATTTTCAACCAGCAAAATCTTGAGCGCACTCATGTTTTCTTTGAAGTATATGGGGGTAAAACACTCATTATTACCCGGTTTGTGCCTGTTCTTCGAACCTTCGCACCCTTTGTTGCGGGGGTCAGTGCAATGAATCATGCCAAATTTCAGGTTTTCAACATTGCTGGAGCAACCCTATGGGTCAGTGTTCTTACTTTCATTGGCTATTATTTTGGCAATCTCCCAGTGGTGCGTAGTCACCTGACCTTAGCCATAATCATAATTGTCTGCCTATCGTTCTTGCCTGGCTTAATCGAATATTTTCGTACACGAAGAAAAATAAAAATTGATCAAAATAAAACATGATATTTATTTTACCTATCCTGTTTTTAGTCGTACAAAAATCATAACATCAAAATCGAATAAAACTCGATTTCAGCAAGAACCAGACAACATTCAAAAATCGAGATAATCAAACCTAGATGTGCCGTCAATATTATTTTTTGCATTTATAAATCAAAAAATACCGACAACCTATCCATACCAAGGCTTCACTACAGCATAGCTTCCAATCTTATTGTTTTCTATAAAACAACTATAATTCAATCGATTACCATATCATCTTTTTATCAAGAATAAACCACTATCCTGATTAAAAATATTTGGGATGCCCTAGTATTTAACTAAAATTTAATAAGGACAGCATGAGAAAGTACAGAATAAATCCAGCGAATCAAGCAAAGTTAATCGGACATTTTGTGGCGGGGACGGGAACCCATTATGCAGCAGATTGGATGTGGTTCATCTCTCAACACTCCAGATTGTAGTCGATAAGATTTTTTTAGGGAATTTCTGGAATCAGATCAAACGTAATTTGCACCAATATTATGGAATTCAAAAGACTAATTTTGGCCTGCTTTTAACAGTACGAGTAACGTTACGACAATCCATCACTGCAAGCAAAGCTAGAACAACTAAATAAATGGGCTAGGAGTTTACAGGCTGGTTATATCCAGGTCAGGAAAATATTTTTCTCAATCAAATCCAAGCAGTTGTTTAGTCCAGCCATAAACAAGACACATACGAATCATCTATCCTCTTTCCGAAAGAAAATTCTTAAAGAACACCCTAAAAAAAACGGGGTGCATTATAGGCACCCCGTTATAAACGCAGTAAAACTCAGCTTGCTGCGGGTTGTGAAGCACTACCACCCTGGGTCTCAGCAAACCAGCGACGACGCATTGGCTGCAATACGAATTTCGCACCAAGTGATGCCGCAACCGCAAAACAGAAGGCAACAATGAACGCAGCATGCCAGCTTCCCGTCGATGCTTTCAATACACTTGCAATTGGAACCAGTAATGAACCAGTTCCCTTGGCAGTGTAAAGAAATGCATTATTCACGGTCGCATTTTTAGGCCCAAAGGTATCCCCACTGATTGCCGGGAAAATTGCAAAAATTTCACCGAACGCGAGGAATACGAGTGCCGAGCATACAATGAATATTGTTGGACTGTGCCCGACAGTCATCAAACCCAGCATGGCCACTGCCTGCAGGCCAAACATCAGGGTCATGGTATTTTCACGACCAATCTTATCTGAAATCCAGCCCGTTAACGGTCGCGTAAAACCATTACACAGATTGTTAATCGACAGCGCCACAGTCAGCAACGGCAGGGTAGCCCCAAAATAAATCATCGGGATATGAGCCAGGCCATAGTCCTTCGCAATTGGACCGACCTGCGCCACTGCCATCAGGCCCCCAGCTGCGATCAGCACAAAAAGTACATACATGACCCAGAAGACCGGGGTCTTCAGCATCATGCCAGGAGTATAGTCTATACTGCTCTGGGTGTTCGCCCTGGTCGTGACTGCAGCTTTGGCAGTAACCTGCGGGCGTGTAATAAATAAAGATATTACAATAATTATTGCACCCTGAATCAGCCCAAAATCAAAGAAAGCGGTCTGATACCCACCCGCATGCACCATGTGAGCAATTGGAATAATGGTCAGGGCTGCACCTGCGCCAAACCCGAAAGCAGTCCAGCCTGCTGCAACACCCCGCTTGTCAGGAAAGCGTTTTAACGCAAGTCCAACACTGGTGCCATAAACGCAGCCTCCACCAATCCCAGCCAGCAATCCACCAAAATAAAGCATGGGAAGAGTCGAGGCCATGGAATTGACTATCCAGGACAGTCCGACAAGAACGCCACCGATTAACATGATCGGTCGGGGACCGAATTTGTCAACCAGCCAGCCTTCAATCGGGGTAAGCCATGTTTCTGTCAGGACAAAGATAGAAAAGGACACCTGAATTGCCGCTTTCGCCCATCCCATTTTTTCATGAATAGGATTAACGAAAAGTGTCCAGCCATACTGCAAATTGGCAATCATCGCCATACAGATAATGCCAAGAATAAGTTGCACTACCCGGTTTTTATAACCGGTTTGATCTTCTAATCCTAGAGCTTGTGTTGTAGTCATATCTACTGCCCTTCGTTGTAAGTAAAAATACATCAATACGTTAAAAACGTAATTAACGTACATCCTGGTTTCTACTGCGGGCTACTTTTTAAAATTTACTTATTATGTTTTAAACCTGTCAATATTGAAATCGATCAGGTGTTATTACCTCTTCCCAAAACATCGCTGCATAAGCTTGCCAACAACGCCTGAAGGAAAAGGCGGTATTCGGAATTATGCTCAAAAGGAGGGTCATCGGCAAGAGATAATATTCATCCTCCATTAAATCATTCCAACTTATTGTAAAAAATGAATAAATTTTCCATAAGAAATTACCTTGTAATAAAAAAATGGGTTTTGGCTACCGGTTACCGCCCTTTCCAGCCATACTCATGACCTGATTTCCAGCTGTTTTAGGCTTTCATAATCTGTTTTACCAGTACCAAGAATCGGAATCTGCTCAACATAGGCAATTAACCTGGGAATTAAGATTTCGGTAAGCCCCTCATTTCTTGCAGCCTTGATTAGCCTGTCTCGATCAAGGGAAAAATCAGTCGTATACAATACAATCAGTTCTCCTCGCCTGCTGTCAGTCCTGCTAATTACCGCATGCTGAAACTCAATGGAAGCCTTTCTTGCCAGACGTTCAACAGCTTCAAGTGAAACCATTTCTCCGGCTACTTTCGCAAAACGCCTTACACGGCCCCTAATCGTTAAAAATCCCTCTTCATCAAGGCTTGCAACATCCCCAGTATCGTACCATCCCGGGCCTAGCAATGAAGAAGTCGGCTTAACCTCGCCTGGATGATCATGATGATAATAACCGGTCATGACATTTGGCCCTTTAACATGAAGCACTCCTCCATCATGAATGTCAGGCACTGGCACGAGTTTCACTTGAATGCCTGGCAACAGCCGGCCTACAGTGCCAAGCCGATTTGACATGGGTGTATTAACTGAAAGTACTGGAGCTGTTTCAGTGGCCCCATAGCCCTCAAGAATACGGATACCAAACTTTTCTATCCAGATTTCCCTTACTGCAGAGCTAAGTTTTTCAGCTCCTGCAATAACATACCGTAACCGGATAAAATCATAGGGATGTGCAAATTTTGCATAATGTCCCAAAAACGTACTGGTCCCAAACAGAACAGTACAGTCACGCACATAAATGGCCTCAGGAATTCTGCGGTAATGAAGAGGCGAAGGATAAAGGTAACATTTGACACCAGAAATAATAGGCAACAAAACCCCAACAGTAAGGCCAAAAGAATGGAATACGGGTAATGCATTAAATACCTTGTCATTACAGGAAAATTCAAGCACTGCTTGCACTTGATTTATATTAGCCAGAATGGCGCGATGGGAAAGAACGACTCCTTTCGGTAGGCTTTCAGAGCCAGAGGTAAAAAGCACCACCGCATCGTCATCCGAAAGAATATCACTATTTAGTAATCTGGGAAAAATGGAGAAAAAAACCAACCACAATCTGTCCTGAAAACTAAATTTTTCTTTCATATCCTCAAGATAGAGAATATTAATACCTTTTATCCCGGCAAAAAAATTTTCAAGTCCCAAAGAGGCAATAAAATTCCGTGAAGTGACAATGGTGCGAATCGTTGCAAGTTCACAGGCAGAAGAAAGAGCCTGGCTCCCGGCTGTATAATTCAACATGGCTGGAACCCTTCCAACAGCACCCAATCCAAAAAAAAGCGCAAGAGTCACAGCAAGATTCGGCAACATTATTCCAACTATCTCACTTCTTCCTGTTCGTTGGGAAACCATCCGCCCCATCCCAAGAGCCATTCTTAAAACCTGGCCGTAAGTCACAATTCCATGCATGTCTTCAATAATCCTTCGTCGCCTGCCATATAAAGCAACAGCATCTAACAAGGCACCATAAAGATTTGAATCTGGAGCCACAGCAATCATCATTTCCTGCAATAGCTGCTGAATTTTCAAAGTAGCAAGTCTATGCCGTTCTCTGGCAGTTATCTGTCCAACCATCGTTATTTGTACAGAAGGTAAAATACTGAGTGATACTTGAGGAAAAAACTTTCTTGGAGAACCCTTGGGCAAGTTTCCAAAAATACTGAATGCAAGCCCCCGAATATAAACTGGAACCACTAAAGCCCCCGCTTTCAAAGCAACAAAACCGGATCCCTCGTAAATCTTCATAATTCCGCCAGTTGTAGTAATTCGCCCCTCTGGAAACATAACCACTACCCTACCCGTTTCCACAATGCGGATTACCTGCTTAATGGCCATCGGATGCGCAGGATCGATTACCAGATGATCAACCATAGAAAGGAAAAAACGATGGAAAGGGCAATTTATGGCATTTCCGTGCAAGACGAATAAAGGCCGACAGGGCAAATACAATGAAAGTAATAGCTCATCCAGAATTGACTGGTGGTTTGCAACGATAAGAACACGCTTTTCACTTAAACTCTTCTCATCACCTGACAAGGATATGCGAAGCAAGTGGCCTAAGAAGCTTCTTAGCACCCTGCGTAAAATTGCGGCCAAGTTCACCCCCCTTTTTTTCTACCTCGCGAAGCTTAATTCATCTTCATCAGTTATTTTATAATTTCCATACGTTGCATATTACAAATCCATCAATTCCATAACCATATGTACATCCATGAATACCATAGTTAGGAATTGTCATAACTACCTATACTTTTTTCAGTTCTTACGCACTTATACCCCCCAAAGGTTACAGTGCACTTAGACACTAGCCTATGCGCAAGTCTGAGAATAATAACGTAACATGATTCGGAAAGCGTCCTCAAAATCGAATTGCTACATTTTTTTGAAGGAAAATGTAGCATAAAAAAAAATAGAAAAATAAAAAACATTAAGCGTTGAAGAACGCACACTGATGCAATCGCAGTTTACTCTTCCGTAACGACAATTGTATGGTATATGATGAAAAACATGGGAAAAAATATTACGTAACTTGCTATTTTATTGATGTTTTTTTGGTGGGTGGTACAGGGATCGAACCTGTGGCCCCTGCCGTGTGAAGGCTTATATAAATCTACTATCCATGCGGTTTACAGGCTATAATACCTATTTATTGGCACAATTCTGGCACAGTAAAGGGGAAAAATGTTATGGCGACCATCAGGAAAAAAGGGGACATGCAATGGCATGTTCAAGTTCGAAGAAAAGGTTATCCGGTTCAAACTAAAACTTTTACAAACCGTGGCGATGCTGAAAAGTGGGTGTCTATCATTGAATCCGAAATGCACCGAGGTATTTTTATTTCCAGAACGGCTGCTGAACAAACTACACTAAAAGAACTCATAGATCGTTACCGTATAGAAATTACACCGCATCACCGTGGTCATGAATCTGAATCCGTCAGGCTAACGGCCTTGGCAAAACATAAATTTGCATCACGATTCATTGCCACGCTTCAACCATCCGATTTTGCAGCATACCGGGATAAACGGCTAGAAACGGTCAAGCCAGGAACAGTTGTCCGTGAAATGGGGATTTTTCAGCAAGTCATCGAGCAGGCAAGACGGGAATGGGGTATCAATTTGCACGATAACCCCGTCAGGCTGGTTAAACGGCCAAAGGTACAGGATGCAAGGGAAAGAAGATTTGAAGAGGATGAAGAAGCAAGACTGATGGCTGCCCTGGATGATTGCAGAACAATTTACATGAAACCACTCATAGAGTTTGCAACCGAAACCGCCATGCGCCAAGGGGAACTGTTAGCCTTGTCGTGGGATAATATTGATTTATCTATCCCTTCCGCCCTTCTTCCAGAAACAAAAAATGGTTCATCTCGAACCGTGCCATTATCAAAAAGGGCTGTGCAAATTTTAAAACAGCTTCCTCGCCAGATTTCAGGGCAAGTCTTCCCTCTTTCAAAAGATGCTGTCAAAAAAGCTTGGGCACGTGCCACCAAACGGGCTGGAATTGTTGATCTGCATTTTCATGATCTGCGCCATGAAGCGACCAGTAGGCTCGCCGAAAAAGTAACAAATGTGCTCATGCTGGCGAGCATTACCGGCCATAAGGATCTGAAAATGCTTAAACGTTATTACCATCCAAAGGTTGAAGATCTGGCTAAACTACTTGGATAAACCAAACCTTTATCCTTTTTTATTCTGGACTGTTACATCACGAATCAACGCATGAAGTGATGGGCCAAGCCGATCAAGGCGGCCAGGCTGCCAAGCCGGAAAGTCCAGCGCATAAAAAACCGGATAACACCAGCAACCAGATC
Organism: Pseudomonadota bacterium; assembly: GCA_028873515.1. GTDB lineage: Bacteria > Pseudomonadota > Gammaproteobacteria > Burkholderiales > REEB80 > REEB80. The sequence continues at coordinate 12,075 of JAGWIG010000015.1, read as the reverse complement.
TGCTGCCAGGGCTGCCCAAAAAGTTTTAAAGAATGACATGGTATGACTTCCTTTCAAAGATAAGCCGGGGGTTTTCCCCGGCTGTTGTGGTCAGGCTGCCTGCTGTTCTGCTACAAGATTCATGATGTATTGATAGGCCTTGCTGGCGTGGCTTGCTGCCGTAAATATGGCGCGTTTATCATTTTTCAGAACGGTAAGCCATGAATCGATATAGCTGGCATGGTTGGGGATCATGGTGCCGATAAAGCCCAGTTCCGCATTCAGGAAGGCACTGCCCAGCTCGGCAACCAGTTCTTCAAAGGCGTAACTGTCGGATCCGAACCTCCCGCTAAAATCGCGGTTTAACCGATGTTCGGCTCCTGTCCAGTGGGTCAATTCATGCAAGGCGACGGAATAGAACTCTTTCACGTCTGCAAACCTTGTGCGCTCCGGTAAATAAATCTCATCAGTCAGGGGCCGGTAATAAGCCTTCTGCCTGGCCTCTTTAATGACGGCTCCCGAAGCCTTAAGAATATGCTCGGCACTTTCAATCTGCTGAACTTCTCCCTTGGGTGCTGCCTGCAGTGGCTTCTCTATCCCGTCAATCTGGTCAAGGTTGAATAGCCAGAAGGGTGAAGCCATGGGGATCCTTTTTTCTTCTTCGGTATCCTTGTCCTCAATTTCCAGCATCTTGAAGAAGACACACATCACGCCTTTTTCTCCCTTGCGAACCATGCCGCCCAGTTCTGCCGCCTGCTTGAAGGTCAACCATTGATTGCCTGCATATCCGGCCTGACGGGCTGCACTCCATAACAGCAAGACGTTAATCCCGTTATATGGGGCCCTGGTCTTGAAGTTAACCGGCATGCCCTTACCGGTTTCCTTCTCCCAGTGGATACCCTTTCCCAGTTGTCCGGCCTCAATCACTTCAATAATTGAATGGGTGACTTGTTGGTAAATGTCCGTTTTCATGGTTGCTTCCCTTCTATGGTGGTCAGTAAACAGAATCAATCTGCTCATTGCTCGCTTTCCCCTGGGGGAACGGGAAGGGGAGAAAAGGCTTTTGAAGGGATAGCACGACTTAAGGCGGTTTTCCCGCCTGTGTTTTCCTGAAATCTGCTCCCCGCTCACTCCAGGTTGGCGGGGCTGCATTTCAGGTTCCGGGCGGGAAAGGCTTAGGCGTAACGAAAGGGTTTATGGGTTAAGGCTGACCGGAAACGAAGCAAAGGAACGGACGTGAGGAAGCGAAGCATGCAATCGAATGACAGGAAGGAAGAATGACGACTGGCGTGAAGATTGCTGGAAGGGAAGCCATTTGGGGTTAGTCTTCTTCAATTACCAGCCTGACTTCATCCCCATGACTTATATTTAATTTCTGGCTTAATTTAGAATATGAAAGGAGTTCAAGCGCATTAGCACCAAGCTCTCCACGATATATCCAGCACATAATGCCTAGATCATTAATCCTGGTTACCCTGGCGAATTCATAAACATAGCCATCAGTATAACCACCAGCATAGCCATCAACATAACTCTCCCCTCCTTTCCGTTTCACCTTTTTCAGAAACTGGTCAAACCATGATCTGGCTCCTTCAGTTAAGATGCCTGAATTAACATCTACATTAAAAGTGCCAGGAACACAGCGTTCAATCCAGGAAAATTTGAGCCTGCAATTTTCAGTCACTTGTTGCCAATAGCTGGAAACACAGCCCATACCCTGTACATATATGCCTTTTAATTCCTTTTTTTTCATAAATGAAATTTTCCAGAATAATCAAACTACTCCCAAATGATTAAGATCTGCTGCTAAAACTTCATCTCCCATTGGGAAGCCACCACCTATTACCAGCACTTGGACATCATTTAAAAACCAAAGCTCATCATCCAATCAATGATTATAATATTCTCTTGGAAATATTTTTTTAAGCCAACAGGTGGGGCACCTGTAGAACAATTGTTTGATACATAAACAATCCTGGACTCACTTTAAAACTTGCCTTGATACCAGTTATGCCTTCTACATAGTATCATCACTTTTGGATTCTGCTGCATCATTGTATCCTCGCGGGCTTGGGGATAAAAAAAGGGCTCCCGGAATATAGGTGCCCTTTACTTTTATTGGCTATTTCCAACCTCAGAATGCAAATAGCCGTAAATTCAATATATTATTCTTTTGAGGCTAGTATTGATTACTAATCTTTCAGCCTCTTTAATAATTATTCCAGCTTGCAAAACCTAAATCACAAAGGATTGCCCCTACACACTGAATTGCAAGCTCTGCATTTTGTTCTTCAACAGGAGGAATATCCCTGTTAACCTGTTCTACAACCTTGTTTCGTGGATGTAATCTTTGAATAATCTTAGCTGCGCATTGAACGATAACATATTCTTTATCCTTATTGCTTTCACTCAAATACCCCTTAAAAGCATTGAGAGTCCCCCCAAGATCTTCAATTTTATCTACTTTAGAGTTTTTTTGATAAAGGAAAACATTCAAAATTTCAACAGCAGCTTCCCGAGATCGATCAACCACTGATTCTGGAGTGGCAAGATTAATATCCCTTTCCAGGATTTCAAGGGCAGATGGGTGTTCATTTTGTTTTAGTTTTTTTAAATCCTGAAAAAATTCATCTTTGATAACCGGGAGCATTCCTATTGTTTTTCGGGAACGTAAAGCAACAACCTCTTCCCTCAAAAGGGTGGTTTCAATACTGACTATTGTCCAAATGGTAGCGTTTGGCTCATATCCAAGAATGACCAGTGGGTGTTTTAGATACGAGAGGTAGTCTTTTGAAATTTGGCAAGAATAAAATGTTGCAACATCATTCAACTCATGTTTGTTATAATATACACCTCGGGTTGAACATACTTGCCATCGTCTAGGTTGAGTATCCCCTTTTTTATAAAATCGTCCTCTTCGAATACGGCTTACAGGATCGAAGGAATCTTCACGAAAAATTAATTCAATTTTGTATAAATCAAATTCTGAGTTACTCAAAAATTTATCTTCGCCGTTATGAATATTTTTTACAATCTTGGCAGGTGTAAGGACTGGGATTATATCGATATGATAACCTAAAATAGCTGCAGAGCTGAATGTAGTTGGGCCTTCATACACTCCCCCTATGTCTTGCTTAATACCTAAGCTACTCATAGTTTCTTTCCAAATTTTTAAAATTTACAAGATAGATAAATGTTGGTTATGCTTTTCTGCAATCAAGGCGATACATTCACAAAATCTCGATACTCTTCAGGGTTCAATGTTGTGTCAAAAAGTCCTATGTCTTCATCTTGATGCTTGTCAATACCTGTATAGTTCAGGCTGGCATCCTCATATCGTTTGAACTTATAAACCGCATCATTCATCAAGGAACTGTTAAATAGACCAAGGCTAACAAGTAATTCAAAATCATCGATATTCAATCCGGTCACTTTTTTAAAGAGGCCAGGTTCTAGTTTGGTGATGACATCCTTTAACGTCCGCTCTCGATAATCAGTCAGATACATAAATACTGGGATGCGGGTAGCAAATTTGATGAGTTTTTCCTGTATCTGCTTGCGTAAGCTTTTGTACTCCTTTTCTTCATCAGTAAGCTCTTTCTTCTGCTTACTGGAGAATTCCTTATCATTCGATTCTTTCTTGGTTTTTTTTACCGCCTCTGACTTGTTGATGAGGGTTTCAATATCCTGATTCAAATTACGAAACCCTTCAATTTTCATCAGTGCATCCATGGCGGCCTTGTTGTTCATCAAGCGCCTCAAAGTAGTATTATCGACATTAACCAGTAGAGCGCTTTCCCAGCGGCGAGCAAGTAGCGTGGCAGTAGTGCCGCTCATGGCCATGTCGAGAACACCTGCCGCATCAATCTGCTTCATTGAACTGCCATCATAGGCCAGCACAGGCAAGAAACTGATAAATTCTTCGACCTTCTTTTCAGGATTGGTCTCATTGACATTCAGGCGACAACTGTAATCGGCAATTTGTCGTAAAGCCCTATTGGGCGCAAAATCGAATACATAGCATTCTTCTTTCAGGATTTGTTCCTGGTTAGGAGAAATACCATCAGGGTTCATGATTGCCCAAGGGGATTGCACCCGGAACGCAGCCTGAAAATAGGTTTCTGGACTAGACGAATTACGGAGCATGAAGATTCCTGTCCATGGCCTCACGGTGACCCCTGTGGTCAATTTTCCGCAGGAAAGGGTGATGGTTTTGGATTTTAAGGGATTATCCATGGCATTCAAGACAGGTGTTAGTGCTTCAACCCCAAGTCCCGCCCGATTGCCTGCAGCCACGATTATCAAATAATCGTGATAGAAATGATTCTGTTTTTCAGCTAAAAGATTGCGCATTGCATAACATGACGCGACGTTGGGCAGAAACCAGAGAGTATGAGATAGCACACTGAGTAGACGTATATCGGAAAAGGGCATAGGGGGTTTACTGGCCCCGAGCTTTAGATTATCGAGGGTAGTTTCCAGAAACGCCCCTCGAATAAGATCAAGCCATTTCTGTACTTCATCCTTATAAATAAATCGTGCAAAATCATTCTCACCGGAAGCGGAAAAGAAGGTATTGAGATCAAATTCATTGAATTCGCCTTGCGTTGCAATCTCACGGATGGAATCAGGCAATTGATAGGTCAGTAAAACCATCCTGGGCAATGATGCATAGGGATTATTATCACCCTTCCAGTTTAGTTTTGCTTTTTGCTCATCTGAATAAGTCCAGTTGAAAATCTGATCCTCAATGAACTCGCCAGAAGTAATGGCCCGGAATGGAGTACCTGAAAGATAGAGATAGGCATTGGTTGTGATAGGCATGATTTCTTCATCGAAGCTTTCAAGATCCTCGCCTTCTGAGGCTAACAGCTCTTTTCTATCTTCACCCTCAAACAGATCCTTTGCATTTTCTCTCCAGGCACCATAATGATACTCGTCCAGAATCACGCCATCCCAGTTGGTGGTGTGAACCCACTCATTCTTGGTCTTGATACCGCCAGTGCTTTTGTTTTTTCCCAGGTAATCCTGAAAAGAGCCAAAACAGACAATGGGGCGTTCTTTGTCGGCAGCCTCATAGGTTAGACCGCCCGGTGAGATAAACTGCCATCCCTTGAAATCAACATGGGATTTTAGATCATCTTCCCAGGCACTTTGAACTGCAGGCTTAAAGGTCAAAACCAATAATTTCTTCCAACCCATATGCTTGGCAAGTTGATAGGCGGCAAAGGTTTTACCGAAACGCATCTTTGCATTCCACAAAAAATGCGGAGGCTTGTTACCATTTTCACTTTTAAAATTTTTAAAATAGGCCATCGTTTTTTCTACTGCCGCTTCCTGCTCAGGGCGCATTTTGAAATCAAGTGTTCGGTTCTCTTCATTCAATTCTCCAGAACGAACAGCTAGAACAGCCGCCTTGACCTCGTTAACTGAACACTTGAACCATTCACCCTGAGGGTTTCTGATTCCTATCTTTTTTAAGTAACGATGCACATCATGATCAGTAAAGCTGGAACCGTCATTGCGCATGGCAGATTGTTCTAGAGCGATACGATATGGTGGCTTACCTGGCCTTGCTATTGGATATTGCTGTGCTACCCGCTTTTGTACATTAATAGTTGTATAACCAACCTTGAGCAACCCCAAATATTGAGGATTGGTGTCCTCATAAGCGTAGATTGTTGGCTGTGATTCTGGACGCATTGGAAAAAATTTTGTATTCATAGATAAGTTCCATTCATGTTATTCAGATTTTCGCAAATAAACGAAACAAATTAACTAATGAAAGAACCATATTGAGCATACGTATCAAGATAATACCGCTGCAATTTTGGAGTCTATAAACTCCCATTCAGATTTTGTTATTCCCCATCGTTTGATTAAAATTTCATCGGTGTATTCGCCCTCATACTTTCCAAGGTCAGGTACGAAACAAAAATTTTGTTTCGTTACGTGTTGTGAAATTACCGCCTGAAGAAGCAAAAATCGAACCGTTTTAGTAAATAAATATGATCTGAACGCCATTACTTGAGATTGTGTACTAAAAGCACATGCAACTAACCAAGATTCAGTGCAACATTCACCTGGTTTAGCAATTCTTGTATTTCCATCATAATAAAAGCCGACTGGTTTAGAAAAGTTTGTTTGTCCTGCTATTGGTGCTGGTGGGATTAAAAGTTTCCACTTATTGAGTAAATTGTTTTCATCTTTGATGTCAGATTTGAATGCAAATTTAAGCCCTATTTTCTGTATAAACCAACAAGGAATACCACTATTTTTAGGAACATAATTTGTTGGTAATGAAAACGGTTTTCGAGATGATATGACTTCGCTCAATAGCTTGCCACCGTTCTCTTTGTAAGCCAGAACTTTTCTTATAATGGGGACGGCTCTACTATGCCTTATAAAAATATCGAATTCATTTAGTTTTCTAATTGACGTTACTCTTTCTTGATTATAAAAATTTGTTACTTCACAATTACCTCTCAAATCGCGTTCCCATAAAAAATAACAAATTCCTCCAGCGATATCGACACCCGGGAATACCTCGCCGCTATTTTCAAAATCAATTAATTTTCGTAATCGTTCATCTGTTAACATCTCATTTCGAAATTCATCTAGACCCTTCCCTCCTGCATACCAACGCGCTGGAATAACCATTGACAAATATCGAGGTTTCAACTTTTTAGCTTGCTGAACAAATAAATGATAAATTGGCGATGCGCTTCTACCATGCCCGCTATCATTTAGCTGATAAGGTGGATTGCCAACTATAACGTCAAACTTCATTTTAAATACTTTCTCTGGATTATCTGTGTGAAGAAAATGATAAGCGTGAGATTCCATCTCACTAACTCGATCATACTCTAGTTGACTTGCCCCGCAGAATTTGCATCTACCTCTTTGCCATGAATGCTCAATGCGATCAAAGAGGATATTGCCGATGACATCGCTAAACTTATCGCAAATTGAATATTTACTATTAGCTGTTTTTGAACAGTACACGCTTCGCCTGGAAAGCAGTGCGGTTAATTCAGTAATAGCAATACCGAAGATCTGATTCTGCAAGATATGATTTATTCTTTCCTGACGGCCTGGAATAATTTTCTCAAGACCAACATCCAATCGCTTTGCAATTTCACGCAGAAAAACTCCTGTCTTGCAAAATGGATCAAGAAAACGGGTATTTTTATCGTTCCAGATTGCCTTGGGAAGTAAGTCAAGCATCTGGTTAGCCAATTGTGGGGGTGTAAAGACCTCATCACTGCTCAGGTTAGCAAGACAAGTTAATACATCAGGATTGTAATTATGATTACTCAACATCCGCAATCATTAAGAAATGTACCAATGGATATTCTTTTACTGGAGTAGGAAGAAACACATCTTCACCCAGATCCGAAAACAAGGGTAATTCTTTATGATGAGCATGGGCAAGCAGCTCCAGAAAAGTAAAATCCTTTCGTTTGAGCATGCTCCCATTCACGGGTGACCATTCTGAAAATACAATAGGCTGAGGCTTATCGTTCATAGTCTGCAGTGTTAAGGCATCGCCCCATATAATATTTTTTCTGAGCAGGTATTGAATTGATTTCAGACATGTCTCTTTAACATCATTTTTATATAGATGTGAGTAAGCCAATTGAAAGATTTCTAACAGACGTTTACGACATTCAATGACATTATCTTCGAGGATATCAATGCCGTAAATAGAAGAGACAGCTAGAGCCGCATAACGTTCATACTCAAGTTGGTTTTTTCTGTAACGTAATTCGACTACTCGAAGTTTTCGTTTAAGAATTTCAGATAAGAAATTACCAGTACCACAGGCAGGTTCCAGAAATCGCGATTCAATCCTTTCGGTTTCCTGTTTAACCAAATCGAGCATCGCGTTGACTTCTCGCTTGTCGGTGTAAACCTCCCCATGATCAGCAACACGTTTTTTTGAGACAACCTGTTTTTGCATTAGTCAAAATCCAATTTTTATCTTTACTTAATTTTTTGTTAAAAATGAATAAGCTAAAGTTGGTTTATTCTTAAAAGTAGGGGCAGCGAAGTGTAAAGATTATCACGACAATGATTAAAACGACATCCTATTTCTTTAGGGTACAAGTTATTGCAGGGCCATTAAACGGTTCCATCCAACTGCTATCTTTTGCTGGTGGATTTAAATAATTCATCGCAATACTTTGCAGTTCTTGATCTATCGTTAGAGACTTATCTTTTATCTCTGAAAAATAGCGAACATTAGCATTGAACAAGCCAGCAAACCAAATCCACTTTGCTTTTGCTTTCGGATCGTCATGGGCCAGGTTTTCTATGATTGTGTTTTGATATTGTTTAAAATATTCATTAACATCAGCCTGTGGGTCAGGCAAGTAAGTCGGATGCGGATATATCGAGTCAAGAATAACCTGTCCCAGTTCATTTTTTGCAAAAATAGCGAATTTTGTTCCTTCATTTTTTATATAAATGTTGAGATCTTGCTCCGCCGATTTGGTCAGTACAATCTGTGGGTTAATTGCATTTTTTTCTCCACATACCGCTTTCTGATAGCCAGTGCCCGTAATATTGGAATCAGTGCGGTAAACATTGCCTACGTTTATGGCACCACGTACCAGCAACCCCATATCCAATATAGCGTGAGCGATTTGAATGGATTTGATGGAAACCGCAATCAAGGATGGGTAATTCTTAGAATATTCCTGATCAACCGGGGCTGAAATGATGATACTGTCTGAAAAACTTAAACATTCCAGCCCTAACTTTGATGGAAAGCTTTCATCGTTGGTAGGAGTTGATATCTGCCTCGGGATGACCTCATTAAACAACTTATCCAGTTTTTGCAATTTTCCCGTATCTGTTTCAGCCGCTTCAACAAATTTTGAAAAGCCCAGAATATCCAGATATGCAACGGCATGATGGCTAAATTCGAAATCAGACATGTTATTCTTGCCTCCTTGATATAAAGGTTTAAATCCAGACAACTCCATTTACCGATATATAATCAAAACAACCCAAGATGAAAAGCCGCTTAAAACTTGCCTTGATACCAGTTATGCCTTCTACATAGTATCATCACTCCTGGATTCTGCTGCATCATTGTATCCTCGCGGGCTTGGGGATAAAAAAAGGGCGTCCAGAATATAGGCGCCCCTTTGTTTTTACAATTGCTCTTCTAAATGTTGATTTACCATATCCAGCCATTCGGTATACTCCTGCCGTTTGCTTTCATCCGTTTCTACACGCAATTCTTTTTCCAGCCATTCTTTAAAATCAGCGGATATCTGGTCCATTTTTGCTTCAAACCGAATTTGGCTTGCTTCATATTCTTTATCATCCATGGTGGAACTCCTCCAGGGTATTTTTACTGTTAACCAGAACATGACTGGAAAATAAATGAACTGCCAGCCTGATGAAGTTCGGGATCTCCATTCTGGAGAGGGCTGCGGCTTCAACCAACCGTTCCCAGTCCGTAGGATGAAAATACTGTTTAATCTCTTCCATGGTGAATCTCCTACAGAATTCGGGTAATAAGCCAGGTTCCGGCAATAATCGCGCCTGCAACCATCACGGTACCACCAAGATGCATTGAACGGAAAAGATGGAAGATCACGCCATAGATTGCACCATGAATCAGGGCGCTGGTAATCATATGTCCAATATAACCGTGCATGGTTACTCTCCCTTCCTTTCAAAACGCCGGGTTTTAGTCCTGGTGCGATTTGCCTTGTTTGGGCGATCGATCTTTTCGCCGTTGACCTTTTCCTTGTGAATCTGGTCAATGACGTTGACCTGCTTGATGGAAAAGAACGTCTGATCACCAAACCGCTCAATTCGATCCAGATGCGATTCCAGAAAATCCAGTTGCCAGTCTGTATAATCCTTCGGGTTTTTAACCGCATGCTCTTCCAGCTCTTTAAGCTGATTTACAGCAATCTTGACCTGCTCACTGCTTGCCTTGTTTTCCATTTTCTTCCTCCTTCAATCATAAGGAATGCCCCGGACTGGCCGGGGCTTCCTGTTTATTGCAGGGCGCTCACGCCTACGGTAATGGTGTTGCCCGGCTGACTCTGCATGACGGTAGTGGCTTCATGCCCGGCATATTCATAACGGACGGTATAACCTTCCACCACCTGCTTCTGAACATCCCGGCACTGTTGCTGGCTTCCTCCCTGCCCTTCTTCATTGCTGTTGACATGATTGCCCACCATCGCTCCGCCTACTGCGCCGATGATGGTTGCAGCGGTATTGCCGCGCCCGTTGCCTACCTGATGCCCTAACAGGCCACCAGCAAGGCCGCCGATTATTGAACCTGCATTCAGACCGCTGGATGCCTGGGGCTGTGCCTGAACAGGAACGGAATAACATTCCTGGCCGGTCACGGTCTGATACATGGGTGTGCTGCTGATGACTTTGGCACTGGCGGTAAAATCAGCGGCATGGGCGGTGGTAATTGCAAGTCCTGCAAACACCAGACAAATCAGGGTTTCTAATGGTTTCATTCCTACTCTCCTTTATTAAAATTCAGGGCTTACAATAAAAATCCCCCTGCACAGTCAATACAGGGGGAAGAGGTCTAGAAGCGGTGGGTATAGCCAAACATCACGCCGGTATTTCTGTCAGAATCGACAATGGGAAAAGCAGGGTAAGTGGTATTAGAACCGGTTATAGCTTGATGATAAAGCGTAGCGGTAACGGAATTGCGCCTGCTGAAAAAATACCGCCCACTTGCGTACACCCCGCCCTGGTAGCTCGTCCAGGGCTTGGCAGGATTGAAAGGAATGCCCGGTACGCCTAGTCCGGCAAGAGCAGTGTATGATCCGTACGTATCTGAAAATTTCAGGCCTTCCACATACCCGATACTGAACAGTACCCGGTTGTGTTGCCCTCTCAATTCAATACGTGTGCCATTTGATACATGCATGTCCTGAACATTTACATCAGGAATGATTTCAGCAATCTGGATTTCCGCCCAATCTTGATCGCTTATCCCCGGCAAAATAAATCCAACCCCCATTTCATACGGTGCGGCCATGCTATCCCCGTCACTGTTGAGTGACCAGGCGGCCCTGTCGGAAAAGGCTTCAAAACTGTTATAACGGTAATTCACCCTGTAGCCGATTCCAACACCTGAACCGTTATAATTAATGCCTCGCATGCTGCGGGTCGCGGTGTCGAATCCGAGTGTCAGTCCGTAAGTCAATTTATTGGTGCTCAAGACATCCGCAATTCCACCCCCGTTAAAATCCTTGCTGCGTGTGAATCCAACCGATCCATAAGACCCATCCCCTGAACCAGCCGTGGCACTCCCGCCATATGTTGCATGCGTTTGTTCACCCTTGACGGTCAGATTCCATTTCTGAAAAGCGTGGATATACTGAACCCCAAGGTGATCCACCGTTACGGTTGGTTTTAATACAGTATTAATTCCAGTGACTGGGGTATTAAAATATGTCTGGTTGGCCGTATCTTTTGCAGACATGCCCCATATTTCAAGCGACTGATTATCAATGACCTGATCATGCATCGTAGGGTTGACAGGCGGCATGGCATGCATCCTGTTTTCTGCATGGGCTACTGCTGGAATTACTGCTGGAATTAAAGACAAAAGGGCTACTGCAATGAGATTTTTTCTCATTCTGTTTACTCCTTGGTTGATTAAAACGGCTTGCTGACTCTTGTTGCCAGCGATTGAAATTATTTGAAGATGGTCAAATGCTTAATGGTACCGGGATCCTGTTTTTTGATGATAAGCACCCAGGAATAATCAATGTTTGATAAACGCCTGACATCAGAAAACGCCACACAGTCACTTTTTTGAAGATGATTTTCTGCAATGATCTGATTACTAAGGAACGTTGCAGGCAGACAGTAATCTGCCGTGTTCATCAATTCAGGTTTACGATTATTGTTGTGGTAATACAGTACTACCGCACCTATGATAATAGCTGCTGGAAGCAGAAAACCTGCTGCATCCAGAAATGGTATGGATAGATTCTTCATGCCGCCTTCCTTTCTGTTCATGTAATTCTTATTGCCACCTGATGAAATTCCCCGGGTTTTCACCGGGGAAAGGATTAATAAAAACTACCGGTA
>JAGWIG010000175.1 GCA_028873515.1 Pseudomonadota bacterium | reverse complement strand
TTCATATCCATCCCTTATTATCGTAAATGTAAACGTGGAAGTGGGAACAGCGGGAGGTCGCATACGCTCGCCATTAAGACAGCAACGCAGATACCTTCATCACGTCTGCTAGCGTCCCTTTCAAATCGTCTGCCCTACTCTTAATGCCCATAATTGCAGGTACATGCGCTGCCAGGCTATTCCCCTGAATAGCTCTCTCATACGCATTCAACAGCAACGTCTGCGCCTGCACAATCATGTCCGCAATCGATCCCTCTTCTATCTTTTCTTCTTCCTTTTCAGAAAGCTGAAATGAGAAGTCCCCTCCCATTGCATTTAGTACTCTACTCTCAAATGCCTGCAACTTATTGCTAACGTGCATTGTATTCTCGCTCTCATACACCAACGTCTCCAACTGCTTCCCAGAAGTGAACAACGTCTGCAACTTCTCCAGCAAGTCGGGCGTCACATAATCCCCTTGCATCGCTACAATAACCTGCCTGATCGCTGCCTCATACCTCTTAATATACCCATTTCGAGTATCTGCCTTCATATCTCATATCTCCAGTGGCGGGGTGCCGGCGCGGCCGGACGTTATATGTTTGATTGTCAGACGTTATAACCCCATACCAATCCTTCTATATATATTTTTTTTATATATAGGTATGCTGGTGGGGGGTTCTAACATCTGACAAATAACACATACATCATAACATCCAACATAACCACAATCAATGTAGTTATGCAAATACTCTATTATGGGAATATATAGCACAAAAAAAAGCCCCGCATTTCTGCAGGGCTCTTGTACTAACATCAATCACTTAGGATCGAGTGCCATCTCATGCACAGGTCCGGCAGGCATCTGCAACGCAGTGCGCATTGCCATTACCAGTTCCTCGTAGGTCAGTGGTCTGCCATGCTGATCGACGGGACCTTGCTGCAGGGCAGCAGCGTCGTGGGGGCTATTCTTCATGGACATAGTCCCACTTCTCGGCAATCATCTGGTTGCGATCATGGTCAAGATACCAATCCTCACAGGCATCGAAACCGCAAAGGATACACACGGCATCCTCATTAAGTTCATGTTTCTTACAATCATCTTCCCGCATAACATCACCTCATTTGATTGTGAGGACGTGTCCCAATTTGGGACACGCCTTTGCCACGGTTGCCAGTGTATCAGGCCGAAGCGCCATCCCGCAAAGCGGCGATGATGCGCGCACGGTCTTCCGGCGACATTTTCTGGATGGCCGACAGGACATCGGTCGGGGCCTTCGGCGCGCGCGTGCCAACCTTGTGTTCAGACACCTTAACGGTTGTGTCGGCAGGGATGCCATTGCGGCGCCAGTTGCCCTGCAATTTGACCACGAGTGCCTGTTGCGCCAACGCGCGGATATCTTCCGGCGCGCAATCAGACCAATCCAACGTCAGATTGGTACGAACGGCCTCGGACTTCGCATCGGCCTTGGTAGAAACGGAAACTTTCGTGATGTTGTCCATGATGTACTCCGGTTGTGTGGTTGGGTGTTACATGATGTTTGATGCGCCAGTGCGCCCGGTTTGACAATTATTTTTGACCATCCGCAAATTGGTCTAATGACATGTAGCTATATCAATCCGATTGATGGTGAGTCGAATTGAAGACGATTCGTATGTACAGATGATTATCATTTAGCCTGGGCATGGGGGGTCTATTATTTTTGACCCTCCGAAAATTTAGGGGGGTGGGGGCAAAGTTGCACGCGTGGCAAAAATCGTAAAATGCCTCTCCCCATCCGCGAACAACTCAAACCCTTATAGTATACATCTCCACACGGGTTGCGCCCATGGTTGACATCTGTTAACATCCCTTCATGGGCATCTTCGATGCCCGTTATCTGAGATATTGCCATGTCTAATTTTGACTTGCTATACTCCATGCTGACCGACGGGCAGAAGGAGAGATTGGAAGCCGTGCGGTCTGCTCTGCAGGAGGATCCGACCTGCTTGGATACTCATATTGCCGGGCTGGATCGGTCCACACAGGTGGAGGTTTCTGATGGACAGTGAGATTGTACCAGTCGGAGAAGTGTTGGAGCAAGACGCTGAGTCGGGCCGTTATCAGGTTAAGGAACTGAAGGTAAAGCATAAGCAGGCATTGTCCCTGCTGGCCCAGGGTGTTTCCAGATGTGACGTAGCCACCATCTGTGACTACACCCCTGAGTACATCAGCATGCTCTGCAACATGCCCATTGGGAAGGCTTACCTATCCGAGCTGACACAGACCGCTGCCATTCAGCTGGAGGGCATGTTTGTTAAGTCTGTGGAGGTCATCTCCAACGCGATGGACAATGGTAATGTGCA
>JAGWIG010000067.1 GCA_028873515.1 Pseudomonadota bacterium | reverse complement strand
CTCTCCCTCCCCGCCGATTTCACCGTATCCGGCTCTCCTGTCACCACTACCGGAACGCTCACAGCCGTTCGCGCATCGCAGTCAGCCAATCTGTTCCTCGCCTCCCCGAATGGGGCATCTGGCGTTCCATCCTATCGCGCAATCGTTGCTGCCGATGTTCCCACTCTGAACCAGAACACTACCGGAACCGCAGGAGGACTGACCGGGACCGCACTGACTGGTGATGTGACGAACAGTGGGAATACTATTACCCTCGCCAATACCGCAGTCACAGCAGGCTCTTACACCAGTGCAAATATCACTGTAGATGCGAAAGGGAGATTGACGGCGGCGAGCAATGGGTCTGGCGGTGGTGGATATTACTGGGGCTTCACGCTCTCAAACGATGGTACAACGCCCAATACTGTCCTTGACATTTCCGCAGGCTCACAACCGGACAGCACTTGGTCAACACAAATTACCGGAACGGCTTTCACCAAAACCACGGGAGGCACTTGGGTTGCCGGTACTGGCAATGCTGGGATGGGAACCGGACTGACAGTAGCTGCTTCCACTTGGTATCATGTTTTTGCCATCATCCATTCCGGCTCCTACGATGTGTATTTCGACACATCCACCACAGCAGCAAATGCTCCTGCTGGAACAACGGCGCATCGGTATATTGGGAGCATCTTGACGGATGCAAGCGCACATATTATGCCTTTTATCCAAGAAGGTCAGACCTTTTACTGGACGAGCGCCCAATTGGCTCTCTCTGGAGGAACAGCCACTACCCACACTTTGGTTACAGTTGCCAGCCCCTATGGTTTTGTTACGACAATCCTTGCTGCCCCAGGTATTACGGCTTCAAGTATAAATGACTCGATAGCAATTTATCATGATTCTAGTAGCAACATATCCGACATTCTTCTCAATGCGGCTGACGCCACAAACAACTGGACAACCAGAGGTCTTGCTCTCACAAATACCACCAGCCAAGTGTACTACGCTGTCTCTCGATCTACTGATAGCGGAAGTTTATTTGTGAATGGCTACATCAACCCCCATGTTGCTCCCGTATTTTAAGGTGATCCCATGACCATCTACGCAATCGTTAATTCAAACAACCAGATCACTACCCTGTTCGGTGGTCCGCAGAATTCACCCGTACCCACTGGATACACGGAAATGGTGGATACGGACTCTCGTTATACCGCGTGGCAGACAGCCCAACAATGGCAAGCCTACCAATCCCAAGCTAAAGCCGCGCTGGACAAAACGGACATTACCGTGAACCGTGTCGCGGAAGGTGTAGCAGTCGGAACTTGTGCGTGGACTAACGCGGATGTAGTCGCGTACATGAACTACCGGCGATCCTTGAGGGCAATTCTCACCGAGGCGCAACCCTCCACGATACCGACCAGTTTACCAACCCCCGCACCGTTCCCTGCGGAGACTTAACCTAACCTAACTCAACCAAGCACCTTCGGGTGCTTTTTTATTGCCCGGAGTTTTCGATGAACGACGACGAAGCCAGAGTTCTAGCGGTTTCCATAGCCCAGACCATCAAGGACGAGCTATCTGCTTTCACCTTGCCCCATGAAGTTCATGCTGAACACCATGAATTTATCAAGTCGTTTATCGAGCGAGAAAAGGTCAAGGCAGAAAGATGGGAAAAGATCAGGGTTCAGGTGACAGGATGGGGGATTGTCGTTGTTCTGGGGGCCATCGGGACGATTGTTTACAACTCGCTATGGGCCTCTCTCAAGGAGCATCTGAAATGAGCAAATTTATTGCGAGGCTAAAGCAGCACTGGAAGTCCCGCACGGTGCGTTACGGCATCGTTGTGGGGCTTTTGGAAGGTGTGCAGGCATACATTATTCCGCTTGAGTATCAGACCTTGACCCGCGTCATCAGCGGCATCGCTGTATCCATTGGCATCTGGTACTTCCGTTCGATTACGACGGTGCCTATAGGCGAGAAATGATCGACGATTCGGGTCGAATCCCCATCAAATGGGTTAAAGGAAGCATTGCTCTTGCTGCCGCCCTTGCTATAGGCGAGGGATATGTTCAGACCGCCAGCAGGCCATTACCGGGTGATCGTTGTACCGGAGGGTTCGGGGACGCAAGCATGGAGTGCGGTCAAAAGACGACTCCTGTACGCGCCCTAGTGAAGATGATACGCACGGAACAGGCTTACGAAAAGGGCATGAAACAGTGTCTTGATCCGAACGCGAGTGTTTATCAGTACGAGTGGGACGCATACGCCGACTTCACTTATAACCTCGGTATTGGAAACTTCTGCCACTCATCCATCCCCCCGAATCTGAACGCTGGTAAGAACGCCGAAGCCTGTAGCGTCATTCTCCTTTACGGAAACTTCCACAAGCACTTTGAGGCCGGAGTCTATCGCCGCCGTGTCCGTGAGTACAACACCTGCATGTATGGCGTACCACTTATCAAGGACTAATCATGGGAATCATTCTAACCCACTGGAAACTTATCGCCATCGGTTTAATCCTTGTTGCGTTAGGCGGGTACATCTTCACAATTACCGAGGAAAGGGATCTTGCCCGAAGTCATCTTGCCGAAGCGCAGGCCGAAATTCAATCCATCAAATCCCAATCCGAAGCCATCCAAGCCCAAGCCATCGCACGAAACAAAGCCATCGAACGCCAGAACGAACAGACCAATCAGGAGTTAGCCAATGACTACGCCAAAACTGTTGCAGCTATCCATGCTAACGGCAACAGGGGTATTGCTTGCAAGCTGCGCGTCAACCCCCATCGTGACAGCGGCCCCATGCCCCAAACCCCCAACACCGCCCAAAGAGTTGATGCAACCCCCTCCAACGATGTGGTTGCTCGATTACCTGCGGACTGCGCCATCACTACAGCCATCGCCCTAGGCTTGCAGAAGTTCGTGAGGGAAGAATGTACAGCCCGGTAGGGACTTACGGACGCTGTTCTCGCTGTGGATTCGAGGACTTCCTAGAGGGTGGCATTTGTGAAGTCTGCCGCTACAGATGGTTCCGCGATGATATATCCATTCGTCGTTGAGATTCTCTCCCTCGGCGTCTTTCTCGGAATCGTTCTGTGGATCATTTATTTCTGTTGGAGGAATGGTGGCTGAATACAACGCAGACGGACAAGGCATTAAGCATGATGTAGGAAAACTCCAATGGAACCTTCTTCCACTTCATCTGCTGGCCGGGGTGGTTAGAGTTCTTATGTTTGGAGCCAAAAAATACGCTCCTTGGAACTGGCGCAAAGGAATGCCTTGGAGCCAGCCATACAACGCATTACAGCGCCATTTAACCGCATTTATGGCAGGAGAGGATGCCGACCCTGAAACTGGGGAAAGCCACCTAGACCACGCCATGTGCTGCCTCCTGTTTCTTCGTTCCTATGTTCAGGAAAGACCGGAACTGGATGACAGGTATAAGCCATGAATCAGACGAAGCTCGGCTCATTCATCGAAGCCTGCATTAACGTCTTGATCGGTTTCACGATCAACTTTTGCGCCAATCTTCTGATCCTTCCCTACTTCGGTTTCCACGAATTAACCCTTTCCACGAATTTCAAGATAGGTCTCGCATTTACCGTTGTTTCCGTGACTCGCAGTTATGTGATCCGCCGTTGGTTTAACGCAAGACTTCATCAGGCCGCAATAAAACTTTCGGGGGGGCGCGGGAGTTAAATGCCAAATATTCCTTTGCCGGATTCTGTCCTCATTGAAGCCCTAGACCTGATTGAAGAATACGGAAACGCAAACGCTGCAATAAAGGCCGGGGCGACGAAATTGCCGAGAGGGACGATCCGTAACAGGGTGCAAATTGCCAGATTGAAGGGTTTGAAGCCTTCATTCAGCAAGGAACAAAAGAGGGTATATACCAAGCAAAGACTGGGCAAGATGCATCTGGTTATTCCAGATACCCAGTGCAAGCCCGGCGTGAATCTGGATCACCTTGAACACATTGGCAACTTCATTGTGGACAAGAAGCCAGACAACATCATCATGATAGGCGACTGGTGGGACATGCCCTCTCTGTCCTCCTATGATCGCGGCAAACTGGCTTTTGAGGGCCGTAGGTATGTTGATGACATCAAGGCTGGCAGAGGGGGCATGGAGAGGTTACACAAGCCCATAGACGACTACAACAGAACTGCGCGTGAAAAGTACGACCCAGAAAAAGACTTCACAATGGGAAACCATGAACAGCGAATTATCCGATTCGTGGATGAGAACCCGGAACTAGCCGGGAAGCTGGATTATGGCGACATGGGGATTCAGGATTGGGGATGGAAGGTTCACGACTTCCTAAAACCGATTGAGAGAGACGGGGTACTTTACTGCCACTATTTTACTTCTGGGGTACGCGGGAATCCGGTATCCTCTGCTGCCGCATTACTCCGTGAAAGACAACAATCCGCCATCATGGGACATGTCCAGACAACGGACATAGCCGTACACAAGAAAACCCAACAAACCGCCATTTTCTGCGGTATCTGCTACACCCATAATGAGGCTTATCTTGGGTATCAGGGCAACACCACAAAGCGGCAAATTCTTGTACTTCATGAGGTTGAGGGAGGGATTTTCGACATGATGTTTGTTTCCCTCAAATTTTTGGCCAAGGCATACTCATGAAACTTTCCATCCACAAATCCCCAGATCCCCGCTTTACCTCCTATGTCCGTAGAGCCTGCCACTTTTACGCCAATGAACTCATGTCCAAGCGACTTGTGGAGTCCATAACGATTCGGATTACATTCGATGCGGGAATTGATTGCCTTGGCTGCGCTTCGGTAGCGGCGACAAATGATGGCACGAAACCCCGCAAGTTCGACATTCGGCTGCATCCCTACAAGGACGCTGCGGACATTCTTGAGACTCTGGCGCATGAAATGGTGCATGTCCGACAGTTCGCAAGAGGCCACCTGAACGAATCCCTATCTCGGTGGAAAGGTATCAAATACGATACGCACCATACCCATGATTATTTCAGCCCGTGGGAAAGAGAGGCCATGAGCCTTGAGGAAGGACTCTTGTACAAGTTCAAGATGGCCGAAAAGCTGTGGGAAGTGTTTTCCGGGATTTCAGACCCGTCTGCCCCTGTAGAGCATCAACCATTGGGGTGGAGAGTGTCCGAAACCTGTTTACAAACATAGGACATGCGGCTTCTGATGGATTGTGCGTGGTCTGTGCTTGAACTTGCAGAACACGGTCAATCTCAACGACTGGAATCAGGCCTAGGCTGTTCTGCCGGATTTTACCCGATACGATCATCTTCCGCACGGTGGGGCGCGACAGGCCAAGCATATCGGCCGCTTGGCTCAAGTTCACTTGCGCGGGTCTTGGATGCGTCTCCGCGTACAGCCTAACGGCACGGAAAGCAATGTCCAGTTCGGTCATTCCAACACCTCACGGACTTTTATCTTTGTACAATAGGGGTCAGCGATTGTGGCATCCCCCAAAACCCCTCCGTTTGGCGTAACCCACACATCCCACTCCCTAGGCTCCGGGACTTCCTCTAGGAGCATCAACAAAGATGCGGCGAGCCTGATCTTCGGTGAATTTCCCGCCACTGTAGCTGCCGAGAGAACCTTTTACGGGTTTGGAGAATTTGACGCCCCATGTCACGATCCCGCCACTGTTGGGCGTGATATTCAGGTCGTTAATCGGCGCTATCCGCCGCGTCTGCGTCTTACGGCCGTCCAGAATGGCGCGGACCATTTCACCGGAAAACAGGATTGGGCGCTCGTTCATGCTTCCTCCTTCTAGTCAGTAAGTGCTGATTCTGCGGTTTCAACCCAAAGCCCGTTGACTCGCGTATCAATGCGAATATGGCGCAGGGAATCCTGCATCTTGGCTTCTAGTGCCGCAGCTTCGCCTGTCCTTCGCATAAACTCCATGCGGTGCCATGCCTTGAACTTTTTGGTTTCGCACATCTTCACGAAGGCGTCCCGCTTGTTGTCTAGCTGGCTTCGTGACGCCTCTGAGTAACCGTGCGCCCCGGATGGACGGTGCATACAGTGAACGGCGGATGAAGTCTTGTTGCGCTTTTGCCCACCGCAGCCAGTGCCCTTGGTATATGACCATTCGCAATCGTTCGCTGTGACGCTGAAAAGCAGTTCTTTCATGCTCCCTCCTTCATTGGCTCTTGCACCTGCCACGGCGCAGTACCGTTGCACATTTGGATAAACATGGCTTGTTGAGCAGCCCGCGCAGCAGCCCGCGCATCTCGCGCAGCATCCCACGCAGCAGCCCGCGCAGCATCTCGCGCAGCAGCCCCCGCAGCATCCCACGCAGCATCCCACGCAGTCCACGCAGCCCACGCAGCATCTCGCGCAGCAGCCCCCGCAGCCCGCGCAGCATCCCGCGCAGCATCCCCCGCAGAATCCCACGCATCCCACGCAGACCCCGCAGCCCACGCAGCATCTCGCGCAGCAGCCCCCGCAGCATCCCACGCAGCATCCCACGCAGCATCCCGCGCAGCATCCCGCGCAGCATCTCGCGCAGCATCCCCCGCAGCAGCCAGTTCTTGATCCGTTGCCAGTCCAAGCGCGTGGTTCTGTGCAACCCGCAAAGCGTTTTTACTCCGCTCATCAGTCATCAAGTGCTCAACCTGTTTGGCACACCAAACTGCATACATGCGGATGTTCGGTTCCCATTCTTTCGGAGCGGCGCGCAGGCACCAAAGCGTGTCGTCCAGCCCGTTGGATTCGAGTATAGTTAGAAAGGACAACGGTTCGTCATCAGCCTGCGTCTTGCCCAAATGCTTGAGTAATTTGGTCCAGCCCGAGTAACAGGGGCCGTGCTTGCGGATTTCGTTAAGTGTCGTGTGCATCATCCCTCCTTTATTACCGAGTCGATTAGTCTGTAAGCGATGCTGGGCAAAAAGTGCAGTCGTCTGATTTCTTTTAGCACACTCTCCATCCCTGTTACCTTCTGCTCCAACTCGCGGATATACGCCAGCGTTTCATCATCGGCAAAGTGTGTTTTGTCGGTCATCGTTTCATACCCCGCAAGTTTCTGCCTTAATCTGACGATTTCATCAGCGGCCTCCTCGCCCACGGACTGGTCACAATGAGCGATTCCGATAGTCCGAAGGTTGTGCAGCAAAAGATCAATCACGATACCTTCCTCCACCCATAAGCTCGTCTCACCTGGCTCCATACGCCAGCCTCAAAATCATCCCGCCCATCAAGAATGTCCTTTGCCGTGGTTCTCCTTCCCCCAAACTTGAGCCGGAGGATATTGAGGGACACCCATTCGCCCGGCTCCATCTTGTCGAGATAATCAGTAATTTCGGGCTGTCCCTTGAAGATTCTCCGGGCGGGAATCTTGGGGCCTGCGAGAAGTTCAGCGGCGGTTAGCATCGATCCTCCTGAATGAAATGACCCATACCCAAGGATTAGATTCCCATGAGCCGAGGCCGTTGATTGATTCCCACAAGGCGCGATACCAGTCCAATGCGGCTAACTCCTCTTGGGCATATCGTTGCGTCATATCCGATTGATAACCTTCTTCCACGCACTCAACTGGGCTGATCTCCTGCAATCGCTCCACGCGCACGTCCGTGATTTCGAGCAGAATGCGCGCAAGCCGTCTGGGCAAGTGAAGGGGCGACTTCCATTTGAAACTGGCCGGGGACCATTTCACCAGAAAAAATAATGGGGCGTTCTTTCATATCTTCCCATCCGGCCCATAAGTCACCGGCTCATCATCCTTCATGGCAAGGATGGCGAGAATAAATCCCGGCACGGCGAAACAGCAGGCGATGATTCCCAGATCACCGTTACCAGACAGAATTGCCGAGAATAGGAACAAGTACGCGGCTGCGAGAAGAAACAGGGCTATGCGGATCATGCTGCCATCCTCCGTAACTTTTCCACGATTTCGTCAACTTCATCAAGGAAGGCTTTAACCTCGGATTCCATTTCCTTGATCCTCTTATCATCCCGTTCAAACTTGGCTACGAATAGGGACAGCGGGGGCGGCAGGCGAGGGTCATAACTCGCAAACTCGCACCACTCCCGTTCGGTGCAGGCCATCTGCCAAAGCATCTGCGGTTGATACTTAGCGGGAGCAACTCCGGCAGTCAGATAGCCGATATGGGTTGCGGTATTGGGGCACTTGATTTCAACCAGTCCAGAATCCCCCACAAGCCCGTCAGGGGAAGCGCCGGACATAAGGATGGATGGATGGTCAACAAAGTCGATCTGATCCACCATGACGAGCCTATGGGCTTCATAAGCCGCACGGGCGAATGGTTCCAGTTCGGTGCCTCTGTCCATTGCTGGCGAGGTAAAAGATTCTTCCGGTTGACCGCTAAGGCGTTCGGCTACCAGTTGGGCGCGATAGTTTGCCCTTGCAGCCGCTTCGCCGGTTTTGATCTTTGCCATCACGTCCGCAACACGGGAGGCCGTGACTTTGCCCAGACGCTTCTGGAACCACTCAGGCGTCCCTTGCGTCATGCTGCCACCTTCTCAGTCAGTTGGGCCTTGCGCGTGTCCTTTGCCTTGATGATGGCCGAAACCGCGCCCTTGTCTGAGCCAGCAACCTTGACCGCGTTGGTATAGGCTTTCTTGAGGGATTCCAGATCGGCGCACTCGGAAATGGACGCAATCAGGTCAGCGAGTTCGTTTTCCGGCACATCCTTTGCCGATTGAGTTGCTTCGGCATAACGGGATTCGTCATCCTCGCCGGTTTCGATCTCAAATACCTTGAGCATCATGGCCTTCTTTGCGTAGCTCAAGGCTTTACCTGGGGCCTTGTCTCCGGTGTCTAAAGCATGGGCCGATACCTTAGAAACGAAGTAATCCGAGGGGTCGTCAATGTTGACGAACTTGAAGTCATATTCAACCTCAACCCGAATCGTCATGTTTCCCTTCGCTGTCAACCCGGCGTCATGGGTACTCGTTGTTACAAGGTGAGGAATGATAAGGATTCCGTTGGCAACAAGGTGATCGCGGACAAAGGCGGTTACCTGGTCGTGGGTAATGGCCTTGTAGTTCTGGACCTCTTTGGCTTTCTTGAGGTAATCCACCTTTTTCTGCACCGCATTGACGCGCTGGTAGATGTTCGGTTTTACCGTTGTTTCAGTCATTCTTGATTCTCCGTTTGTTTAGGAGCCCACCGCAGCACCCACTCAACCCCCCCGCACACAAGCGCCATGAGGGAAAACAGGAAAGCGGACACCGCTGCATCGTGATCCATCGTGAGGTTCGCCTCGATCCATAGCGCGAGTGAGAAACATGCGAATATCACGGCGAACACAAGGAGCGCGGTCTGGATGGTTGAGCGGGTCATGGCAATTTCATCCCAGTCAACGCCACGATTGCCAGGGCAATCCCGACAACGAGCAGGGTTTTGATGGATGATCCCGTGCCAGAATCGTTGCAGATAATGGGCAGACCTTGGGAGTTGCGCCAGTAATTGGCCTCTCGGATAGAGCGGGGAAAGCGATATTGGTGATTCATAGTCCCCTCCAAAAAATATCCGCAAGCAACGCGATGGCAGAAGCAAAACAGATCGCGGTAATGAATGTTTCTTCGATGGTCATGATTGATCTCCCAAGGCTTTTTTAAGTGCCGACTTGACCGGATTCAACGACTGCAACGCGCTTTCCATTTCGTCACCGTCCAGCTTGTCCCGAATCCACGCATCGGCAATCATCAGAGCAAGCTGGCAAGCGTCAATCAGGTCTGGAACGGCGGATATTGCTTGCGCGGTGAATTTGGCGTGCGGATTCTTCGCGGTGATCGCCACGATCTGTTCGTAACCGTCTCCGTGGGTTCGCATCACCATGTAATCTTTAGCGAACCAAGGGCCGCACAATCCTTTGTAGCCGTTCACAGCATGTCTCCTACCGTGTCCAGCGCATAATCCCCCGCCATTGGTTCGACATAGCTGACAACGGTTTTCTTGAGCAACGCTCCAGCGGCACAATCCAGTCCGGCATTAAGCAATGCGGCGATTTCTTCCATCGCGGTGACGGATTCCGAGCAAGCCTCGGAGATATTTCCGTAGGTGAAGGGGTCGAACTTTTCACCCTTCATCATCAGGTCTTTGGTGCGTTCATCAACGAGAGCGTTGAAGCGGTCCAGCGCGTCCATTTTGGATTCGTGGCGGCGAAGATCGTGAGTTGCGGAATCTGGGATGCGTTCCATGATTAGTCCGCCACTCTCCGCCATCCTTCGGGGGTGTATTCGCGCTGGCGGCGAATCTCGTAGGTTCCGGGGGGAATAGCGATGGTTTCGTGGGTATCGAACGAGCGCAAATGTTTCAACAGCGTTTCGGTCTGGTCCGTGGCCTCGACCACTTCCAGATAGGAAATCAGTGGATTGTCTGTGGAAAATAATCGGACGTTTGGTTTTGCAACTACCGCATGATGATGATTAGTTTCGCTGTGGGCAAGAATATAGTAGCCCCCATCAGATTTAACTGGTGTAGCATTTTTTGGTATTGACGCTACACGAATCAACATGCAATCACCTTGCGCACAGCGGTCTTTAAATGCTTTCATTTCATTTCTCCTTAAGTTTCAGTTCTTGGTATTTACGTCTTTGCCTTTTTGCCCTACACATTCGGCAAACTCGAAATTTCTTTTCTGCCCCCTGTAGCACCAAATTGTCTCCTGATAAGGGATGACCGTTTTTGCAATGTGTTTTACTTCTGGACTTTGTTCTCATCATTTCCGGGAGAAGCCCTCTTTTGACATTCTCTTTACGAGTAACTGGCTCCAAATGTTCGGGGTTGAAACATTTTCTGTTACGGCATAGATGGTCAAGTTCAAAACCTTTTGGAATCGGACCTTTTTGTAGCTGATATGAAATGCGATGAACGCTAGCGTATTTGCCACGAGAAACCGGAACCTTGCCATATCCATCATCGGACAATTGACCAATCCATTCCCAACATCCGGTTTCGTGTTTTATATGCTTACCTCCCTCCAGCTTCTTCTCAATTGGCGATGGGAGCCGTTGGGCGCGCGTCCACTGTGTCGGTAAAACACCATTTCTTTTTGCAGATTGATAATGCTTAGAGCACAACCCACGCCCCCGCGTTTCATTCTGGCAACTTGAGATTGAACATTTCAAGTTCTAATCTCCGGAATAAACGAGCGGTCTGCATCAAGTCCGTACGTCCAAAGGTTGGATTGCAGCGCGGTCTTCATTTCTCGTGGAACCGGGATGCAGAAGTCTCGTCCGGTACCACACTTCACTTGCAGAAACTTCTCTTTTCCAGCATCTGGCAGATCACATTCAAGTAGCGTTCCCACCTGTGGATCATCGTCTTGGTCAACCACGCGAGCGTTTAGCTTTTCCAGAATCTTCGTCCAGCCCAGAATTTCGCAGGCTGCGCGGCGTTGCTCGATATTTTCCCAAGTTATGGCAATTTCAGCGGTCAACGATTCTGGTTGTTCAATCCATTCGGACGGTATGCGTACACCATGCCAAACATGAAACCCCCATCCGTCGCGGTATTCAATGGCTTTCTGTGTGGGATGGTGCAGACGCCGTTGCTCATCACGATGGATGGTTTTTGGCCGGTCAGAAATAGCTAGAACATTTGGATGCCACCATGTCCAACCGCAGAATTTAACCAGAGATTCGTTGATTTCCAGCTTTTCAAGAATTGACGGTTCGCCCCATCCGCATACATCACGGAAAAATGTTGCAAATGCCGCGAACGAACACCATAAACCCGCGATTCCGTCATTGGAAAGCCCATCCCTCGCGGCCTGAAAATTCTCATCCCCGACCTGATCCCCGACCTGATCCCAGACCTGAGCCCTGACCTGATCCCTGACCTGAGCCCAGACCTGAGCCCCGACCTGATCCCAGACCTGAGCCCAGACCTGAGCCCAGACCTGATCCCCGACCTGATCCCCGACCTGATCCCCGACCTGATCCCCGACCTGAGCCCAGACCTGAGCCCAGACCTGAGCCCAGACCTGATCCCCGACCTGAGCCCAGACCTGATCCCAGACCTGAGCCCTGACCTGAGCCCAGACCTGATCCCCGACCTGATCCCCGACCTGATCCCC
>JAGWIG010000066.1 GCA_028873515.1 Pseudomonadota bacterium | reverse complement strand
ACATGAACGCTGGGAATGATTTAATAGCGGCAACCGTTTCAATGCCACCGAGCGCAACTTTTAACGACTGTAAACAATTTGTTACATTTGGCACTACTGGAGGCGTTATAAACGTAACATATCTTGGATCGGCATCAAGCACGGTTCCCTGGTTTGGATAAACAGCGGGGTCTTGTGGCGCACCGAACATGCGTATTATTTCTGTTTTAGTTGTGTCTGAAAATTGTACATTTATCATATTGAATACCCCATGATATAGATAATAAATAAAAAGACAGTCCCTCCGGTTGCAGATGATTGATAATATATGGTTTGATTGGTAGCCAGCAGCAATGTAAAATTGCCATTTGCCGCAGTAACTCCTAACACTTCTTGTGCTCCTGATGTATTTGCATCTGCCGCAATTGATGCTTGCGCAATATCTGTAGTTGTGTTTGTGGATACATGAATTTGCCCAGTTATTGATTTTGCATTTAGTGGTACAGCTCCGGCAATGGATAGTGGTGTAAATGAAGGTTGAGCAGCCCCAGAGTTAAGCACGTGAATATAAGGGAAAGTTATTGCCCTGCCCTTTTGATAGCCAACTTCAAACTGTCCACTCGCATTCGTAGGCCAAACGCTCACCAATGCGCTCATCGTATAACCAGAAGGCATATTTGCGCCGCCGTATATTTCAGGGGCTATTGCTGATGTGGCATTAACGCCCAAAAGAGCGGCTGTATTTGTCGTTGGATTATAGATTACATAAACCGCCTCAAATCCAGATACTGGGGCCGCGCCAGTATCCTGGCCGTTTGCCCCCGTTACTGCTGTATTTAATGTTGCATTTAATGACGGTATCAATATTGGATAACCGCCCAAAGCCGACTTAACAACAACCTCGTCAGCTGTAAAGGTTATCGATGCGGATGCGGTGAAAATGGATGCTTTTAAATTCCTTGCCGCGCCTACTGGAACCGGCGAATATTGAGCTTGATGCAAAACTGAATTGCCGAGGAATGGCGCGTTATTCGCGGCAACAATATTGCCAGATGTAATCGTGCTTGCCCCGTATGCCACGGTAACAACATAAAGCCCGACATAACCCGTGTCAGCCGAAGGCGTTGTTTGAGTGCCGGTAGTCGCCGCCACGCCGGCTTTTGCCGCCACGGTTAAAGTGCCGTTTCTAACGGTATTTTGCGGCGTTCCTGAGTTAGCCGGGCCGCTATAAGCGACTGCCGGATTAGAGGCATTGTAATAAGGAAGTGTGATCGGCACTGAATCAGCATCGCTAAAAGTGGCCTGAATCAGATAATTGATTGAATAGCCAACGGTTGCCGGTGCAGGACATGAAATCGTTTGCTGATCAAATAAAATTCCCTGCTTTAAAATGCTGTGAGTGGTATCGGCTGCCAAACTTCCGTAAGCCGTGCCGTCTATATTATCAAGCGCGTAAATTTCTCCGGGAGCAATCAAAACATTTAATGCTGCCGGTGAATTTGGCGTACAGGCCAAGCCATTAACAATTGTGGCCGTCCCAAGCATGGCTGCCGAGAGCTTGGCCAGCCCTATCATAGTGTTCTTCTGGGCTCTTAATAAATCCGTATCGAGCGGGATTTGGCCTGGATAAATTATCTGTCTTTGCATTAGCAACCTTTAGGCATAAAAAAACCGCAATTAAGCGGCTTATGGGGTGGTTTTTGGGTTTATTTATTCTATTCTAGTCCAGAGGATATCCCCTGCCGGGGCCACGCTATCGACCGCCGCGTAAATATCGCTATCATGCACCGCTTGGATAATCATATCCATTGAGGCGTATTCAATTTGTGATGGTGTACTATAAGCGCCCATCGAAACGCCATAACCGGCTATATTTGGGATACCCGAACCAACCGGCCTAAAAGCCGTAATGAACGACTGAAAAGGAAGCATGAGCGAACCATAAGCCCCCGCCACGTTATAGCCCATAGTCGCGCCGGTATTCCCCGCGTAGGTATAGGTTCCATAAGCGCCGGTATCTAGCGGCCTCGCTGGTTCAAATATAACCGGCGTTCTTCCGGTTAAATCCTCAAGAACCTTAATAACGCCGTTTCTGGTCGCCCGTTCCCGTAAAATATTGGCAAGAATCCGCGCTCTAAAGGATGTGTCTGATTGATTCGCCGCTCTTTGCAGGGTCGTGCCGAGGTAATCAGCCGCGATCAGATCAAGCCAGCCGTCAGTCGCCGTTTTAATGCGCGTTTGCAGCTTGGCATAGGAATAAAGCGAATAAACGAAGCTTGAGGCCCAGGCATAGCCCGACAAAACCCCGTCCAGCAATGGCGAGACTGAGCCAAACCACGAAGGCGGTAGAAGTTGTTTTAAGCGGTTAAATACGTCGCTTTGATCGCCTATCACGAAATTGTCACCGTGCCGAATTTTATTACTTGTTGTGCGGTCGCTGTTAAATCGGCTGTCCCGGCATTTATTGTCACCCCTGAAACATTGGTAATGCCGGGCGACGCTTCATAAATAATCTGAATTAGCTTGGTCCAGCTCAATGTCTGCCCAATCCCCAAGCCGTTTATATAAGTGGTCACGTCGGTATAAACGAGGGCGACAACGGCTGAATGCGTATAGCCGCTTGCCGTGGTAATAATGGCGTTTACGTTTGCAGTGACTACGACCGGTGCGAATACGCCAAAAGTAGAACCTATCGGCCTGACGGCATCAATGGCATTTCCAATGGTGGCAAGTAATGTGCCGGAAGGATAGCCCGTCCCATCATCCGCTATCACGGTAAAATAACCCGGTTGCCAGACGTTTGAATAATTGTAGTTTTCAGTTAACGTATAAGTTAAACCAACTTGCACACTGGTAATTGCATAACCTATGGCGGCTTTAGTAGCTTTTGATAGTGAGGCAACCCAGGCAATAAAACGCGCCCTGAGTGCCGGATCGGTTTCCGCGTCCGCGCCATTGGTAAACGCCGCTGCATTGGTAACGGTATCAACCCCGCTTATGCCCTGTGATATTTGGGAAATTTGGCCGATAACCGCATTAGTAGCTGAGCCGGTGGAAAGCGCTGCCACAGGAACATTAATAGAGGCAATTCCAGGAGCCAATACGTAGCCGCCGAGCGTCGCCGAATAGTTCACATTCGTAGTGTCGAGAGTCACAATATATTTCTGCGAGCCATCCGTAGACTGCACATAAACGCCGACCGTGATAACCGCTTGAAGCGTAGTCGTAAACCGGGCAAAAGTCACTTGTCCACTGGCTGAGGTCGCGGCTATCCTTGCCGGTGTAAAACCGTAATCAGCAACAAAACTGTCAAGATCGGCCCCAGTTGAAGTGGCCGCGCGGGTAACGCTCAGTAATTGCAGAATAAGAGCCTGTAGCCACAAAACAACCGCTGCATTTGACTCGACAATAACCCGCAATATTGAGCCGATGGTTAAGTCAACAAGTGCTTTTGATGCGCCTTGGATGGCTGCAACCTGTTGTTGCACCAGATCAGTAAAAGTTTTAGTCGATAAAGTCGTCATTATAGATTCACGTTAAAAGATAAAACTTTAGTTTGCCCGGTGGCACTGTCCGCGTATTGAATGCGACATGAGATGCCATCAAGAATGGTGGAAATCGTTATAACCGGCTCCGGATCGTGAGCAACGGATTCTTCCAAAAACATTTGGCCGCGAATTAATGCAGTAATGGCCTGAATGTCTAACGGCTTGCCTATCCATTGCGGCAATCCTGCGCCATATTCTGGGTGGAATAATAAGTCGCCTGGATTGGTCAGCAAGCGCCGTAAAATCCGCTGCTCATCTTTAACAGTCCCGTCGATTATCGACAAATCGCCTGTAGGTGACAGATTTATATCGTTGCCTACCCAATGCGTTAGATCAAACATCAATTAGCCTTTAAAACGGTCGTTAAATGAGCCGTGGTCATTTGTTGCGTGGGGATAGCCCCGCCGCCGTGCGTGTGATTATTGAAGAGCGACATAAAAGCGTCATGGACTAAAGTATGTAATGTATTACCCAAATTACCGGCGTCTATTTCAGCCGTGGAGTGCAAGCTTATGTGTCCGGTATTCAAGAGCTTAATATAAGCGCCTGATTGATGTACAAGCCACATTTCACCGACTGGACACGGTAGTGGCCTATCAGAATCGTTAAAAAGCCGTGAGCCGATTACTCCGGCGTTTATATCGCCTTCCTGGAAATGAACCTTGACCATGTCGCCGATAGTGGGCGGACAAAATAGTCCCCAGCCATTTCCAATGATAGCGGACGATACCGGGAGCCAGCCCGTTTCTGTCCCGGACGGCTGCAACAAAACCTTTGCACAATAGCTTCCAGGATCATAACTGGAAATCGTGCCGAGCTGCATCGAAGCGGTTCCGGCTTGCGCTAATTGCGCTTGCATGTGAATAGCATTAATCAAGCCGTTCATGATATTAAAATGCTTTCCGGGCTATGGTTTTTGGCTTCAATGTGCATTTTATAGCCGTTATTTGGCGTCATTTCCCGGATTATTGAGCTTGGGTAATAAATCGTATCAAACCGCGTTCCCGTGCCGGTCACTTTGATAATGTTGGTTATGTCCAGGATATTATCACCCGGCAAAGTAGCCGACATTTTAAGTTCGTGCTGGCTCAATTGTTGTAATCGTGACTGAGCTTCCTGCAAAACCTGCTCCGGGGTAGCGTTAGGGATCGTGTATTGATAGGTTTGGGCGTCGCCTATCGGCTGCGCTGCCCCGGCCAGAACGGTATTTTTGTTCTGCGTGGCTCTGACTGTTTTAGAAAAGCCTTTCTTGTTTTTTTGGTTCCAACTCCTAACCGTGACAATAATATCCTTGGCCAGTGTTAGATTCCGGCTAAAACTGAGTGATTCCCCGTTGAATCTGGAATAACCGTGTTGATCCGTTGCCGGTTCCCAAGTCAATAAATAGGGGGCGTCGCTTTCGCTTGGTTTGGGGGCGAAATAAAGCGAAGTGCCGCGAACGTAAACCATCATCCCGGATTCATCGGCCAGGGCGGTTAATAAATCCCACTCCGACCGCTCTGCATTCATGCGCGTGTGGTCAATCTCATAAAATAAACCCGTGGGGCCGCTGGTACTCGTCACGACCGGCGTTAAGTTGTGCCGTTCCGCAAGCATTATGGCTACTTGCGAGGCGGTTTGATTCTGAAATTTTTCCGTGGTTTTCGCGTCAATCAGGTTTGCGGTAAGATCGCGTCCGGACAATTCAATGATTTTAGAGTCCATAATCATCGAGAAATCGTCAACCTGCCCCACAATAAGGCTTTCAAGCTCTGAGGTGTCGAATTTTTCAGGATTAGACGGGAACCCGGCAAAAATCTCCACAAGCATTTTAGACTGATCTCCGAACCAAGCCGCGTTATAAGCTGCCGGCAATTCAGAAATGGCGAAAACTATCTTAAACGTGTCTGCTTGATAAAAGCTGTTTGTATCAATTTCCCATGCTTCCCAACCCGGTATAATCTCGCCGTTTACTTTGACGATCCCGCGCGGCTGTCGTGCTTGAATATCCATTATTGAGACAATACGCCGCCGGAAGCGCCAGGAACAGAAGGGATGCTTAGTGTTTGAACGCCGGTTATTTGCGGATCAACTAGGGCATTTGCTTTAGCAATATCTGTCCAGTTTGTCGCGTCGCCGTAGTTTTGCTGCGCCATTTTAAACAAGTTGCCGCCGCCAACGGTCACGGTTTGCCCTGCCGTGCTAATGCCGCTTATATTCGTGCCTACCCGGCTTAAAACCGATTGAAGCTGGAATAATTGCGGCAAAGAGTTCATGGCCGTGACTTGTCCGAGCAGGTTTTGCGCTTGGGTTGCAATTGGGTTATAGGGAAGAATCCCGCCCAATGTCGTAACGCTTTGAATCGTGTTTGAAGCCGTGGCGATAAGGCTTTGCGTTTGTGAATAGACAATCGCAAGCGGGGCCAGAACGGTATTTAATGTCGCCCTTGTTGCCGCCGCAAACGATGAAACGGCTTTAACAGCGGTGCTTAAAGTTGCCATTGCCGAGGACAACGGGCCGTCGCCGATCAAGCTCGTTAAAGAGCTTGCCAAATTGATATCATCGCCGATGGACTGATCAATACTGGCCGGGGCGGTCAATTGCTGCTTTGCGTTATCGGCAACAACCACGCAAGTTATTGAATACGGCAATTGATAAAATCGCTCAAAATCGGCTTTAAAGGTTTGGATCACGACCTTGTAACTTAATTCCGCCCAGGTGAGCAGGCACGCGCCGCCATTCGTCCGCAAATAATCGATATAACGCGCCCTGACTAATGCGCTGCTGCCGAAAAAAAGCCCTGACCACGCCAGCGGAATGTCTGAACGGCCCATTGCATCAATAACCCGCGCGCCGCCAATAAATTGATGAACGGCTAACATTTGATCACCGCCAAATGATATTTTTTCCGGCACTTCGTAGCGCGTAAAATGAAAAGGCGTTAAAGGCTTCCCATTTATATCAAGCGGCGTGAGCGTTAAAACTGTATCTGCTTTCATCGTCCGCCCGGCATAGAAGGCGCTGGTAAGGATTGTACAAAATCGCCAAATGAACGGCCCTTTTGCGGCCCGTGTAAATCGCTAAACATCACACTACCAACTTTGCGCTTATCCAGATACACGTCCCCGCCAGTTCTGCCGGATGAGGCCGATTTGCCAGTATGGACGCTTTGCTTCCTGATGGCTTCTGCATTGGCATGAATAGCGCCTTTTGCCTCATCGCTGCCGAATATAGAGGCTACCACCGCCGCGCCGCCGCCGACAACATCCCCTAAAAATGGCGTACTAGCTATCTTTTCGCCCAGGTAATTAGCGCCTTTGAAAATGCCAATAAGGCCTTTTATCGGGACCATGAAGGCATTCATCATGGCGATAATGGTAGGAAATTCTTCTGTACCCAACTCCGTTAAAAGATTCGACCACTTCTCGCCGACAACATTAAGCTGGAATTGTTTGCCGGTCATGGCCGTAGTTAAGGTATTGGTTACGCCGAGAGCCTGATTAAATACTTTCTCTGATTCCGCCGCTTTTGTGAGCTGAGAATCTATCAAACTGAACAACTTGCCGCCAGTCGTGCCGAATAAAAGCATATTTTCCCGGTCCTGCTGGCTGCTATTTAACCCTTTCTTTTGATAAATCGGCATCATGACATCTCGGTAAAACTCGACCGGGCTTTCTAAAAACTGCTTTTCATATTTGAACGGGTTTTGATTGTTGATGAATTCCTTAACACTGCCGCCTTTACTTCGCTTGACCTTCGACATATCCCATAATCCAAGGTTAGCGAATTCATTAACAGCGGCCACGGGCAAAAGCTTTATTAATCCGTTAATCCGATTATAAGCGGTGCTTAATCCGGTCGCAGCGCGGCTTTTTTGTTCAGTGATGAACGGCTCCATCATGGCAAGTCCTTTCACCGACATATTTTTAGCCGGTACGCCGCCGATTGTGAAAAATTGCCGCATCAGCTCCCAATCCATTAACCCTGAACTAGTCGTGTTCAATTTCCACATTTGATCGGCTATACGCTCCATGTCTGCCGGACCTTTATTCGCTCCGCGCATTTCCAGAACACGAAGCATAGATAGCGCTTGTGAGTTCGTCATTTGCCGTCCACCTTCTTCCATGCCAGCGGTTGAAGCATAAAGCTTGGCCAGGATGGTCGCGCCGACCTTGGCAGATTCTAATGGTTTGGCATTCCCTGATTCCCTGAAAACGCCAAGGGCTTCATTGAAGAACCGCGCCGCGTGAATCTTGTCCACGCTGGGGATGTTCATTTGATCGGCAAAAGCTTCTGCGGCGGCATTATTCTCTTTCGACATGCCGTACAGTTTGAGCTTTATGTGTTCGCTATCCAGAGCTGCCGCATTGTGCATACCGGAGGACATAACGCCATAAGCGCCCATGCCGAGCATCATGGATTCCATATAACCCATTCGCGGCATATTTGGCCGGCGAATGGAAGGCATTCCCGGCCAGCGCCAACGTCCGCCTCCCCCTGCTCCTGCTCCCGCCGCTAACGCCGCTCCTGCGGCCATATTCCCACTGGTATGCCATGCGCCGCCGTTAATGTCTTTTATGCCGGGGCCAGTAAGTCTTAATGGGCCGCCACCATAACCGCCCAAAGCCGCTTGAGAATAGTAAGGCGGCATCCCGCCACCGCCATTATTGCCATATTGCCAACCGGTTCCGGCCACAAAAGGCATCGGCGCATAAAAAGGCGATGAGGACGCAGGGCGGGTTGAGCCGCCTCCACTATAACCGCCGCCGCTCCCCATCCCGCCCATTGCTCCCGCTGCACGACCGGCATTTTTAACGACTGCCGAAAGCTGAGCATTCAAATTTTGAACAGAACGTGCTAGGCTATCGATCCCGGATTTTGATTTGTTGATACCGGCAAAGCTGCGATTGACGCTATCCGATAGCTTTTGAAGCTTGGTAAAATCTTCAATCAGACGGGCAATAACGGGTGATATTTGGTTGTCTACGGTGAGTGTAGTCCCCACCCTGTAAGATTCAAAGATGACTGCATCCCCCGGAAAAACGGCTATTCACGTCTTTATTAAACATGAGGTTTTTATATGTCCGCTGGTTTTGTTTATGTAATGACTAATCCATGCCTAAGCATTATTAAAGTGGGATGTTCTACTAAGGTTCCAACATTTAGAGCCGAAGAATTAAGCCAAGTTACCGGCGTGCCGGATGCTTTTGAGGTGGTTTATTACGCTCATTTCAACGAAATGTTTAAAGCCGAAAAAGAAGCTCATTACCAGTTAAGGCACTGGCACTATAAAAAAGAGTTTTTCTCATGCTCCCCGCAAAACGCCATTAGCATCCTAGAGAACATGGGCGGCATCCGCTGTCATTTATCCGTGCCGCTTGGCTTTGAATATGTGATTTGTCCTACCTGCAATAAATCAAACCGCAGGGCGCAAGGCAGAAAAGGCGGTAATTGCGGCTCCTGTCATTCCCCGCTTGAGATAAAAGAACCTGACCAAAACAAGCCGCGTAAAGCTAAATTTCCCTTTGCAATATTCAGCCCACGCTTTATACATTGGTTCTTATTACGCCGCTCATAGGGTACTTTTTACCGCTCATAATGGAAAAATGAACGCCTTGCAGCGATTTTAAAATGTGTTCACGATTGCGCCACATCGCCGGACCTAAAAAGGCTCTAGGCGGAATTTTTGACGTCCCTAGCTCCTGCTTTTCGGCTATTTCTGAATCGCTCCCGATCACCGCGTCAAATGTTGATGGCGAATTATGCAAAACTTCATGAGTTATTGACGCTCGCATTTCACCCGTTCTTAACAGGGGGTCGTTTTCAGTAAAGCCTTTTTCAAGTCTGTCCTGCTTGGTGAAATACGCCAACTCCGCCCAGGGCGCAAACGGCCCCATGTTATCGCGCTGATACGTTCCAATTTCGGCTTTTGCGGTGTCCTCGATAAGCTCCGCTAACCGGGTAACTTCCATCAACAAGGCGGCTTCTTCAAGCTTTGGAAGCGTTTTTAGATGGTTTGCAAAGCTCTTGAAGTCTTTAAAATTCATTCGTCAAACCTCATCGAGTGCCAGTTAAACTTTGCCCCCGATTCAATCTCACTGAATATAATGGCGAAAGCAGTCCGCCGTTTGCTATCAAGAGAAAAAGCAACATCCCAGGGCGTGCCGTTTTTAACGAGCCATAGACATTCCCTTATTTCTCTCGAACCTACGACTTTTTTATACTTTCGGTGTCATCCTCGTCTTTTTTAAAGCTCGCTTCAATGGCCTCTTGTACGGCTAACAGCCCTTCGGATCCCAACTGCTTAATGAGCGCCTTTACTTCCAGCTTTGTTTTTGGCGTATAAACCTGAACATCATCAATCGATTTAACAAACATGACCGGGAAGCACATTTGCAAATAGGTCCGGTTTTGCGCCAGTTCGCCCAATGCTTCAACCAGATCAAAAGAAGCCATCACATCAGCGTCTTTTAAGACAATCCTGCGGCCATTCGCGTCAATCGCAACGACTTCTTTGTTTGAAGCATTAATGATTTTTTCACTTGGCGTTTCAGCTTTAACTTCTACTTTCATGCAATTTTAACCCTTCGTGAGGCCATAAAGCCTAATGTCTGTTTAACAGTGGCATCCGCCGACCAAGCCCCATCATCATGCAGACTTAACAGAACGCCCATGAATCGGTATTGAGAAACACCACCCGTAGGCTCCTGAATTGTTTCAGTAATCGTGACCGGGTTTTCATTCAATCCAGCATAATAATTCGCTTCAAGTTGTGAAAAATAATCATCAACGGTTGAATCCATTCTTTCGAGCGAGAATGAACCCGTCCAACCGTCAAAAAATCTCAGGGGGCGCATGATTCCGTCAAGCCCTTTGACTTTCTGCTCCGTGGCATCCTGCTTGCTGGTGAAATTGGTTATTAGATTAAAACGTAACGGCCCTTGCGGACCGATAATGTCTAGCGATATGTCGCGTCCGACACTGAAATTATTTAGAGGCATTTAGAAAGCTCCACTAAGGGAAATAGCGTCATCACGACGCGAGGTAAACGTGTTAAGCGGTTTGAGTAAACGCTCTATTTATCTGAACGCTGCCGCCGCCTTCCATGTTCACGATCAAATATTCGATAATGTTTAGATAGCGAACTTTGTTATCCACTTGGCAATAGCCGAGTGCTTGGCGGTTAAGCGGGTTGTTGGTTAAATCGCAAATCTCGCTATGATCGTCAATCATGCCTTGCTGAACCATTGCATCTTCAAATGCTCCGATAGTCGCGGCTATTTCGCGGCGCGTCTGGTCGTTTGGCTGACTTGATTGCAATTGCCCAACAAATTTACCCATGCCAGCATTGAGCGTATAGGCGATGTAATTTGTCATTCGGGTGTAGTTATCGCCATGAATGACGGCATTGGATGAACTGTTATGGCCAGACCGGGCCGCAAAATATTGACCGCCCGGCGCAGGGTTTGCGATTACGTCAATTCCGGCCAAAAACAGGGCTTGCAGTTCAGCGTCAGAATAGACAAGATTCTGCATACTCTTCTGAGTCGCGACGATCCCGTAAAGCGGCTGATTAAGCGTTGATAGCTGCGGGCTTTGATTTGACATTAACCCGGCAATGAAACCTTGTGGACTGATTAACCGGGTAACTGCGTTTACCGTATCGAGAAAATATACCCAGTCGCCCAATAAATATTTGAACGCATAGGAATCAATTCCCGCTGTGCCTTTGTTGGTTACGGCTGTGCTGATCGAGTCGCCTTGAGGGGTAACGCCGATCATGTAAGTGCCTTCTGACAAGCCATACGATACTTGAGTTGTAAAGGTTGTGGTATCGTCGCAGTCAGCAAGAACGCCGATAGATGCGCCGGTGTTGCGCAATGCGTACATGCCTTTTCTGGGTACGGTATCGACGCCGACCAGGACAGTGCTGCTAATTGTCGTCACGCCGTCAGTGCCGCCAGTAAGCGTGTAAGCGGCCAGTGTTGGCGTGGTAACTCCGGCTCCGGCTGTTGCAACGATTAAATTAGACGCACCTCGTAAGCCGTTCACGCCGTTATTGATCGCCGCCGCCATTGCTACCCAAATTGCATTGCCTGTGAGTCCCAATCCGATATTATCGAATACTTCGGGAACGCGGCCAGCTCGCGCAACGGTCACTTTAAACGTGCCGGTTTGTGATCCGGTGGCAATTGTTACCGTGTCAGCATTGGCTAGTGTGCCGCTATATTTTGAGGTAAACGTAATGCAGTTTGTTTGCGCAATGATGGAAGCCGCCACATCAGTTCCGTCCGTCACGCGAACACAACGGAAGTTTTGGGCGCCTTGCAATACTGCGGCCGCCACTTGGGTTCCCATGTCATACTTGCGATTCTGAATAGGGCCGAATTGCGCCGAGTAATCGGCCATGTTGCCAATAATGGTTGGCGCGTTTACCGGCCCCCAATTGGCGGTTCCAACAATACCGAGGATATTGGTAGGAACGCCGTTTAATAGGGATACGCTAGGTGGAACTATTTGGACCCAAACGTCAGGCACGATTAATGCTGTCGTATTCACCGATCCGCTCTGTAC
>JAGWIG010000174.1 GCA_028873515.1 Pseudomonadota bacterium | reverse complement strand
AGCTTGTAGGTACCTTAAAACCTCAGCAATCGATATCTTAGGGTGCAAGTTCAGGTACGATTTGCATGTTTCTCTAAAAATCCATGTGTTTTTGTGCTTAACTAAGGGTAAACCCTAATAGGTTTCTAAATATCCATATAGCACACTTTTGATGTTTTGTCAAGTTATTTATTTTTAGGTGTGCTTAATAATTAAGCAAATTAAGGATTACAACCTTAGGAATATTCTGAGTTATTTTTATTATTAAGGTTCAGTTAAGGTTTACTTTGCAGGAATACAGGGTTTACCATGATGAACTTTTGGAATTATTCTGGTAGTTCTTTGGTGGATTCTTTAAATGTACTTAGGACTACGTGACTCATCAAATGAGAACTATTCTCAACTAGAATAACCCTAGACGGACTAGGGTATTTCATGGATTCCCCTTAAAATAATTTTAAGAATGAACTTATAAGGGTTCAGGAATAAACACGTCTATGAATATATCTAGGTACCCTGTGGATAAGTCCGTGGATAACTTATGTATAACTTCAAGGATACCCAGTGCACATGCGGATTGTACCTTGGTACATGCGGGATAACAGTCAGTGCATGTACTATATTTTGCATTTATACGCAACAAAATGCAACATAGTTGCAAAATGATACGCTGAATTCATTCGATTTATCCGTGGATTATCTGGGTATACCGTTGACGATTTATCAACGAATTGTTAATGAATTGCTTAGAAATTGCTAAAAGTCAAGGGGTCGAATTTACGAGGGTACATCAGCGGTCTGGCGTTGGTGCTTGTACGACCCCAGTCTACCCTCGATTTTACCTGGGTAAAATCTAAAATATCCTTAGTATACTAAGGGTTTTTGTTGATGCAACATAGTTGCATCAAGGGTGTATCGTCGGAAACCCTTATATAGCAAGGGTTTCCGACGGGTTGACTGGGTTGGCCCTAGGCTTGACGCTGAATTACCAATGAGAACTCGTAGCCGTAGTCATTGCGAATAGATCGCAGGTAGTCCACTACTGCTTCGTATGTTGCACCGCAGCAACACTCGGACAAATCTACGATGTCCTTCGGTTTTCCATCACAATCCAATATGTCGCCATTCAGCGACAACACGCGATTATCGCGCCCTACGTTCACGAACAATTTTGGAGTTTTCATAATTTCACCTTTTCTGTTTTTGTCAATAAATTTTGACGATTATTTAATCAAAGCCTGAACAATGTTGAATAAATACAACACCGGCAAGCCGAACCAGACTCCCAGCCCCAGCGCGAGCACAACCGCGCACCAGATACCACGGGCAGCGCTTGCGACGCCACCGCGCTGCCTTTTCAGAGAATGCCTCATAATGGTGCATCCGTAAACTCGAACGTAGCGTTGACCATCTTGCTCCATTTTGGGGCATTGTTGTCATACACCACGCCATTAACCACAATAAATATATGGTCTTTTTGCAACACCGCGAATGTACCTGTCTGATTACGCGCGAGCCATGTTTTGAGCGACATCGCGCTATCGTGGCGTTGGCACGAGTTTTGCTTGCGAAAGTACCGCGCAAGCAATCCCATGTAACCATACGCGCTCAGAGTATAACACGGCGCGAGCTTGTCAAACGCTGGCATCAGTCCGCGAATAGCCATGCCCGTATTGGGGATATAGCCGTAAATCCGCGCCTGATGCTCGGCGGTGCCGTACGAGCACCCTAGCAGGTTTGCCAACGACTGCACGAAGCAGTCGTTGTGTGAGCGTGAGCCGATGCCCACGACATGAATTCGAGAATTCATTTTTATCCTTTAATTTTCGCAGCGTGCTGCTGCAAGGCCCGTGATCTCTACCACCGGCGCAGCAGCAGCACGCTTGGCAGCTTTCTCGGCGCGGTTTTGTTCCGCCATTTCGGCGGACGGGTTAAAAATTGCGCCGATAAGGCGCTCGTTTAAGCTCCTCACGTCTTTTGGGTTGTTTTGATTCCATGAGTTAAATTCTACACGTTTTTAAAAAATCACAAAATCGATAATTTTCACGTAACCTATTGATTTCATTGGACATTTTCCCGATACACCAAAAATACAACACAAAATCAGCTCTTTTTAGGTGATGTACTCTAAAATCTCTTAATCGCTTGCATCCGTAGATTTATTCGTGTATTCACGCGCGTGCACGCGTGCGCGTATTGTAATTCAGTAGCTTGCACTGCAATTCTCATGCCGGAATTGATACATCGGCTCTTGCGCTGGCTCTTGCGCTGGCTCTTGCGCTGGCTCTTGCGCTGGCTCTTGCGCTGGCTCTTGCGCTGGCTCTTGCGCTGGCTCTTGCGCTGGCTCTTGCGCTGGCTCTTGCGCTGGCTCTTGCGCTGGCTC
>JAGWIG010000173.1 GCA_028873515.1 Pseudomonadota bacterium | reverse complement strand
CTGCTAAAAATCGAGCAAAAGTACAAGGTGAAAGGCCAAGATTTAAGGGCCGCTGGCTATACGATTAAAGACGATTCTCTTCAATCTGATTTCTGGATGCTGCGGGATTGGGACTCAGAGAATGAGAATTGGTACACGCCATTTCTGGTGTCAGATGACAAAATGGAGCCGGTCACGCCACAAATCGACTCAAAACGGAGCGTTAATCATGCGCTCGGATTCGTGCCCTGGATATGGATTAAAAATCTCCCCGGCGGCAATGAAATAGACGGCGCTTGTACCTTTTTTGATGCAATCGATACAAGCATTGAGATTGATTACCTGCTAAGCCAGGGCGGACGTGGGCTGAAATATGCCAGCGACCCCACGCTGTTAATCAAAGAGCCCGCAATGAGCAATAACGGTGACATTATCAAAGGTGCTGGTAATGCCCTGGTAATCGGCGCTGACGGTGATGCACGGCTTTTAGAGATAAACGGCACAGCTAGCGAGGCGATGATTAATTACGTCAAATTTCTGCGTGAGTTGGCGATCGAATCAATCCACGGAAACCGCATTGCTGCTGACAAAATCAGCGCGGCACAATCTGGCCGGGCGCTTGAGATCATGAATGCGGCATTGATCAATCTAGCCGATAAATTACGCATTTCATACGGCGAGGGCGCGTTGCTCTCACTGCTAAAAATGATCGTTGCAGCATCGAATAAATACCCTCTCAAATGCGATGGTGAGCCGGTCGGCAAGC
Organism: Pseudomonadota bacterium; assembly: GCA_028873515.1. Taxonomy (GTDB): domain Bacteria; phylum Pseudomonadota; class Gammaproteobacteria; order Burkholderiales; family REEB80; genus REEB80. The sequence goes on along the minus strand of JAGWIG010000173.1, from coordinate 1,627 downwards.
TCAATCAAAAAGCCAAAATATCCCTACGCTGGCCGCAATGGTATGCGCCAAGCGCAGAGGACAGGATGAATACCGCCTCAGCTCTAAAAACATCGGTAGACGCCGGGATCATGAGCGCAGAAACGGCAGTAGCAACTACCGCAGCGGATTATGACATTGAGGATGTTCAGGCGGAGCTTGGATTGATTAAAAGCGAAACCGCCGAACGCATTAAAAATGAACAAGCATTAAATACACCCAAAAAAGCGGCTTGATAGCCGAAGGAAACAAGCCTGATGACTGAACCAACTAATACCCCTACACCACCAGCACCACCAGCGCCGAAAGCAGAAACTTTCTCACGTGAATATGTGCAAGAGTTGCGCGAAGAAAACAAAGCTGCAAGGCTTAAAGCCCAAGAGCTGGAAGCTTCAGCAAATGCAGCAAAAGAGCTTGCGACTAAAGCAGAACAAGAAGCTGCCGAAAAAATACAGGCGCATACCGTTGCCTCTGATGCGCGGATTATCCGGGCTGAGTTAAAGGCAGAAGCTATTAAACACGGAATGATCGACATGGACGGCTTAAAGCTTGCTGATTTGTCGGCGGTGAAGCTGGATGAAAACGGCGAGGTTATAGGCGCTGACGATCTGATGAAGAAGTTGAAAGAGGAGAAACCCTATCTTTTTAAGGCTCCATCTTCAAGCAACCCGAACGAGCCGCCAAAACCAGGCGACACGAAGCCTAAAAAGGCTACTGAAATGACGAAAGAAGAGCGCCAAGCCGCATTAAGACAGCTTGGCGTAACAACAAGAACCAATTAACCCAAGGGCAGAAGCCCTAATAACCATTTTTTATTTGCTTATCGGGCGCAGACCGCCAGGAGCCGAACATAGACTCCTAAAGGTACGCTCATGGCAATTAGTAATTTCCCAACCGCTCTACAACCCATTATCCAACAAGGGTTTTTAGAGCATCAAATCATCGATGCTCTTGAATCACAATTAGTTTACGACCAGATCGCAGACGTTGAAACGTTCCCCAATAAAATCGGTGAAACGATCACCAAAACTCGAAACGGTTTAAAAGCGCCGGTTACTACCCCGCTCACGCCGTCGAACAACACCAACCTGGATAACGGCCTATCACCATCATCCTGGACCGTTGAGCAATACACGCTATCAATTAACGAGTATGCTGACACCATCGATTTAAACATCGTAAACCAAGGCGTCGGTATTGCTGATCAGTTTATGAAAAACGCGAAGGTTAATGCTATTCAAGCGGCTCAATCACGGCAAAGAATTGCACGAAACACGCTTTTCAATGCTTACATGGGCGGCAATACTCGCGTGAGAACTACGCTGGGCGCTCCCGGTACGGCCATTAGTGTTGACGACATTCGCGGTTTTCAATATGTCCAGGTTAACGGCGTTATTACCGCAGTTTCAGGCACTAACACCATGTCTGTTACCGTGGGGTCGAATGTCTACACGCTGACTGGCGTAGCTGCTGACGGCAGTAACGTTTCAACTGCTCCCAACGGCATTTCCGGCGTTTTGACCTTTTCCGGTAACGTGACGGTGGCGGATGGTACGGCGGCTAATGCTGTTACCAGTGCCGTTGCCCCCACGCTATTACGGCCTAATGC
>JAGWIG010000014.1 GCA_028873515.1 Pseudomonadota bacterium | reverse complement strand
GAGTGGGAGTAATCCTGCTCAGGATGAAGAATTCATGCGGCTAGCCCTCGATCTGGCGCGCAAGGCACAGGATCTTGGCGAAGTGCCGGTTGGGGCTATTGTAGTCAGTAATGGCCAGATTATCGGATCCGGTTTTAATTGTCCTGTGAGCCGTCATGATCCTAGTGCACATGCTGAAATTCGTGCATTACGCGAGGCAACAGAAAAGGTTGGAAATTATCGTCTTCCCGGAAAAACACTTTATGTAACCCTTGAACCCTGTGCGATGTGTGCAGGGGCAGTTCAGCATGCACGGATTCAGCGTTTGGTATTCGGGGCACCAGATCCGAAGACAGGTGCATGTGGCAGTGTGATTGATCTTTTTGCAGACAGACGTCTTAACCATCATACCGAGGTAATCGGGGGAGTTCTTGCGGCTTCAAGCTCAAACCTGCTGCGAGATTTTTTCCGGATCAGGCGCAGGGAAAGGGAAGATGCGGGCAATTATTAGTCTTGCAAGGCAGGAACTGATTCTTGTTACAGAAGAAGGAGGTGTTGTTGGCAAGTATCTTGTTTCTACAGCCAAAGCTGGTGGCGGTGAAAAATCAGGATCAGGATGTACTCCCCGTGGATTACATAAGGTGCGGGCCCGTATTGGGGAAGGGTTGCCAGAAAACAGCATATTGGTAGGACGTAGACCGACTGGGGAAGTTTATACCCAGGATATGGCCAGACAGTGCCCTGGCAGGGAATATATCCTCTCACGGATATTATGGCTTTCTGGGCTGGAACCAGGTATCAACCGGATGGGGGATGTTGATACCATGCGCAGGTATATTTATATTCATGGTACGCCTGATTGTGAACCCATGGGTATTCCTGCCTCCCATGGTTGCATCCGGATGCGTAGCGCTGATGTGATGCTGCTTTTTGATGAGTTACCAGTAGGTAGCCTGGTCGAGATTAGTGAAGATTGATTGCTCCTCTTCTGCCAGCAGGAAAAATAGCTGAAAAATACGGCATCGTAGTAAGGTAGGAGATATCAGGTAAAGTCAAAAAATGGTTCTTCTGCCTTGATTTGACTCTGTGCCGGGCAATCTGGCAGGAATAAATAAATGTTTTGAAAGCCCTGTATCATCCCGCCGGAAGGTTGAATTAAAGATCCTGCATCAGGGCCTTTACATGCGCTGCGGTACTTTGTTCCAGACCTTCCATGCTGTAGCCGCCTTCAAGCATGGAAACAATGCGGCCATTGCAGTGCCTGTCTGCAAGATGCATCAGTTCGCGGGTAATCCAGTAATAATCTTCCGCATTAAAATTGAGACCGGCAAGGGGATCAGAGTAGTGTGCATCGAAGCCTGCTGAAATGAAGATAAATTCAGGATCAAAGGCTTCAAGCGCAGGTAACATCTCAGATTCGACAGCCTGTCGGAAAGCCTCAGAACCTGTTCCATGTGGCAATGGAATATTTACAATATTTCCCAGACCTTTTTCGTTACGGGATCCAGTGCCAGGGTATAGCGGAGATTGATGGGTTGAAGTATAAAAAAACCCCGGATCGGCCTGGAAGGCTGCCTGAGTGCCATTGCCATGATGAACATCGAAGTCCACGACAGCAACACGTGACAGGCCATGAGCAACTCTGGCATGCGCTGCTGCGACAGCAATCTGGTTGAAAATACAGAACCCCATTGCGCGCGCAGGTTCTGCATGATGGCCACAGGGCCGTACTGCACAGAAGGCATTATCGGCATCGCCAGCCATTATTGCATCGACAGCTGCACAGGTTGCGCCTATTCCACGAATCAGTGCCTCGCCGGAACCAGGCGACAGGGAAGTGTCTGGATCAAGTTGAACCAGACCACGTGCTGGAATGGATGACATGATGGTTTCCACATATTCAGCATCATGAATGAGTTTTACCTGATCAAGGCTGCCTGCTGGAGCTTCACGCCGTATCAGCAAATTGAACTGGGGTGCATCCAAAGCTTTCCAGACGGCCCTCAGGCGTTCAGGAGATTCTGGGTGGCCGGGGCCAGGGTTATGTGAAAGAAAGGAAGGATGAGTATAGAACAAGGTATCCATGTGTAGGTTCGCCTGTCAGGGTGTTCAATCAAGGTTATAATGCGTCGATTATAGCAAAAAAGACATTCAGCAGAGGCGGTTGGGCTTGAAAAAAGTCCGGGCTGATCAATATGATCATTGTAGCTGAAAATAAGCATCCTGTTTCAAGGAGCGATGTCTGGTTGACAGGGAGAGTCTGTAGCTTGCTGATTAATTGCCCCTGAGTTCATGTCAGTTTGCGGCTACACATGGAACTTGTGGTAATTATGTTAAAATGGCCTCTTAAAGACTGGTTGAGGTTATTTCGCCTCGGGGCGGACGAATGCGAGGAGAGTGTGTATGACTGACCGCAAGGCCTATCTGGATATGGGTGATGGACGAGGGAGGATAGAGCTTCCTGTGCTTGAGGGAACGATGGGTCCTGATGTTGTGGATATCCGTAATCTGAGCCGACATAATATCTTTACCTACGATCCGGGCTTCGTATCCACAGCCAGTTGCAGTTCGAGCATCAGTTTCATAGATGGCGAAAAAAGCATCCTGCTCTACAGGGGCTACCCAATCGAACAGCTTGCTGATCAGGCTGATTTCATGGATGTCAGTTATTTGCTCATGCATGGGGAATTACCCAATCGGGATCGCAAGGAGCGTTTTGTCAGCCGGGTGAGTAAGCACACCATGGTCCATGACCAGATGCTTACCTTCTTTCGTGGATTTCGTCGTGATGCCCATCCTATGGCTGTTATGGTTGGAATGGTGGGTGCTTTGTCGGCCTTTTATCATGATTCGCTTGATATGGCCAATCCGCAGCATCGGGAAGTTGCTGCCTACAGGCTGATTTCGAAGGTGCCAACGCTTGCCGCCATGTGTTTTAAATATAGTATTGGTCAGCCTTTTCAGTATCCGCGAAATGATCTCCCTTATGTGACCAATTTTCTTCACATGATGTTTGCAACACCCTGTGCATCATACTTGGTCAACCCAGTTGTGGCCCGTGCGCTTGAACAGATTTTTATCCTTCATGCCGATCATGAGCAGAATGCCTCTACCTCGACTGTTCGGCTGGCAGGATCATCAGGTGCAAATCCTTTTGCCTGTGTTGCGGCAGGTATCGCTTCATTGTGGGGTCCGGCCCATGGAGGGGCCAATGAAGCTGTGCTGAATATGTTAAGACAGATCGGGGAGGTTTCCAATATCAGAGGTTTTGTATCTCGTGCGAAAGATGCAAAAGATCCATTCAGGTTAATGGGTTTTGGCCACAGGGTATACAAAAATTACGATCCACGGGCATCAGTTTTACGTGATAGCTGTCATCAGGTTCTGCATGAACTGAGTCTTGAAGATGATAGTCTTTTCCGCATCGCCCTGGAACTTGAAAGGATTGCCCTGGATGATGACTATTTCATTGCCCGTAAGCTCTATCCGAATGTTGATTTTTATTCCGGGTTGCTATTGCATGCGATGGGTATTCCTTCCAATATGTTCACGGTGATTTTTACGATTGCCCGTACGATAGGCTGGACCGCACAATGGAATGAAATGGCCAGTGATCCGGATCGAAAGATTGGTCGTCCGCGTCAGCTATATAAAGGAAGCCAGCGTCGGGATTTTGTGCCGTTGGATCGCCGGGATTAAACGTCGAAGAAACTTGTTCGGGATCTGACAGAGGGCCCAGATTTTGCAAGATACCGGGATTTCAAGTTATCTGTTCGGTTTGAACGCACCTTATATTGAGGATCAGTATGAGGCATGGCTTGCTGACCCCAAGTCAGTGGATGAATCTTGGCGTGATTACTTTGCTTCACTGGGTCATGGTCTTAAACCAGACATAAACCATACTTCAATCCGGCATAACCTCATAGATCTTGCACACCGAATGTCAGAAAAACGTGCCATGCCTGATCTGGCATCCCTGGTTCAAAAGCAGGTTGCCGTAACACAGCTTGTCAATGCCTATCGTTATCGTGGTTTCCAGATAGCAAATCTGGATCCACTTGGCCGTAGTTTATCTTCAGTCGAGGCACCAGAGCTCGATTTGGCGTTTTACGGTTTTACTGAAGCCGATATGGATACGGTTTTTAATTGCGGTTCGCTTGCTGGCCCTGAGACCTTGTCTTTAAGAGACATCTACCGTAATTTGAGATTGATTTACTGTGGCACGCTTGGCGCTGAATATATGCATATTGCATCAACTGAACAAAAACGCTGGCTGCAGGAACGGTTTGAAAGTCAGCCCGGGGGTCCGAAATTTTCTCCTGAAACCAGACTTCGCATTCTCGAGCGGCTCTCTGCTGCGGAAACACTGGAGCTTTATCTGCATTCACGATATATCGGTCAAAAAAGGTTTTCCCTGCAGGGCAGTGAAAGCCTTATTGCCTTGCTTGATTACCTGATAGAGCGGGCTGGTCTTGCCCGAGTCAAGGAAATGGCTTTTGGTATGGCACATCGAGGACGCCTGAATGTGCTGGTCAATATTTTTGGTAAACGTCCAGCTGATTTGTTTAAGGAATTCGAGGGGGTCCAGGTCGAAGCGCTTCCTGTTGGGGATGTTAAGTATCATCAGGGATTCACTACGGATATTTCCGGGCCTTACGGCCCTTTGCATCTACGTGTTTTGTTCAATCCCTCACACCTGGAAATTGGAGGGCCTGTCGTGCAAGGCTCCGTTCGTGCCCGCCAGCATGAGCTGGAAGATAGGGGGGGGGATCGGGTTATTCCGGTATTGATTCATGGTGATGCTTCCTTTGCAGGGCAGGGAGTGGTCATGGAGATGCTTAATATGTCACAGACCCGGGGCTATTTTACTGGAGGCACTGTACATATTGTCATTAATAACCAGATTGGATTTACAACAAGTGATCCGCGAGATGCCCGATCTTCACTTTATTGTACTGATGTGGCGAAAATAGTGGACTCGCCTGTATTTCATGTCAATGGGGATGATCCTGAAGCAGTTTTGCAGGCAGCCGAGATCGCGTTTGATTTTCGCATGCAGTTTCATAAGGATGTGGTTATTGATTTGGTCTGTTACAGGAAACTTGGCCATAATGAAGCGGATGAGCCTTCTGTAACTCAACCCATGATGTATCGGGCAGTAGCAATGAATCCTGGGGTAAGAGCGCTTTATGCCAGGCGTCTTGAGCAGGAAAATCAGGTAACGCCCGAAATAACCCGGTCTCTGGTTGAGAATTATCGCAAGGCACTTGAGGCTGGTGGTCCTGTCAATCATCAGATTCTTCTGGTCGATAATAAGGACCAGCAATATCTGGAGGCTCGCCAATCTGATCGATCAGGAAGCAGTGAATCCGTTGCAACAGGCGTATCTCTTGAAGAAGTTCGCCAGTTGGGCCTAAAACTCAGCACCGTCCCTGAGGGCTTTACCCTTCATCCTATTGTCCAGAAAGTGATGTCTGACCGAAAATTGATGGCCATGGGCAAACTTGATCTGGATTGGGGATTTGCCGAGATAATGGCTTATGCAACTTTGCTCACGAATGGTTATGCCGTGCGTCTTTCTGGACAGGACAGTAGCCGGGGTACTTTTTTTCATCGTCACGCCATGTTGCGTGATCAGATACGTGAACGCTGGGATCAAGGGCTGTATATCCCCCTGGAGCACTTGAAGAAGGGCCAACCCCATTTTATTATCATCGATTCGTTGCTGTCAGAAGAAGCAGTGCTGGCTTTTGAATATGGGTATTCTGTCACGAAACCTGAAGAACTTGTTATCTGGGAAGCCCAGTATGGAGATTTTGCCAATGGTGCCCAGGTTGTTATTGACCAGTTTATCAGTTCGGGAGAATCCAAATGGGGGCAGGTCAGTAATCTTGTCATGATGCTTCCCCATGGTTATGAAGGGCAAGGCCCTGAGCATTCTTCAGCACGGATTGAACGGTATCTCCAGCTTTGTGCGGAGAATAATATGCAGGTTTGTATTCCTTCCCTGCCTTCACAGATGTTTCATCTTCTTCGTCGCCAGATGCTTCGCTCCAGACGTAACCCCCTTATTCTCATAACACCCAAGAGCTTATTGCGCAGCCGGGTATCGGTATCTGTTCTTGAGGATTTGACAACTGGCGGGTTTTCTCCTGTTCTGACCACCCCTTGTTCGGGCCATGTTCGTAAGGTATTGTTTTGTTCAGGCAAGATATACTTCGACTTGGCAGAGGCAATATCTACCAGAAAAAAGAAAAATATTGCGCTGGTTCGGATTGAACAGCTTTATCCCTTGCCTGTGGAAAACCTTGTTGAAACCATAAAAATGCATCAAGGAGCCGAAGAGTGGCTATGGGTTCAGGAAGAGCCGAAAAATCAGGGAGCATGGAATTATATGGCTCGGGAGCTATCTTTGCTGTTGCCTAGGAAAATGGTATTGAAGGGGCTTGCAAGAGAAGTTGCCGCTGCACCTGCTGTGGGATATGCTGCCAAGCACAAACGGCAGCAGCGCGATTTAATTGATGCCGCACTTGGAGAAAAATAATGCTGGTAGATGTTAAGGCCCCTATGCTTGCTGAATCGATAACTGATGCCAGATTGCTTTCATGGCAGAAAAAAATCAATGATTTTGTGCAGCAGGGCGACAACCTGATTGATGTAGAGACAGATAAAGTGATCTTTGATTTGCCTGCCCCGGCTTCAGGAAAACTGGTCGAGGTTCTGGCTCCTGATTCTGCGACTGTAACCAGTGAACAGATTATTGCGAGAATTGATACATCGGTTCGTCCACCTGTTACCTCCTCAAAGTCAGAAAAACCAGTTCAGGCCAAACCTGCCAAGCAGGAGAAGAACCCTCCAAGGCTGGAAAAGGCCCCTGAAATTCAGCAAGGCATTGCGTCAATGTCTGCAGTAAAGGGAGTTGGGGCTCACGTGGCTTTAACCGAAGAGAGGCCGATGCAACGGGTACAGATGACCCGTCTCAGGCAGCGAATTGCAGAGCGCATGCTTGGTGCCCAGCATGATTATGCGATTTTGACAACCTTTAATGAAGTCAATATGCAGTCGGTAATGTCCTTGCGTAAGTATCATCAGGAGAGTTTCGAGCAAACTCATGGCGTTAAACTCGGGTTGATGTCTTTTTTTGTAAAAGCTGTTGTTGCGGCCTTGAAGAGATTTCCTGTCATCAATGCTGCAATCGATGGCGATGACATTGTCTATTATGGTTATTTTGATATCGGTGTTGCGGTAAGCGCACCAAGAGGGCTTGTCGTGCCCGTGATAAAAAATGCCGATTTGCTTTCGTTTGCAGAGATAGAAATGGAAATTGACCGGATGGGCGATTTGGCAAAAAATGGCGAACTGACTCTGGATGTACTTGCTGGAGGAACATTTACCATCAGCAATGGTGGGGTTTATGGATCCATTCTGTCTACCCCGATTCTTAATCCCCCCCAGTCTGCAATACTTGGCATGCACCGGATTCAGGACAGGGCGGTTGTAGAATCCGGGCAGATTGTCGTGCGGCCCATGATGAATCTGGCTTTGTCTTATGATCACAGGATTATCGATGGCCGTGATGCTGTACTTTTTCTTGCTCATGTCAAGGATCTGGTTGAGGAACCTGCACGTCTGCTTCTGGAATTCTGATTTTTTTTTTACAAAAGGGATATGGGAATTTACCCTGTAGTTTTTTTAAAATCCAGGTGTTTTTTTGCTTGAATTTTTCATTTTTACCCAAGGTATAGCTTGTGCATGATACTTTAAGGGAAGAATGGATAGGATATGATGACCTGTTCTCTGATTATTTTAATGGCTTCATACAATGAGTGGATGAATGCCAAACTATATGAAGCGGCTGGCACACTGCCTCCAGAAGAACTGATTGCAGATAGAAATGCTTTTTTTCATTCAATCATTGGGACACTAAATCATCTTGTCGTTGCAGATACGCTTTGGTTAAAGCGTTTTGCAACCCATCCATCCAGCCATCATGCACTGGATCCGGTTAGAAACCTGCAAACCCCTCGAACACTGGATGAATGGCTGTTTTCTGATATTGCTGTGGGAAGCCGGCATCGAACTTTTCTGGATGGAATAATCAGGCAGTGGGCAATGGAGTTGGCGGAGGAGGATTTTCTTCATGTTTTGTGTTACTCAAACATGAAAGGGATTGAGATGAAAAAAGATTTTTTCAGTGTGGTCATGCATTTTTTCAATCATCAAACACATCATCGGGGACAGATTACAACGCTCTTGTCCCAGGCAGGTATTGATGTGGGTGTAACAGATCTCGTCGTACTCATTCCAAATGAAATGGGCTCCTGATTCCTCCGCATCCGGTAATGAAAAATCGCTTAACTTTTTTGCCGGCTGGTTTAATCTGGACTGGAATGGGAATTCAGCATGATGACATTTGAATCCTGGTCATATCAAACCGGATTAGTTCCAGTCCCGTGGACCTCATTGCTGGCAGGAATGAGGCGGGAGTCAGTTTGGGTCCCGTTTATTTTTGTTCAGCCACCGGAATATTTCCAATTTTCATTTTCCATTCTTTTGGTCCTGCCTGGTGTATTGAATGTCCAGAAGTGTCCACAGCGACGGTCACCGGCATGTCTTTAACGATAAATTCATAAATAGCTTCCATTCCAAGATCGGGAAAAGCAATAATCTTTGCCGATTTGATTGCTTTGGATACAAGATAGGCTGCTCCGCCCACAGCAACCAGATAGACTGCTCCATGACGGTGGAGAGAATTGATGGTTTCAGGCCCTCTTTCCGCTTTTCCTATCATTCCTATAATTCCGGTATGGTCGAGCATCATATCCGTATATTTATCCATACGGGTAGCGGTGGTCGGGCCAGCTGGCCCAACTGCTTCATCACCAATAGGATCAACGGGGCCTACGTAGTAGATGAACCGGTTTGTGAAATCAACACCTTCCGGAAGATTTTCATGGCGCGAGAATATTTCACTTATCCGCTTATGGGCGGCATCCCTGCCGGTCAGGAGTTTACCACTTATGAGCAGGGTATCCCCGGCTTTCCAGGTCGCAATATCAGGGCGGGTAAGGGTGTCAAGATTAATCCTGCGGGCCCTTTCCGTGTCATTACGGAAAATCTCAGGCCAGTCTGCCAGGGAAGGTTCGGGTAAATCTGCCTCTCCTTTACCATTCAGGGTAAAATGAATGTGTCGGGTTGCTGCGCAATTTGGAATCATCGCAACAGGAAGCGAAGCAGCATGAGTTGGGTAATCCATGATTTTGACATCCAGAACGGTTGTCAGCCCTCCAAGGCCCTGTGCTCCTATTCCCAGGGCATTTACTTTTTGATGGATCTCCAAACGCAGTTTTTCGAGTCTGTTTTGCGGACCTCTTTCCTGCAGCATATGCATGTCGATGGGTGTCATCATAGCTTCTTTTGCCATCAGCATGGCTTTTTCAGGTGTGCCACCAATGCCAAGGCTTAGAATGCCAGGAGGACACCAGCCAGCGCCCATGGTCGGTACAGTTTTGATTACCCAGTCAACTATGCTGTCGGATGGGTTGAGCATGACAAATTTGGCCTTGTTTTCTGATCCCCCGCCTTTTGCCCCAAGGGTTACTTCGACGGTATCACCTTGAACCAGTTCCACATGAATGACTGCAGGGGTATTATCTTGGGTGTTTTTTCGTGATCCAGCAGGATCCGTTACGATTGAAGCGCGAAGAACATTGGAGGGATCGAGATAGGCACGGCGAACTCCCTCGTTAACCATTTCCGTAACTGACAGATCTGCTTCCCAGTGAACATTCATGCCGACCTTGAGGAAGACTACAACTATTCCTGTATCCTGGCAGATTGGCCGGTGACCCAAGGCACACATACGGGAATTAATCAGGATCTGGGCCATGGCATCCTTGGCTGCAGGGGATTGTTCCATGATATAGGCCTGGTTTAATGCCTGAAGATAATCTTTGGGATGGTAATAGGAAATATACTGAAGAGCGTGATGTATGCTATTGATGAAATCATCCTGCCGTATGGTGGTCATCGTGTTTTCCGTTAGTTGGCACAAGAGTCCTGATTTAAGATTGTACCACCCATCTATTGATGCATAAACAAAATGGCACCCAAGGGTGTTGTTTGCATATTTCAGGATTCATTTGAACGGGTGTGAATTCATTACCAAAGCCGAGTTCATGTACTTCACACTAAGCATCGAGATAGTCATGGGTTCTGGAGTCTTCATGAACACCCCCAATAAAATCCCGAGTAAGGGGGCCTGTTTTTGCGATGGCGGTATTGAAACCAGAGGTGTTGCCCCTCAGATTGGTAATATTTGCTGTCTCCTTATTTTCCATGGAACCCTTCCCTGCCTGGTTTTAACAGGGTCTGTACACAATAGACACAAAAGCATAGCCTGGGATTTTATTGATGGATTTTTTATCGTTTTGATTGCCTGTCCCCACGACTTGATTTTTGTATGGTGGGGGACAAGTATGGATAACCCTCAGGGTTGAGGATAGGCTTCTGAGCAGCTTTTGAGGTTGACTGGAAAGGATCATGATGGATCTGGCTTATACCTCAAGATAATTTAATTTAAGATCAGGGTTCTGGCGTTTTGGAGTCAGGAGTTTCTATGGCAGAATTATGCAAGTGCCATCTCAAGTTTTAGGTTTATAAGCCGAAATAAAGATTAGGGCCTGAGTGAATTCAGTGCGATCAATTTGCTGATGAGGTTACACGTTTGTCATAACGGGCAGAAGAAAGGAATGGTTATGTCCGATGTTCGTCTAAGTGCTGAAGAAACCAGTCTCTTATTACAGGGTTTCCGTATCCCGCCTCGCCAGGAAATGCTGGCCAAGCTTGCGAAAATGCTGGCACAACGGGATTCGTCACTTGAAGACTTGACTGCGCTTATCGTCAACGATGCCGGTTTGGCATCAAGTGTGCTCAAGACCGTGAATTCACCTCTTTATGGGGGTAACGAGAAAATTGCATCTGTGGGCCATGCACTGGAAATCCTTGGCAGGGAAAACCTTGCCAATCTGGTCGCAGGATTATCGATCCGTACACTTTCACAAGACCAGCCGGTCAAAATGGAAAGATTTATGGATACAGCGAGAGATGTTGCGAGAATATCAGCCTACCTTGCAGGTAAAATTCCTGGTGTGAGAGCGGATGATGCTTTTACTCTGGGCTTGTTTCATGATTGTGGCATGGCAGTCATGATTCAGCGTTATCCAGATTATAAGGGTCTCCTCCAGAAGGCAAACAAAACCAGTAGCGCATCACTTTTAAGAATGGAAGAAGCAAGATTCAATACAAATCATGCGGTAATTAGTTATCTGGTCGGCAGATGCTGGCATTTGCCGGAACATATATGTCAGGTCATGCTGGTGCATCAGGATTCTGATGTGTTTACCCGTGCGGGTGAAAAAAACTATTCAGAAGAGGTGTTGACACTAACTGCCATATTGCGCATGGCAATATATTTTAGTCATAGTAATCGGCATCTTGAAGATGCGAATGACTGGATTGCGGTCAGGGATGATGTCATGAGCTATCTTGGATTGACAGAAGCCGAGTTTTCGGATTTGGAGGCTGATGTCAAGGAAAAGGCGATTTCAGGAGAGTTGACTGATTGGTCGAATCGTGCGGGGAGTCGTTCCTGATATCGTCTTTACGGTTTAAGACAGCCAGTGGCAATCGGCTAATTCATTGGGCTGGTAGTGTTCGATATTTTCCAGAAAGCCGAATTGATTACCAGATCGGCGCTGAAATTTTGATTTTGTTACTTTTCCTGCACGCATGAGTGCGAACACTGCTGTACAGGCAAGCGCAATCTGTCCAGTTGTTTTAGCCATAGAGAGAATTGAGTTTAGTGACATTTGTAGACTCCTATCGCAGGTCTTCTGATTACTTGGATATGTTTTAACTCGACCGTCTTGATATCGATGGGTTTCGGTACATTCTTAAAACCAGTCCTGGATTACCCCCAGGTAAAATTAAACAAGAATTCCTGATTCGGGTTAAGATGGTGATGCCTGAGTGGATTCTGCAGCCTATCCCGTTTGCAGAGACTATACCCGAATAGTCTGCTTGTTTCCAGTGCTCAGATATAAATATCGATATAGCGACCAAGCATGCGTTCGCTATCTTCTGATTCTGAAGTGGAATTTTTTTTCTTTTCGCCAGGAACAGGGTGTGTATCCCCGGTTTGACTGGTTTGACGCCGGATAAAATCCTGACGTCCCCTGGCTGAGACGGGAATCGGGATGGGTGTGGCTCCGATTTCCTGAATATTCACATTATATCCTTCTATATTTCAAACCTTTATAATATTAACTCATGATATAGATGTGATCAATCCTGTATCTGGACTGATGTCTGCCAGTTGGGTTAAGGGGAAATTTTTTCAAGTCTGAAGTGAAGGATAAAATTTTTTCGATATTAATTAAGCAACCCGATGCAATTTTTTTTCCGATGAGGCATGATACGCGTGGCAAAAGTTTTGGGAAAAAGCGTTGTACTAGACAGCATGCGATTAGAGTTTTAATTTAAGATGGATTAATCAGGTTAATATCCTGAAGTTTTTTTACGATTCAGGTGGCAATTTTTAGGCCAGAATAGCAGTTTATACAGAGATGCTGGAACCGTCTGACCATTCCGGTGTATTAGAGGGAAACATGAAAGAATCAAATTGTGGAATTCGAGACGAGAATTTCGAAGATCATCGATCTGCCCAAATCCGGGAAGTATTGAAATATTTTCGTACTGTTGTTAAATCGGTAAAACGCCATTCCGAAAAAATCAAGGAACAGTGTGGAGTAAGTGGAGCAGAATTGTGGGTTTTGGGGGAACTTGCCAACCGGCCAGGTATGCGTTCTTCTGATTTGGCCCGGGTATTGGCCATTCATCAGTCGACCTTGAGTAATTTGCTGGATAAACTTGATCGAAAGAAATTTCTTTGGCGGGAACGCAGTAAAGATGATCAAAGAGTAGTCAGGCTTTATCTTACGGAAGCTGGGGAAGAGGTATTTAAACATGCCCCTGGACCGGTACAGGGTGTTTTGACTGATGCATTGCGTAATCTGCCTGATGAGACTATTGCCATGCTTGGTGAGAGTCTTGGTGTACTCGTCCATAGTTTGAAAATGAAGGATGAAACTTCGCCTATGGATCCGCTTTCACCTATTGATTGATTCCGGGATCTGAAGTTTTCGCGCCTGAATTTCAGTTCAGGCATAACCAGGGCATTGACTTCATCTGGGTTGGCTAGGCCAGATTCACCGAATGGTGCAGGAAGTCTGTTCGTACAGTCATTCATATACTGGCCATGATTTTTTTCGGAATAAACATGACAACTTTGCACTTATATCTAATCGCAATCATGCAGGGTGTAACCGAACTCTTTCCAATTAGCAGCCTGGGTCACAGTGTGCTTGTTCCTGCGATATTCAAGTGGTCTATTGATCGAACTGCTCCATGGTTTTTACCATTTGTTGTGATTTTACATCTTGGAACCGCTTCGGCAATGCTGCTTTATTTCTGGAAGGATTGGTATCAGTTAATCGGATCGGCGATTAAAACACGCGGAAATCTGAAAGATCCCTCTACAGCCCTCCTGGCAATGCTGGCTGTTGGTTCAATCCCTGCAGGATTGTTGGGCCTGTTTTTTGAACACCCGTTAAGCCGTCTTTTTGGAGGGTATGTTATTGTAGCCATCTGCCTCATTCTCAATGGCATCATGCTGATAATGGGAGATCGCCTTAAAAAAAGTATTCTGTCTGGCCGTACCATGGATCGCTTGGGATTTGGAGATGCCATACTGGTTGGGTGTGCCCAGGCGCTGGCCTTGATCCCTGGTATGTCGCGTTCTGGAGCCACGCTTGTTGCCGGGCTTTTTATTGGCCTTGACTATGAAGCTTCAGCCCGCTTTTCTTTTTTATTGGCTACCCCAATCATTTCAGCAGCAGGACTTCTTGAAGTACCGAAATTATTTCATCACCTGACACCGGGTGTTCCCTTGGGCACCATTATTCTTGCTGGACTTCTGGCTGGTTTGTTTTCATGGATGAGTACGTGGTTCCTGATGCGGTATTTTAAAAAACACGAGGCTGCAGCACTTAGACCTTTTGGATTTTATTGTCTTATTGCGGGTATCGTAGCATTGGCGCTTCATTTTTCTTGAGCTAAGACTAAACCTTAAACAGTAATTGCACAGTCCCTAGCTTGGTTCAAAACAGGCTTAAACCCAGAACGGTAAGGGCCAGCCCCGCAAACAAGCCATGCATGACAATCAAGGTCATAAACCGGGGTTGTTTGGTTAGTCGTAGTAGCAGCATGACCAGTCCAAGGAAAAAGGTAATGCAAAAGAGGAGCAACGCATTATTCCTGAAAAGATTCTTTGTCCCGTTGTGAATTTCAAGATATAGCCAGAATAGGGCGACTGTCCCTGAGATGACATGCATCAGAGAGGTTAAACGGGGCTGGGTGAAGAATCCCAGAGGGCGGATTGCGAGCATTAACCCGATGCATATGGTTAAAGAAAAAAAGATAAATGGGTACACGATTCTTCCCGGTCAATGAAACAGGGGTTGATTGTAGCGCCAAGCTTGCCGGAATGCATCCCTGATTGAAGTCAGAGTATCTTGAAAGGGCCCCGGCGCAGGCGCCGTGTCATGACTCCGGCGTCTACTGGCTTGCTGTATATAAATCCCTGGACGTAGATGCACTCATGGTCACGCAGGTGTTCGAGTTGTTCCCGGGTTTCTACCCCTTCGGCTATAACATTGAGATTAAGGCTGTGAGCCAGGGCTATAATTGTCCTGGCGATTACCGAATTATGGGTTTCAGTTGTAAGGTTCCGTACAAACGAACCATCCATTTTCAGAATATCAAGTGGCAAGTCTTTCAGGTAGCTCAAAGATGAATAACCCGTACCAAAATCATCGAGGGCTAGATGGATTCCCATTGCTTTAAGCTCACCCAGAATTTGACGCCCAAACCGTATATTTTCAATCAGGAGTCCTTCGGTAATCTCGAATTCAAGATAATGGGGATCAAGTCCACTCCGTTCTATGATTTTTCGGATACTGTCTAGAAAGCGGGTATCCTTAAGCTGTCGAGGGGACAGGTTGACAGCCATCTTGATGGGTGGCAATCCCATGTCAATCCATGATTTGCATTGATTGCAGGCGGCTTCAAGTACCCATTCACCTATGGGAACAATGAGCCCTGTTTCCTGGGCAATAGGTATGAAACGAGCTGGAGAAATGAGGCCTCGTTCAGGATGGCGCCACCGGACCAGCGCTTCCACACCGACAATTTCACCGGTATAGATATCTACCTGAGGCTGGTATTGCAGGCAAAGTTCATGATGATCAAGTGCTGCCCGCAACTGTCGCTTGATGGTAATTCGCTCGACTGATCTTTTGTTGATTTCTGGTGTAAAAAACTGGTAATTGTTGCGGCCTTCATCCTTGGCCTGATACATGGCCAGATCGGCTTTTTTAAGCAGATCTTCAACTTCGTCCGTATCAATGGGGAATAATGAAACTCCGATGCTTACGGTGAGAAAAAATTCTTTCCCGTCACAAATGAATGGCGAAGTAAACGCATCCAGAATTTTCTGGGCAACCAGTTCAGCCTGATCAACCTGTTTTAAGTCTTCCACAAGAATTGTAAATTCATCGCCACCTAATCGGGCTACTGTATCCGTTTCTCTCAAACATGCAGATAATCGGTTGGCAACAGCAACCAGGATATGATCCCCGGTTTCATGGCCTAGTGAATCATTGATTTCCTTGAATTTGTCGAGGTCTATAAAAAAAACGGAACCCGGGAAGCCTGTCCGGCTTGCGCGTTTTATGGCTTGATCAAGCCGTTGCCTGAAGAGGTTGCGGTTGGGTAATCCCGTAAGGGGACAATATTGTGCTTCACCTGCTGCAGTATTTTTCTGATAGGTGATATCCCGGGTCACCCCAATAATCTTTGCAGGCTGCCCTTCTGTATTGCTAATGATATGAAAACGATCGGATAGCCACCTTATGCGACCATTTTCAAGGCTGACCCTGTATTCAATTAAACCTATGGAATTGTTGCCCAGGAGTTGGTGGTAGTTTTCAAGATAACGGTGCAGGTCGTTTTCATGAACAAAAGCGCTAAACTCTTCAAATGTCCTGATCTGGTGTGAGGGATCAAGTCCTATCAGGTTCGAGAGGTTATGGCTAACAAGGGTTCCGTCCCTAAGGCTGTGTTCCCATGAAGCAAAATCTGGTAATGACAGTATGAGTTCTGCCTGCAACCGACTAATATGAAGTTCCTGGTTTAATGCCCGAATATTCTGGTTGCGTATAATCACGTTGATGCTTTTGACCTGCTTTCCTTTGCTGACTGGATGACAAAGGACAAGGCATGATTTTGTTAAACCATTCGCCTGCTCGAATACTGCTGCAAACTTGCCAGGTTGCCCTTTTGCTGCCTGGGCAAGGCATTGGGCTGCATGAGGTTGATCATCTGAATGAAAATAATCGAGAATTTTGGGCGAACGTGCTATGTCACCTAGCCTGATTAGCTGGTGTGCGACTTCATTAGCTTCAAGAATGTATCCTTTCGGATTGATTGTCAGACAGGCATCGTCAGTGGTAGAAACACCCCCGACGATGTCGTAAGGATCAATCAGGCAATCAGGAGCATCGGTTATTGGCAACGCCATTTTTATTCGATTATTAATGATGCTGTAAATGGTATCCTTATTAACATATCCTTGGTGGTTATGACAAGGTGTATGGAGAAATGATTTAAGGGTGTTCATTAAACTCAATGGGTTATAATAGATGAACCATGGTAATGACGAATCTGGAAATGATGGTTTAACGAAAAAACCATCTGTCAGCGGGAAGACGGGACAAGCCGTGGTTGTATCCGGGATCTGGCGATTGGGACAAATTGGGGCTGGCTACGAAACCCTGTACGATGAAGTATCAAAATATGCGCATGAAGAGGTGGAATGGGATTTGACAGGAATTGAGGGGATGGACTCAGTGGGCGCCTTGATGATTTGGCGAGGCTGGGGAAGAAAATGGCCTGTTCATCTAAACATTCGAGATGCAGATCGCACGGTTATTGAGAAAATCTCCCGATTACCCCAGCCATTGATGCGCTCCTCTTCACATGACTGGCTGCAGCCGATAGTTGTCATTGGATATTTCATATTTTTTTTCTGAGGGAAAGCCTGGAGTTTATTGTTTTTTTTGGGCAGCTTGTGCAGACCTGTGCATGGCTTGTGTGGCATCCTTTCCGTTTTCCATGGAAGGAGCTTTCAGTAACGATTTATAAAACCGGTGTGACAGCTTTACCGATTACAGCGCTAGTTGGCTGCTTGATAGGTGTCGTCCTGAGTTATCTGTCCGCCCAACAGCTTCAGATGTATGGCGCCAATGTTTATGTTATTAATTTGCTGGGTATCGGAATCCTGCGTGAGATGGGACCCCTGCTTGCTGCAATACTGGTTGCAGGTCGATCAGGGTCGGCCATGACAGCCGAACTGGGCGCCATGCAGGTAACCCAGGAACTGGATGCCCTTGCAGCCATGGGGATTTCGGTGCCCCTAAGGCTTATATTGCCAAAAATCATGGGGCTTGCTCTGGCGTTACCGCTTCTTGTGGTCTGGACCAATATTATGGCTTTGGCTGGGGGGATGTTCATTGCATATGAAAAACTGGGCATTGGTTTCAAGTTTTTTTTCCACAGGCTCCCCGAGGTCGTGCCAATTGTTAATTTATGGCTGGGCATAGGCAAAGGAGTCGTATTTGGTTTAATGATTGCGTTAATGGCAACGTACATAGGTTTAAGAATCCACCCAGACAGTGAAAGCCTGGGGCGTGGGACTACCCGCTCGGTGGTGATATCCATTACCCTTGTAATTATTCTTGATGCGGTTTTTGCCGTGATTTTTTCCGGAGTTGGAGTTTGATCCTTCCTTTTGTCGTTGAATGTGAACATGTAGGCACACTGGTAGATGGTAACTGGGTGCATAGGGATGTTAACCTGCATATCAGGGCAGGCGAGATTTTTTCATTGCTGGGTGGATCGGGAAGCGGTAAAACTTTGCTGTTGCGGGAAATGATTGGGTTGATGCAACCTGCATACGGAGAGATCCGCCTGTTTGGTCTAGACTGGAAAAAGGTAGATGATAAATCACGGGAGAAAATCCGTTCACGCTGGGGGGTATTGTTTCAGCAGGGAGCCCTTGTTAGTGCCATGACGGTGTTTGATAATATTGCCCTTCCATTACGTGAATTGCATGTGCTGGACGAAGTGCTGGTGGGTGAATTGGTCATGCAGAAACTGGCTATGACTGGTTTGGATGTTGAGGTTGCCGATAAATTGCCTGCAGCCCTTTCCGGGGGTATGGTAAAGCGTGTGGCTCTTGCCCGTGCCCTGGCGCTGGAACCTGAATTAATATTTCTGGACGAACCTACATCGGGTCTGGATCCTGTGGCAGGCGTCCGGTTCAGGGCTTTAATTGAACAGTTACACCAACAACTGGGTTTGACGGTGGTCATGATTACCCACGATCAGGGTTTGCTTGAAGGTTTAAGCAACAGGGTAGGGATACTGGCTGATGGGTGCATTATTGCTGAAGGAACGGTCGAGGAGGTCAAAAAGGTGGATCATCCATTCATCCAGAGCTATTTTTCACCGGAACTTGTGCTTATAGATGGTGCGGAGGATTAGGTGGAGAACCGATCATATGCCCTGTGGGTAGGATCGTTTACCCTTTTGTTCCTGGTAACACTTGTTGGATGGGCTATATGGTTTGGCCAGAATCATATTCGTGATCTGTCCATTTATCTCGTGGTGACCAAAAATTCTGTTTCAGGATTGAACCAGCAGGCTTTGGTCAGGTACCGTGGTGTAGAAGTCGGTCATGTGCAGGATATCCGGTTTGACCGAGATGGCCGTACGATACTCATTCGAATTGGTGTACGGCCTGATACACTCATTACGCGAACAACTTATGCAAAACTTGAATATCAGGGGTTGACCGGGCTTGCCTATATCGAACTTAATGACAAGGGGGCAACCCGCCTGCCTCTTAAAACCAGTCCGGATAATCCTGGCCGCATTTATATGCTTCCGTCGTTACTTCAGCAGGTAGGGGATACAGGCCAGGTTTTGCTGATTAATCTCAGGCAGATAGCCGATCGGATGAATCGCCTGCTTGATAATGACAATCTGCAGAATTTAAGTCAGATGCTAAAGAATCTATCCCAGGCTACGCAACAGTTGCTGAATCTTGAACAATCCCTGGCTCCGGCAGTCTCACAGCTACCCGGAACTACCCGGCAGTTGAATCAGTCACTGAAGGATACAGATAAGATGGTAAAGCAGTTTGGTTTGCTTGGAGCTGAACTGAAGCAAAGAATGAGTGTTCTGGATAAAGTTGGACTTGCTGGTGACAGGGCTGCCAAAGCAGCCAAAACAGTCAACGATTCAACTCTTCCTGATCTTGATAGGCTTATTTCGAGACTGTCGCGTAATGCGACGCTCCTGGAAGAAATTCTCAGGCAACAGCAGGAGTATCCTCAACAGCTTATTTTCGGTCGACCGGTACACCCTCCCGGTCCTGGTGAGCCAGGGTTTCAGGTCAGGGAGAAAAAGTGAAAAAACTGGGTCTTTCTTTTCTGTTATTTCTTGTCGCCTGCCAGGCATTGCCTGCCCGGGGACCGGCTCTGAAGCATTATGATTTGGGCATGTTGCCAGCCATGAAGGGTTCGTCATCAATGGGCACAGCTGTTGTAGTCCAGAACCCCGATGCGTTTGACTGGCTCCAATCCACAAATATTTATTACAGGTTTACTTACAATGATCCCGTGCAGGTACGTCGTTATGCATTGAGTCGCTGGATAAGCCCGCCTCCACAGTTACTCGCACCCTTGATGCGAGGCCTGCTTGCTCATGATGTTCTGATAGCCGGTCGTAAAGCGGGAAATCATGCTGATTGGGAGTTATCCACCAATCTTATTGATTTCGAACAGGTTTTTGTTACACCAGATCAGAGCTATGGTCGGGTAAGGCTGAATGCAACGCTGATTCGTCTTTCTGATCGTGCTGTGCTGGCACGCAGGAGTTTTGTGCAGGATGTTGAGGCCCGTCAGAATAATGCTCAAGGTGGAGTCAAAGCTCTATCCGAAGCTTCTTTGCTGATAGTAAGGCAAATTGGAGCCTGGCTGGCGCGAAGGATACAGGTTGAGAATCTTGAACACTGAACACTGGATTATTTTATTTTGGTTCATCGACCAGTCTAGGATAGGGGACAGTACCCCGAGATTCAATCTGCGATTGAAAGAAATCAATACATTAAAGGAACATGAAGGGCAGGGTGATCACCAGCCTTGATGGCTGTCTGCCTGCAAACATAGGATCCCGGCTTAATCCGTGAATAAAGATCACTTCCCTTGTAATAAAATTTTCCGGAATTGAGATTTAACCAGACTACTATGTCATCAGGGCAGCTTGCCTGGGCCTTATCACTATTCCTGAAGTGTTCAACGGATCGGGTCTGATTCGCATGTGCGTTCTGCATGGGTAAAAAGAACACTAGTGACAGGAGGGGGCAGATCTTTTTTTTCATCGATGCTTTTATCCAGTTCTGGAATCGGTCTTTCAAGTATCTGCTGTTTTTATTACTGAGGCAATTTCATGAGTCCAACATGTTTGTAATGGGGCTGGGTTCCTGCTTTAATGAATATTTCGGGGTTGATAAAATATGTGATAGCCCTCATCTGAGGACATGAGAAATTTTATAGCTCATGGGATATCAGGTGTTAAAAGTCACTTTGCACTGCCATGAGGGAATAGCTTCATTTCGGCTTACATGGTTTCAGTTGATAGTAGGACGGGTAAGCTATTATCCTGTTAAATTTCTTTCCAAAAGCCCGGGGCTTGCTTATTATCATGACTTCGACTAATTCATCGAGTTCTGGAAAGTGTTTTGCAGGTTGGCACACCTGGAAGAGTAATTATTTTAAAAGGAGGTTGAATATGGATTATCAGTTGGCAGAACAGCAGGCTACCCAGTTGGGGCAGCAGTCACAGGAATTGTTGCAAAGCATGCAGGCCCTGGCGTTGCGCCTGAAAACTGATGCAAAAGATGAAGCTACTGCCCGAGAACTGGCCATGGATTTGCGGGAAATCGCCTTGAAGGAACAGAGTAATACCCAGACAGCTGGAATGCTTATGCAGCAGATGGCCCAGTATATTCATCAACTTGAAATGCAGTTACAGACTCATCCGCAGCCGACGATGCAGCCTATGGGATGGTCGCAAGGGATGTCAGGAGGTGGTGGATTTTTCAGTAATATCATGACAGGGCTGGGTTTGGGCGCGGGTCTTGGGGTTGGTGAAAATATCGTTAATGATATTTTTAATTCCTTTTAGTTCCGGGGCTGGGATGGTCGTCCCGTATTGGGGTCCCACATTGTTTTGATTCAGGCTGTTGTGTTGATGCGCGTCCCGGTGGTTTGACCATTACTGTTTACACTCGGGTTAAGTTGCAAGAGTGTTTTTTGGGTGGAAGCGACTTTAGAGTCATCCGCGTCGTTATCATTTTCCTGATCATTCCCTTCCTTGACCCTTTTGCTGACTTGAGGCTGTTTTGACGCCTGATTTTGTGGCGTTGTCTGGGTGCTGTTAAAGGTCGGGTAGGCCGCGCCAGAGACTTGCATAATGTAGCTCCTGATGTTTAGACACTTATTTTTACAGCAACTAGCTGATTAGTCAATTGTTTTATTTTCTTTTCCTGTTCAGCCTCATGTTTTCTGCATGACTATCTTGAGGCTGGATTTTTTAATCCGGTAGAGGGTTCAGGGTTTTTGTAGAATTTTTTAATGAAACCGCAAGATTCATTGTGGATACCATATCTAATTTCCCATGGTGAGTAAAAAGCCTTCCATTTATCCGTGTTGATAAACAATGTATGGGTGTTGGGGTGGCTGAATATAGAAAAATGGATATTCCATAGGAATTTTATGTCGTACTTCTGAATGTAATGACAAGGATTTAAGGCTGTAAAGATAGAAAGTCAGGTAATTCTGTGGTTATGACGAAATGCTGTATTTCACATTCTTCGCTTTTGTTCCAAAGTGGGAAGGCCCGTCGCTTTATGCACTATGGTTGATCACAATCTGGCTGCATTGGATGGTTGATGTCAGTGATTCGTGTTTATCATATTGAATATAAATAATAAATAAATTAAATTATAACTGGCATGAGACTTGCTTTGATATAGGCGTAATACCACTGAAAGGAAACTGTAAAGATGGTTGTTTTATTTTGCTGTGTGTATGGTTAGCCAGATTCTGGCGCTTAAATTGTTTGGCGCTAAAATTTTTGCACAGTCCGCTCTGGACTGATTTGCCGCTGAACCAGGTTGATTGCAGGGCTTGTGAGTATCCCATGTCATTTGTATTTCAATGCGCTTCATCCGCTTTGGCCACCCTCGGGTGGCTTTTTTTTGCTAGCCTTATCAAGCCGTGTATAGCAATTTTACACCTGGAAAATGTGGCGTTCAGGACTTTTGTCACGATTCAAGTGCGAGCATTGATCGTATGCGGATCTGGTATCGTGGTAAGGCTTCACTGCTTAACTTGCATATAAGTAGTAAATTATGTATTTTTATACAAAAATAGATGTGGTAAGCTTTTCGTTCGCTTGAATAGGTCTATTCAGGTTTTTATGTGTCCGTGTCGCTGAGAGTATCAAGCGATGCACAATTGAAATAGCCCGGAAGGATTTCCTGGTAGCTTTCAACTTTCTTTATTTGTAACGGGCAGCCAAGTCCTGGATTCGGTTGAATCGACTTAGAAAGGGGAAAGACATTTGAGCCTGTAAAATAAGGGTTGTTCCGATGAGCCCAATCAATCGAGCAGGATTCCGGGCTATAAGCTTGAACCTGGAAGATATCACCTGGCGCGCAGGCTTACATCCAGGCTCAAAATTATGTATGAGGTTTCATTTTAAACTTTTAACCTGCGAATAGTCTGAATATTGATTCAAGTGAAAATAATTCCTGTTATCCGAACTTTTTTTTGGCCCGCTATTTTATTTCTGGTACTGATGTTGGGTGCAATTGCATCCATGAGTATCCCGATGCCTGCTGAACTTCATCAGTCATTTCAACCTTATCCGGCAATAAATTCGGTGCAGCAGGATAATCAGGCTACAAATCCCCTGCAGACCCCAGCTCATAACACTATTAATCGATCCATGCTTCCCCATACCGATATTGTTCGTTCGGGAACAGTTCACGGTTCTTTTTCTATTTCAGCACGGCGTCTTGGAATCCCTTATCCAGTTATTTTCCAGTTTGTCCATATCCTGTCATCCAGAATAAATTTCCGAAAAGGAATCTGGCCAGGAGACAAATTCTGGGTTATCTATCGTCGCTCAACAGGACAAAATTATGCTGACAATCATCTTTTAGCTGCTAAATTTTGTCATCTTGGCCAATGCCATACAGCATACTGGTATGCTTTTGGTAAGGCAGTAAAAGGGTATTTCTCGGCTACGGGAAGTAGTTTGAAACGATCTTTTTTGCGCTTTCCCCTTGCATACAGCAGAGTGAGCTCACCTTTTGCAAGATTGAGGTTTGATCCTGTCCTTAAGAAGTGGCTACCGCATGATGGAGTAGATTTAGTAGCTCCTGAAGGATCGCCTATTCATGCTACAGCGAATGGCTACGTAAAATTTATGGGTTGGCAGCGTGGTTATGGCAAAGTAGTCATTCTACAGAATGGTCATGTTTATTCAACTTTGTATGCGCACATGAGTCGTTTTGCACACCTTCATATCGGTAGCCCCGTCAGGCAAGGTATGGTAATAGGTTATGTTGGAATGACTGGATGGGCTACTGGGCCCCATTTACATTATGAGTTAAGAGTTCGTAATGTTCCTGAAAATCCATTGAAAGTACGGTTGCCGGCTGCAATTATCTTACGAGGCAAAAATAAATTACGGTTTAGTGAAATAAGGAACAAGCTTGCCGCATTTCTCTGAATGATTTATTTCGGATGTCTGTTTCCTTGTTGGTGAACTGAGCGCTATTCATGTTATGAATAGTAAACCATGGTGTTTCCTGAATATAGAATTACAAGAGGAGGGCTCAGAATCTGCTGTTCAGTTTTTTGGAGATGAACATGAAAGATTATCTGCACTACTTCGACACACATTCCCAATGGTGGTTTCAGCATTTGATATTGAGTCTGCTGCTGGTAATTGGTGTATTGATTCTGGTTCGTATAGTAGGCCGGAGTATAGCCGGTCTGGCCAAATGGATGGGTGCCCATCGTAATGTATCAGAAGGATATGCCAAGCTGTTTCATAGTGTAATCAAATGGTTAATCTGGATCTTTGGGTTCATCCTGATTCTGCATGTCTGGGGAGTTGATGTAACAGCTTTATGGACCGCATTTGTAAGTACGATTGCAATAATAGGAGTCGGTCTACTTGCGGTCTGGACCATGGTCAGCAATATTACAGCCCGCTTTTTTATATGGTTCTGGCGTCCAATGCGCCTGGGCCAACAAATTGAGGTTTTTCCAGAAGCGTTGCAGGGTATTGTCGTACAGGAAAATTTAATGTTTACAGAATTACGCCAGGAAGATGGCAGGATCATTGTAATTCCAAACAATATGTTTTTTCAAAGGGTTATTCGAAGAAGTGCGGCTAGTGCGGCGCATCACTCGCGTGCTGAACCTTCCTGAACCGATAATTATTCTGTTCGGCTTTTTGAGGTATTTTTCAGTATTTGAACAGGGCACAGAAAATGGCAGTATATATTGCACACTGCTTACCTGAAGCCATTGTTTTATCGTGAAATTGTTCATGTTTAGTTTTACTGGCTTAGAATCGGTAAGTAACGTTATTTTTTTGGATTGGCTAAGAGGCATCTGTTCATTGGCTGGAATGCTTCGTGTGTCTGTGTCCGGATTGTCTGGACTTGGTTTAGGCAAAATCGTATCTGTTTACGATAGCAATAACATCCCGTTTTTTGACAAGAGTCCTGTGAATCGACCTGGCTATTGGGATTACAAGGGATTTCAATTCGGATGAAGGTGGGGCCGGTTCTAGAATTGTCATAAAGAATGACATGTTCGAGCTGAAGCGGTCTGGACATGACAGCCACATGAATCATGCCAAGGGTAGAAAAATTATGCCGATGAAAGCGGGAAAATCCGGTTCAAAGGGTTTATTTATGATTCATCGTGTGGGTTTATCTGCTCTCAATATCGGGTTGGGTAGCTGGAAGTGGATTTTCAGGTTTCGATAAGGGCAATTCGTCCATCAGAGCTCCAGCAAGACTGATGGCCATGGGTCCAATAATGATCCCGATAAATCCAAAAACCTTCACGCCCCCCAGGATGCTGAACAGGACAAGTATGAAAGGAACCCGGTTTTTTGCTCCGACGAAAAGGGGGCGAAGCAGTAAATCGGCGAGGCCGATGATAAAAAACCCCCATGCGGCTACCAACAAACCGTTGATCCAGTACCCGGTCAGCATGAGCCATGCAGATGCTGCAAGAATGATAATCGCTGCGCCAAATGGGATCGGTGCCAGAAATACAGTTGCAAGTGCCCAGATAGACCAGAGTGGCATGTGCGTGACACCGAATGAAATTCCGATAAGCAGGCCTTCTACGACCCCGACACCAATGAGCCCTATCATGACCGCATGGGCGGACTGCTTTGCAGATTCAAGAAATTGAGGTCCTTTGACTCCCCACATTCTAATGGACAGCATATTGAGTTTTTTGGCAATCCCATCTCCTGCGAATCCAATGGAAAAAACAGTGAGCACGGCAAACACGCTATGCAGGGCATAGATCCAGATACGCCAGACCCAACCTACGACCAGATTCGAGTGGCCGCCAAGAAATTGAAGTAGCGCTTTTGCTGTAAGCGGTGATGCTTGCTGGGCAATCCAGTCACCTATCAGGGGAATTTTTATGAGTTCGGGTGGAGGTTTCAGCAAAGGGATTTCATCCCGCCACTGGATAATGAGGGGGGCTATTTTTTCACCGGCAGGCTCAAGGATTAGCCACAGAGGTACAACGATGATGATTAGCCAGATGAGTGAATGGATTGCTGCACCAAGCCATCTGGGTAAATTGAAGCGTTTTTCAAGCCAAAGCTGGGGGCGCCAGCCAATTACGGCAAGCATGGAGCCCATAAGTAAAGAAGGAATAAAGGGACTAAGTGAATAAGCTGCCAGGGCTAATATAAAAATCAGGATGATTGTTCCGGTGCGTTGCATGATGGATTTAGTTATGAGCATGAAAGCTTTCTATTCAAGAGTCCAGGATAATTTCTGACATCTGGATACATATCATAACCCGGGATTTTGACCCCAGCGCCTGAAGCATTGTACGTTCTTGTCATATAAAATGTAAGTTTGCCAACTCTCATTCATCAGTTTATGTCGTTAAAATAAATAGCCTATTGATAAGAGGTGGTTTGTCTGCATTATGGCCCAGATGATTATTGGCAGAATCAAGCTGGCTTTGTTACAGAAAACGGTGTAGTTTAAAAGGAAAGTGTAGAGGGTTTTATGGGGATGGTTTTAGCATGAAGAATTTGATATCTGTGATGTTGGCGTTGATACTTGTAGCACTGCAGGTTCGGGCTTTTGCATATAATGGTTATGAAGCAAGTGTCCAGGCAAGGGATCGGGCCGCTTCCCAGCAAATGCAGAATCGATCTTTCCTTGTTCAGGAGGGCCCTGAAACTTCTCAATCTGCCATGCAGTCCTTGCAGGGTACGATGGGTGGATTGTCGGGTTTGAGCAATGAGCAGGCGGCACAAACCAGACGATGGCAAATGGATACAATGCAAAAAATTCAGCAGGATGAGGGCGCGAATCACTAGATCAGGTTGTAAGGACTGGTATTCCCTTTGAGGATGTCTTTCCCCATGCAGGATTTCGTGTTTCGAATCATGTCAGTCGCTATTTCTATGCAATTTTTGGCGAAATGGCAGGGGATCCTTGACGGCTATTCTCGGTTTTTCTGATATCCGGACTACAGCTTTTTTTAGATAAGGATATTGCTGCATATTAAACACTCTTTACCTGTTTTGATTCAGTTACATTTGGTAGGTAGTTCAGCAACGAGGAAGGTGATCCTTTTCTCCATCTTGTTTCACTCATCCTATTTTTAAGTCAGCGTCTGTCATCGTCAAGGGTGGAGATGAACAAGTCTTCTCAAAACCCGCAACACCCCTGGCATGTGTCATGGATAAGTGAACTATTCTCATGACTGCAATTCGGGTAGGCAGAAACCGATGACAGGATTTAGGTTTGGGCCTTGGATCCAGACGTTGGACAGATTGATTCATATGATATGGATCATGAAGTGTTTCGTTTTCTTAAGTAATAATGATTTGAGGTGATTTTTTCATATGTGGATGCAGTTTTTTTTACAGCATATATGTCTTGTACCGTTCTTGATTATGCAAGAGCGTAATCAAACAACCAATTGATTAAATATATAATTCTAACGCTGATGGCTAGAGCTGATGGGAGCGCAAGAAGGTGACCTGTATTGAGACAGATGGCCTGAAAAAACGCATTCTGATGGAAAAGCTGGATCTGATATTAAGAAGCGGCTCCCAGAAAAGCAGGAGCAGGTTCAATCAGAGGTAATCATGAAACACTGGGAGCATTTTTCACACGAGGCAGATATGGGGATACGGGGAATCGGAGCAACCTGTGCCGAAGCATTTGAGCAGGCTGCGTTGGGGTTAACTGCTATGGTGACGGATCTCGAAGGTGTCAAACCTTTGGTGCATGTCGAATTGTTCTGCGATGCTCCTGATAATGATTTACTGCTGGTCGACTGGCTTAACACTATCATTTGTGAGATGGCAACGCGTCACTTGGTATTCAGTTCTTATGAAGTCAGGCTTACTAATGGGCATCTTGATGGTTCAGCTTGGGGCGAGAAGATCGATCCCTTGCGCCATCATCCTGTAGTTGAGCCTAAAGGTGCAACCTATACCTGCCTTACTGTACACAGGGAAGGGGAAATATGGGTTGCCCAGTGTGTTGTTGATGTCTGATAGGTATTGTCATGAATCCTTCTGATTTTGAGCGTTTGTCCGAATTCGAGTGGCAACTTCCTGCAACACGTGGAATGCATGTTCCAGCTATTATTTATGCAGATGAAGCACTACTTTTAGCCATGGATGAAAAGGTGCGCGAGCAGATTGCCAATGTGGCCATGTTGCCCGGGATTGTCCGTGCTTCCTATGCGATGCCTGATGCACATTGGGGTTATGGTTTTCCAATCGGTGGCGTGGCCGCGTTCGACCCTGATGCTGGTGGAGTGATTACGGCTGGAGGGGTAGGTTTTGATATTTCATGCGGGGTGCGTTGCCTGCTGACCGGATTGAAAGCGGTTGACCTGGCTGCCCAGCAATTTAGCCTCGCGGAAGCATTGTTTCATGCCATACCGGCGGGTATGGGTAGTACAGGCCGTTTGTGGCTTTCCATGGCTGAAATGAATGCAATGCTTATGGGTGGCGCTCGTTGGGCGGTTCAGCAAGGATATGGTGAAGAGGTGGATCTAGAACGTATCGAGGAGGGAGGGCAGGTACAGGGCGCAGATCCGCAGTGGGTGTCAGATCTTGCCAAGAAGCGCCAGCGAGACGAAATGGGTACCCTGGGCTCTGGCAACCATTATCTTGAAGTGCAGCGTGTGGTTTCGATTCTGGATGAAAGGATAGCGAAGGTTTTGGGGCTGTCGCAAGATGATGTAGTAGTCAGTATTCATTGTGGATCCCGGGGCCTCGGGCACCAAATTGGAACTGAATTCATGAAACAAATGGTTGAGGCTGCTTCCCGCTACCAGATCATGTTGCCTGATCGTGAACTTGCCTGTGCCCCCATTCATTCAGAACTTGGCAGGAACTATCTGGGTGCCATGCGTGCAGCTATTAATTGTGCTTTAGCCAATCGTCAGATTCTCACCTATCTGGTACGCAAGGTTTTCTACAGGATTTATCCACAGGTCAGGATGCCACTTCTATATGATGTGTCACACAATACCTGCAAACTGGAGGAACATGAGGTAGGAAGCCATAAAAAACAGCTGTACATTCATCGCAAAGGGGCAACCCGTGCCTTTGGGCCAGGCCACCCCGACATTCCTGCTTTTTTGCGCGCTGTTGGGCAGCCGGTGTTGATCGGTGGCAGCATGGGAACAGCTTCTTATGTTCTTACCGGCACTCAACGAGGTATGAAGCTTGCTTTTGGTTCAGCCTGTCATGGAGCGGGTCGAGCAATGAGCCGTCATGCAGCTTCGCGCCGTTGGCAGGGGCGAAAAGTCGTGGATGAACTGGCTTCTCAGGGGATCCTGATTCGAAGTCCTTCATTTCGGGGTGTGGCTGAAGAAGCCCCGGGTGCCTACAAGGATGTGAGTTCCGTGGTGGAGGTGGCTGATCGTGTGGGGCTTGCGCACAAGGTAGCAAAGCTTGCTCCTATGGTGTGCATCAAAGGATAGTTAATGGACAACCTGATACCTGCTGATGGTGATGCATTGCTTGTTATCGATGTGCAGAATGATTTTCTTCACGGTGGCAGTCTGGCTGTGTCGGGAGCAGAAGAGGTAGTGCCAGTAATAAATCATTACCTTGAACTTTTTTCCCAAAAAGAACTGCCGATTTATGTAACACGCGACTGGCATCCCCCTGATCATTGTTCGTTTCATGCACAGGGCGGGATTTGGCCTTCGCACTGTGTGGCTGGGACCTATGGCGCTGCATTTTCCGAGCGTCTCGAATTACCCGCCGGAATCAGGATTGTTTCCAAGGCCAGAGTGCGCGATAGGGATGCTTATTCTGCCTTCGAGGAAACCGATCTTGATCAAAGTCTTAAGCATGATGGGGTAAAACGTCTTTTTGCAGGCGGACTGGCTACAGATTATTGTGTTCTCAATACACTTAAGGATGCATTGGCATTGGGTTATACAGGGGTTCTTCTTGAAGATGCCATACGGGCTGTAAATGTGAAACCGGGTGATGGAGTCCGGGCATTAAATGAGATGCGCCAACTTGGAGTACAGTTTGCAACCATAACGGATCTGAAATGATGAATGTCGAATCTTCACTGCTGCTTACGGATCTTTATCAGCTAACCATGCTTCAGGGGTATTTTGAGCGAGGTTTAACTGGAATTGCTGCATTCGAGTTTTTCGTGCGCAAGTTGCATCCAAATCGTGGTTTTCTCATCATGGCTGGGCTGGAGCAAGTTCTGGATTTTCTTGAGCAGTCGAAATTTACTTCAGAGGAACTCGATTGGTTACGGTCCACCGGTCGTTTTACGAAAGATTTTATTGACTGGCTCGCTGACTGGCATTTTGAGGGAGAAGTGCAGGCCATGCGCGAAGGGACCATCTGTTTCCCCAATGAGCCCTTGTTACGAGTCGTAGCGTCACTTCCTCAGGCACAGCTCATTGAGACCCGTCTTATCAATTTATTGCATTTTCAGACGTTAATTGCTTCCAAGGCAGCACGTTCAGTTCTCATGGCACCTGGAAAACTTCTGGTGGATTTCGGTTTGCGCCGAGCACATGGTGCAGAGGCCGGGCTGCTGGCGGCGCGGGCGACTTATCTTGCCGGTTTTTCCGGTACTTCGACAGTCCTGGCTAACAAGAGATTTGGTATCCCGCTTTATGGTACGATGGCCCATTCTTTCGTGCAGGCACATGATACGGAAATTGAAGCTTTCCGTGTCTTTGCCCATGCACAGCCTGATAATGTCGTTCTACTTGTCGATACCTATGATACCGAGGCGGCGGCACATCAGGTTGTGGCACTTGGGCATGAACTTTCCAAAGAAGGTATTGCTGTTAAAGGGATACGTCTGGACAGCGGGGATCTTGCAGGGTTGGCGAAACGGGTAAGAAGCATTCTTGACGAAGGCGGATTGAATTCCACAACTATTTTTGCCAGTGGAGATCTTGACGAATACCGCCTGCTTGAACTACTTGCACAAGGTGCACCGATTGATGGCTTTGGAATTGGAACCCGGCTTGATACTTCTGCTGATGCGCCTTATCTCGATTGTGCCTATAAACTTCAGGAGTATGATGAGCGCCCGCGGCGCAAGCGCTCCACGGGCAAGGTTACCTGGCCTGGCCGAAAACAGGTGTGGCGGCAATATGATGATGAGGGCCGTTTGGCAGACGATATCCTAAGCCTGGCTAAAGACAGCCAGAACGGTGAGCCGCTCCTTGTAACCGTAATGTCGGGGGGATCTCGCCTTGAGTCAAGACTTTCTCTGGAAGAGGTGCGTCAGTATGCCCTTTATAATCTTGGACGGCTTCCTGCCAGGTTGGCATCATTGACAGAAGGTTATGTTTATCCAGTTGCCATTGCCCCGGCTTTGCATGAATTGGCTGCGACCATGGATGCGCAGGAATAAGTGGATGAAATCTTGATTATTGGTTTTTCTGGATTAAAGGGCGAAGTTCAGTCAGTGATCGGGTGTTGAGCACATTTTGCTTTTCAAGCCAGCCACGCCGGGCTTGTCCAACGCCAAAACGTAAATTGGCAAAATCGAACGTGCTATGGGCATCCGAATTGATGCAGATCAGGACTCCCTCATCCTTTGCCATTTGGCAGTAAGTATCAAGAAGATCAAGACGATCAGGATGTGCATTGAGCTCCAGGAAGCATTGATACTCCCGGGCCATGTGGATAATGCGTAACATGTCTACATCATAAGGTTCACGTTTCCCGATAAGACGGCCTGTGGGATGGGCCAGCAGTGTGAAATACGGGTGCTCCATCGCATGTAGAATCCGGCTGGTTTGTTTGGAACGTGAAAGATCAAACTTGCTATGTATGGCCCCGACGACTATGTCCAGTTGTGACAGGACCGCGTCGGGAAGGTCCAGATCGCCATTTTCCAGAATATCGACCTCGATGCCCTTAAGCAGGACGATTCCCTGTAATTCGGTGTTGAGCTGGTCAATTTCATCGCATTGTTTTAGGAGGTGTGATGGATCGAGGCCATGGACCATGGCAAGTTTTTTAGAGTGTTCGGTAATGGCAAGATATTTTAATCCGCATGATTTGGCCGCATTGGCCATTTCCCGTAATGTATTATGACCATCAGTGGCACGGGTATGGGCATGCAAATCGCCGCACAAATCGTCAAGTTCTACCAGTTTTGGTAGTTTCCCAGCGCGTGCCATTTCGATTTCCCCATGATTTTCACGTAATTCCGGCGGAATGTAGGGCAGGCCAATAGCCTGATAAATTGACTCTTCGGTGATTCCTGCGATTCGAACTTTTCCCCGGAATATTCCATATTCATTAATTTTCAGACCCATTTTCTGGGCAATGCGGCGAATTGCAATGTTATGAGCCTTGGATCCGGTAAAATACAGTAATGCTGAACCATATTCATCTGGTGCTACTACACGTAAATCAGTCTGTATCCCACATTTCAGTATAACACTGGCCCGTGTGGGGCCAGATGATAGTACTTTATTCACCTCATCATAGATTATGAACTGATGGATGACTGCACTTTTCGGCTTTGCGCTAACCAGAATATCGAGATCCCCGACAGTTTCGCGCATGCGGCGGAAGCTCCCGGCCACTGTGACTTGTGCTACGCCGGGTATCTTCGCAAGGTAGGTTTGTAAAGATTCTGCGTATTGGGAAGCCATTACCAGTTTATAGCGCCGGGTCTGGCTTGAATGTATTTCTATGGCCCGGAGGATGTTGTGTTCCATTTTTTCTCCGAAACCCGGAAGGGTGCGAATACGTTTGTCACGAGCTGCACGATAAAGCTGTTCAACAGTCTGGACGTCTAGTTCGTGATAGACCGCTTTTACCCGTTTTGGCCCTAAACCGGGTATTTTCAGCAATTCGGTTACAGCAGGAGGCACCTCCTTATGCAGGCGATCGAGCAGGGCACAGTGACCGGTGGAGATGATTTCACGGATTTTACCGGCCAAATCTTCTCCAATACCAGGCAGTTTTGTCAGGTTAACCCCATTTTTAACCAGCAAGCTGGCTTCTTCTGATAATCTGCTGAAAGTCAGCGCTGCATTATGATAGGCACGAATCCGGAATGGGTTCGCACCCTGTATTTCCAGCAGATCTGCAATTTCCTCGAAGATGGCAATAATGTCTGCATTATGGATGGGCATGAGGTTTTCCTGATTGTAAATCTGGCTCTTGCTTGAATAACATTACGCTGTTTCCTGTTGTTGTCCAGCCGGAAAGTCACTCCTTGAGCATTTGAAATACCCCATGCCTTTTTATTTAGAAGGTAAGTTTGTGAACATTTCATAATCTGATTAACACCATGATTAAATATATTAATCTCGTCATTACAATACGGCAGAAGGAGTTGCGCATACAAATGCCGGTGATGTGGAAGCCCTGGGACTGGCAGGTTTGAATAAAAAAGGATTATTGTTTATGGTCATGTCCTTGAGTCATGAAGAAGCGAAAGAGGCAAGGATTTCTTGCAAGATGTCTCGAGCAGACAGGTTATGGCAAGGGATTGATGGCAGGTTTTGAGTGTCCACTAACATATAGGAGCATCATGATTGAGATGGATCAATGAAAAGTGCAAATTTAATGGCAAAGTAATCTGGTTGGAATCGTGATTTCATAAAATACCTGATAAAAAGTGACATGGAAGAATGCTGTTTTCATAAGAAAAAAAGGGGGATTTTCGGTGACAAAAAATGTATTTTAGTGATCGTGAAGATGCCGCACGACGTCTGTCTGATGCGCTTTTGCAATACCGTGGCCTTAATCCTCTGGTGCTCGCAATTCCGCGAGGTGCGGTTCCAATGGCCAAAATCATTGCTGATGTCCTAGGCGGTGAAGTGGATGTGGTGTTGGTCCGTAAATTGAGTGCTCCGGGCAACCCTGAATTTGCCATTGGTGCTGTAGATGAATCTGGATGGATTTACCTTGGTGATTATGCTAACGAGACCGGGCAGACCTCAAAATATATTGAGAATGAAAAAGATATTCAGCTTGGGCTGATTCGTGAAAGACGTGCAATGTATACTCCAGCGCGGGCGCCGCTCAATCCGGCAGGGCGTATTGTCATTGTTGTCGATGATGGTCTTGCAACAGGTTCAACCATGATTGCTGCCTTGCATGCCATACGGGTTCAATCTCCAAAAAAGCTGGTTTGTGCTGTGCCAGTAGCTCCAGCGGATACGCTGGACAAGGTAAAGCCTTACGCTGATGAAATAGTGTGCCTGAGTACTCCTGCAATGTTTTATGCGGTAGGGCAGTTTTACCAGTCTTTCCCCCAGATAACTGATGCAGAAGTAGTTAAAATCCTCAATAGAAAAATCCCTGCTTCTGGCAGGACTAAAGGTAACGTCTAAACCAGTCAGTGGCGTGGGTTGCAGCCTGTTCCAGTTTGCCTGGCTCTTCAAACAGATGGGTCGCGCCTGGAATTCTGATGAAGCTTTTTTCGCAATTGATCAGCGCATAAGCCTCCTGGTTTAATTCCATTACACCGAAGTCATTAGCCCCGACAATTAATAGGGTTGGGGTATTAAGCCGGCTCAAGGCATCCTGTCCAGCAAGGTCGGGGCGGCCTCCACGTGATACCACTGCAGATATCTTGTTACCTGCTTTTGCTGCAGCACGGATTGCTGCTGCAGCACCCGTACTGGCCCCGAAATAACCCAGATGCTTAGCTTGGGTGTCGGGATGCTTCTGCAGCCAGGAAGTCGCATCCAGAAGGCGCAGGGCTAGCAATGCGATATCAAAGCGTGTTTCATAATTTTCATCTTCATCGGGGGTCAGCAGATCAAACAGCAGTGTGCCGATGCCATGCTGTTGAAATACCTGGGCAACAAAGGTGTTTCTTGGACTGAAACGGCTACTGCCACTTCCATGTGCAAATAATACAACTCCTTTTGCCAGAGGAGGCAGGATAAGTTCTCCAGGAAGCATGACTTGGCCTGTTGGAATGTGTATGGTATTCATGAGAAATGAATAAGAGCGTCAAGGTGATGACAGGCTGTATTTTCTTTCTTTTCCGTACATTTTTTCCGGCTTTGGATAGAATTATCAGGAATAGTTGGGATATCCGTTTTTAGCGGGTTAGGTATGGATCTCTCCTGGTCTTTCAAATAACACGCAATTCGTGAAGGCAGTTACTGCATTCCTGGTGGAATACAGGCAACCCTGTTTTCCTGCCAGCATGCTACACATGTTTCTTTATGTCTCCCCGTATCTTGCGTGCGTAGTCTTCAAGCTGGCGGATTGCAGCATCGAAGGTATCGCGCAGGGCGACATACACATCTTCGGCATACTCTCGATTCGCCACGATTTCGTGACCGGGTACGCTGATTTCAATTCGAACATTGTACTGTTTGCCTTGATGGTGATGCTTGTGTGGCAGTTCGACCATTACACGGCAGGAAGTAATATGATCAAAAAACTCTTCGAGTTTTTTGGCCTTGTCTCGAATATGCTTTTCAAGTGCATCTGAATGTTCAATATCACGCAGGGTAATCTGCAACGGGATCTGCACGGTCTTCTCCTGAATTTCAAGTTGTTGTTGCTATCGACGGCTCAAGACTTCCTTTTTTCGTTCATGCTGGATTAATTTGGCAAGCGTTGCCAGTTCTTCTGCCAGGAGTTCCAGCAAGTCATCCAATGTGATAATACCAACCAGTTCATTGTTTTCATCTACTACTGGCAAGCGCCTTACACCTTTTACGCGCATATATTCGATCGTCTCAAAAAGACCTGTATTTTCCTTCACAGTTGCAAGCTCCGGAACCATGATGTCGCCAACTGTGATGACTTTTGGATCAAGGTTTGGAGCCATGATTTCTATCACCAGATCACGATCGGTAACGATACCGGCCGGAACTCGTGTTCCTTCACGCTCTTCAACAACCAGAACATCCCCGACGTGTTGCTGCCTCATGAGGCATGCTGCGTCGAATACGGTTTGGCCGGGCTGCATGATGATGACTTCACGGTTACAGATTTCGCTCACAGGCATGACGTTCTCCTTCTTTTTCGGGCAGATGTAACCAGTTTAAACAGCAGGGTTATGGCACAATGCCTTTTTAGCGTGCCCAGTTTACCCGTAACAGATTTTGCTCCGGGTTATAATGAAACTCGAGCGTACCCTGATAGGCATGATGTAATGCCTCGCCAATTCCACGTGCAAGATGAATATCTGTAGTGGTAATTAGTGATTTACCTTCATTTTCTTCCACATCCATGATGCGCTTGAGGGGATGCTCCTGTTTTTCATGCTTTTCATGGTTACGTATTAGATGCATGACCTCATCCCGGTGGGACTGAAAGAAACTTCCCTTCAAGCTAATGAAGCCAGCAGGATAATGATCCTGGATACGATGGCATGCAGGGCAAATGGATCGATGTGCATTTTCAGGAGCTCGACCCCATTGCCAGCGGCCTGCATGGAAGAGTGCACCACAGTGTGAGCAGACAGTAGGTTCCAGTGGCTTGTCAGATGCTTTATAACTGTCATGTTCACGTTCCTGGAAAATGCCATCGTGCCGATGGATTTGACGGAAACCGTCAGAAGAAGGCACTGTTCCCATGATGAATCCTCCTAGGGTTAATCATCTGCATGGCTGAATTTTTATTAAGTTTCACTCCATGTGTTCTGTTATATTTCCATATCCTCCATAGTTTCAGGAGGCGAGGTATTTTGTGGCAGGTCAGCTACCAATGCATCGGTGGTAAGAATCAGGCTGGCAATAGAGGCTGCATTCTGCAGGGCACTGCGCGTTACCTTGGTAGGATCGAGAATACCCATCTCAATCAGATCACCATATTCTTCAGTGGAGGCGTTGTAGCCAAAACTGTTTTTACCTTCCATGATCTTGTTCAGAACCACTGATGGATCTCCCCCTGAATTGATGACAATTTGGCGTAATGGTTCTTCCAGTGCACGAAGGACTATCCTGATGCCAGCATCCTGTTCGATATTGTCACCATGAAGGGTAGCCAAGGCTGCCCTGGCACGTAGCAGGGCTACACCTCCTCCAGGCAGAATGCCTTCTTCAACAGCT
The DNA here is from genome assembly GCA_028873515.1 of Pseudomonadota bacterium. Lineage (GTDB taxonomy): Bacteria > Pseudomonadota > Gammaproteobacteria > Burkholderiales > REEB80 > REEB80. The sequence goes on along the minus strand of JAGWIG010000014.1, from coordinate 11,730 downwards.
GCACGGGTGGCATGCATTGCATCTTCGATTCGTGATTTTTTTTCTTTCATTCCCATTTCAGTGGCAGCGCCGACCTTGATCACTGCAACACCACCGGAAAGTTTGGCTGCACGTTCTTGCAGTTTTTGCTTGTCGTAATTGCTGGCTGAAGCTTCAATTTGCTGGCGAATCAGCCTGATTCGGTTTTGAATTGCTACGGCTTCTCCTGCACCTCCGACCAAGGTGGTGTATTCCTTCCCTGTTTCAATGCGCTTGGCCTGGCCAAGATTCTTCAAGGTTGCTTTTTCCAGGGGAAGCCCCGTTTCCTCTGAGATAATTTGCCCCCCTGTAAGGATGGCGATGTCCTCCAGCATGGCATGACGTTGATCTCCAAAACCTGGTGTCTTGACGGCAACTGTCTTTAAAATGCCACGAATGTTGTTGATTACCAATGTTGCCAGTGCCTCTCCTTCGACATCCTCCGCTATGATGAGCAGGGATTTTCCAGTCTGGGTGATTTTTTCAAGCAGTGATAACAGGTCATGGATATTACTTATTTTTTTTTCGTATAAAAGAATATAGGGTTCGTCCAAGATAGCGATTTGTTTTTCAGGGTTATTGATGAAGTAGGGTGAAAGATAACCCCGGTCAAATTGCATGCCTTCCACGATTTCGAGCTCGTTCTGGAGGCTCTTTCCATCTTCTATGGTGATTACTCCTTCATTGCCAACCTTCTCCATCGCTAAAGCAATAATCTCTCCAACAGCAGCATCGGCGTTGGATGAGAGGGCTCCGATCTGGGCTATTTCCTTATTTGTCCTGCAAGGTTGGGATAGCTTTTGCAACTGTTCTATAGTCATGATGACTGCCTTGTCTATCCCGCGTTTCAAATCCATAGGATTCATTCCAGCCGCTACGAATTTCATGCCTTCACGTACAATTGCCTGAGCCAGTACCGTAGCGGTTGTTGTCCCATCACCCGCTACATCGGAAGTTTTGCTGGAGACTTCCTTTACCATTTGCGCACCCATGTTCTCGAACCGGTCTTCGAGTTCAATTTCCCTGGCAACGATGACCCCTGAATTGGCAACAAGTGGGGGACCGTAAGCTCGCTCCAGTACTACGTTTCGACCTTTTGGACCTAGCGTCACCTTGACTGCATCTGCAAGAATATTAACCCCTTCGATGATTTTGGTTCGAGCAGCATCGTGAAATAAAACCTGTTTGGCTGACATAAGGTCTCTCCAGAACACTTGCTTTGCGTAAACCTGGATTCGCATTCTGCAAGGAGATTTATCCCTGTTCCATGAATTGGGCCCTGGCACTGTTTTTTAGTGGAAGGTCCTTCATAATCAAAGAACAACCCGTGATAACTAATCATCAATATTGACGGGAATTTCTTGTATCTCGGTAGCTCGTCCTCCGGTTGATTGACCTTAGCAGGATTAACTTGGCAGTTAAGCAATAAATCTGGAGAAGCGAGTTTTTTCCATTTTTACTGTGCATTTGACTGAAGTTAAGCCTGCTCGAGCAGTGTGAATCACGAGATCCATACCGCACTTCTTTAATGATCTCTTCTCAACATCGATATCTGTTTTTTCGCAAAAATTACTATCGACCTCCCCCACCTCCCCCACCACCTCCACCCATTCCTCCTCCCATCCCCCCACCGCCACCCAGGCCACTACCAGGCGTTCTCATGCCGCGGCCGTTGACTGGGGGTTCATCAGGAAGCGTAACACCGCGCTCTTTGGCCCGTTCCTTCATTTGTTCGTGGTGTTCCCTGCGGATTCGTTCCCGTTCCTGTGAGGTTTTTGCTGCACGTAATCTGTCCCGATATTGGATGCGTTCCTGTCGGGTCATCAATTGACTGCCATATATTCTTTCTTGTGTTTGGGACTGTATCTGCTGCTGTGTGCGAGTTTGATCAGCTGCTAGTGCAATGGTGGAAGAAGCAGTCAAAACTCCCACTATGGCTGACATCAATAAGGTTTGTTTTAACATGGATTTTTCCTCTGAAGTAGTAAGTAGCGAAATCCTTTTTTTGACGGAGTGCATGACTAGTATAGTCACTGTGACATCTAATTAGAGTCAGGCCTTGATCTATCTCAATTAATGTTAACCGTCGTGTCAAAAGGGTGTGATCAGTTTGAGGGGGTAATTCAGGACTTTCTGGATCCATGCATTTTTATGGAAATTTCTGGAATTGGTGCTTTGATGAGTTATTAAGTGGGGTGACCATCCGATATGCCACCCCGTCAACTGTATATTTCTTAGCTGATCATAAGCTGTTTGGAAACAACTGCTCCGCTTTTCTTTGGCAGGGTCAGTTCAAGTATGCCATTTTCATATTTTGCCTGGGATTTGGATTCATCCACATCGCTGTCCAGAATGAAACTACGGTAGCTCGAACCTTGGTAGCGTTCCTGGCAAATGATCTTTTCGTTTTCCTTTTCTTTCTTTTCTTCCTTGACTTCGGCACTGATTACAATCCGGTTGCCATCTACTTCCACTTTGACATCTTCTTTTTTGGCCCCAGGAATTTCTGCGAGAATTTTATAATTCTTGTCATCCTCAGTGATGTCAACTTTGATTTGGGGAGCGGTGATCATTTCAACCGGGAAGTTTCGAGTCCAGAAATTCTTAAGCCAGTCATCATCATAGAAAGGATCAAAACGAGAAAGTCTGCCGAAAATCGGACTACGCTGAATGATGTTTGCCATGATCTTTATCCTTTATCTTTAATATGCCACAAAGACTTTAAAAGTCTTTTGGAGCAATCAGGGGGTATATTACTGCGCCAACTGCCTGGCGATGCAGGAACTCCTCTTCTTGCACCTATTATGCCAGTTTGAATCAATATCATTGAAACTGTGTGCTACCTTGAGTGCAGATACAAGAAACAGGGATCATCATTTTGTTGATGAGCTACCTGTCCCGAGGAGGCTGAATGAAAAAATTAACATACCGTAATCGGGTTTAATATGTCCTTGAAGGGGTGCGTCAGGCCCATGTCTGTGATGATTTGCTGCAGTTGCGTATGTATTTGACATGATTGTCCCTTCGTTTTATAGCATTAAAATGCTTAAAAGGTGTCAACATCCCAAAGACCCGTGACTGTGGATTACAGATAACGACCACCGTGAAACTTCGGGGAAGAACCTTCATGATCATGATGAGAAGAGAGGGATAGCAGCAAAAGTCCTATTTACTCTCTTTTAACATCCTGCCACCATTCATCTGTGAAATTAAGCTAGCACTTTCTCTTTCACATTACAACACCCGAAATCAAGCTTTAGTGGAATTGATTTTCCCATAAAATTTGAATCCGGAAAGGTATGCAAGGGGAGAGATGTTGAGTATCTGCAGAGGAAAAGCTAAAGCGGATAAAATGGGTTTTGATTAAATATTTCTATCTGCTTCATCGAGGCAGCAGGCGGCTTGTATTTTTATTGATCAAATGGAATTTTTGTTATTAGTTTGGTGAAATATGCTATGGATTCTAGAGGTTAATTCCTATCATGAAACTGATCGAACATCGAAATTTTTGCCAATGGGTATGTGCTTGATGCATATTAAAAGCTTACCTTTGACTATGTGTGCCCCCTTTTATCTAAAAGTGCCGTAAGACCCCACTGTTCAGGGCGGGGATATAAGGCATAACTTGACTTATTGTAGACTGCATATATGAAAAATCATGTTAACCGTTACCCGACTTCGCCTTTATCCAGAGGCCAGGCAGGAGCAAGCCCTTGCCAAGGCGTGGCGATGTGATAAATGTGGCATCCTGCATGACAGGGATACCAATGCCGCCCAGAACATCAGCCTGGAGGCACAGCGCATGATAGTGGCGGGAACCGCCGGTACTGCCAATGGAGGCATGGTCAGTCGAGGCGCGGGACGCAAGTCCTCCGTCCTCGCGCGTGCCGTTGAAGTTGGAAGCTCCGTCCTTTAGGGCGGAGTGGTTCACAAGAAAAATAAAAGGGCTTTAGCCTGTTGGGCCCTCAATGGGCAAAAATCCAATTTTGCCCTGCTGGGAGGCATTTAATCACTCATGGTTCTAAATGCTGTAATTACATGCTGAAGCTGGAGGGATGCCATTCACTCATGAAGTGGAAGCAAAGTCTTTTAGACTAAATTAAGACAGGGGTTTTTTTGCGGTCAAATAGGCGATACGATCAGTCGTGACCGAAGGAGCTTCTATTGCCGGCCGAAGGATTTGTTCGAAGAATTGCTGTTCTTCTGAACTGAACTGTGCGCCCATGACAGAGTTCAAGGATGGAGCCCAAGGATGGGGTGAATTGTTGAGGAATGTTATCCAGGAAATGATGGGAGATGGAAACACGTCAATATGAAGCTCCATATGGATTTCAGTAAATCCTGAATTCTGGGTGAAACGCAGCAGATCGCGTTCGGAGTAATTGGTGAGTGGGTTTTTTGTCATCTGTTCCTCATTGTCTGGAAACTGTGAGGCTTTCCAGCGATGCAAAAGAATCAGGAAACGGTCATGAGTTTGTGGGGTTTGCGTATCGACTGCATGTTTCAGTGCCCTAGCTGCGAACGCTTCATCCTGGAAAATAGGTTCAGCAATTGAAATACGACCCCCGGGTTTGAGAATGCGGTGGAATTCACATAGCGCTGCAGTCTTGTTCTGGACGTAGGCAAGAACGGCACGAGTTGTGATGATATCAACGGAGGCATCGGCAATTTCTTTGAGATTTTCGGCAGGACACTCCAGAAACCTGCATTGACTGCGTACTCCGCGCTGGATTGCTGATTTTTCCGCATGACTGAGCATTGGGGCGGAGATATCGGTTAAGATAAGCTTTAGCGAAGGGCCGATACGTTCAATGGCGCGAAAGGCGACAAGGCCTTCTCCGCTTCCAATGTCAGCGAGGGTCATGCTTGGAGCGAGATGAGCTGCATCAAGAACATGATCGGCATATTTATTGACTCTGGCTTGAACAGCCTGATGGTAGACAGGATCGTCAGCATGGCGTCGGTGAAAGAGCCATTCGGTCCATACATCAGATTGAGAAGTGTGCAGGCTATCGCTCATGATGTGGAAATGATTCCGGAACAGGAAAAATGGAAATGCTTTTTGTTTCGCATGATGGCTCCAATATGCTTTCAGGGGTTTTAGTCTGAATCAATGTAAAAGCTGTCAGCAAGGTTAGTGCCAGATGAAACCCGGACACAGATGGATGAAGTTTTAAAGGATCCAGACAGGCCGATTTTCTTCGTAGTCGAATGATCCCTGCTTTAGTTTTTGTGCCAAGGTCCAAACTGGGCTAATCTTGAGTCTGGTTTGTCTGTTTTTTCTAGCGCCATCCAGAATGGCAATGTTTCAAAGCCGGCATGGGTTTCACTGGTTTGTTCTGGCTTGGCTCGATTCAGTGATCTCATCATTGTTTCTGGTTCAAACTGGATCGGTAATATTGAACTAAAGTCATGGTAATGTTCCAGACAGGTAAATGCGCAATTTATACACGAAAAAAACGCAAGGGTCATCTTATTCGAATGCGAAATTATTTCTACCAGATAAGGTGCTTAGAATAGCAACTGGGTATTGAATTTACTTAGGATACTAAATATGTTAGCCAAATATCAGGAAGCTCAAGGGTTACATAGGCGTTTTTGCTAAAGATTCAGTAGTTATAGGTTTTCATCACCATACATGTGGCCACGAATTTGGCCTGAATACTGAATCCAATGACTCTCTTTAGGGTTTATTCTCAAGCTTGTTGGGATCATCCATGAGGTAAACAACTATAAACATTTTGCCGGATGATAACGTTCCAACCCGTTTAAACATTGCAAAGCCTGTCTAGAAACCTGGAAAAAGGCAGGTTATGTAAACATTCTTATGTTGACTATCAGGTATTTAAATGATTTGAAGTAATTTTAGGAATATCCATGGAACGTATTAAACCCTTTATTTTGGATCAGCAAACAATATGCATAACTGCGGGCTGACACACTACTGGCTGAATCGATAGCTGTAGTGGTTTTGACTCTTTGGTTCGGGCAAACATAGGCACTGCGTAATGAAGGAATTACTGCATTGACTGGTTTGTTGTGAGGAACGCGGATTACTAATCCATGGAACTGGATTCACAGTGGGACTTGAAGCTAGGCTGTTTTTAGCTACTTGGCTCCGGAATATACTGGGTATTCTGCTTCTATCTATCCAATATAGTTAAATGTCACTAAAATCATACCTTAATCTTAGACGGCAAAAGTATATAAATGAAAATTACATCCGTGCATATGTTTTGGGCGTACGGCAATTTAAGCAATCTTGAAAAAATTTGTTGCAGTAGTTTTGTTTTACAAGGTTATGAATTAAACCTTTGGACATATGGGGACATGTCCAATGCCCCGATTGGCGTAAAACTCAAGGATGCACGGGAGATCTTGCCTGAAGATACACTTTTTCTAAATAGTATGGGATCATATGCGGGTTTTTCAGATTTATTTCGCTACGCAGTATTAAATAGTGTTGGTGGACTTTATTCAGATACTGATGTCATAGCGCTCAAACCTCCATCTATCCTTCCCGAAACCCCTTTTCTTGTTACAGAGAAAATACAAGGGATAGAAGGAAGAAGCAAGATTAATGGTAATATTTTATTTAACCCGATTCCAAAAATAGGAAATGTGGTTGATCTTGCCTATGTCTATAGCATGAGATTTCCAAAAACAGACATTACCTGGAGCGAAATTGGCCCGGATTTATTGACCGCCATTGTGACAATATATCAAAAACATGGTTTTTTAATTCAGAATACCGATTACGCCAATTCAATAAATTATTGGGACTGCCCAAATGCCCTGCTAGCTCCCGGGTATAAGCTTTCTGACAATGCTGTATTTCTTCATTGCTACAATGAAATGTGGAGGAGGCTAGGCATTGATAAAAACGCGAGCTTTCCAGAAGGAAGCATTATGGACAGGATGGCATGTAATTATCTTTAGCTTTTACTTGATTGTTTTTAATAAAAAAATATTTAAACGTTTAAGTTGGTAAGTTTGATGGTATTAATGGGTTAACTCGAGATTTTTTTTATCGTTTTATAAAAATCGAATCTTATTTCGTTATTTCTCCATAATTGGCTTAGGCCGAAGAAATCTACTAGCCTGATAGCAAAGTCTGCCTGACAAAGATGTGCTTTAGGCGGAGGTTTGTGTTAAGGGTTGCAACTGTCTCAAAGTTGGCCAAAACTTCCATACGTTAGCCAGTTAAAAGTAAATCGGCTGTGAGTCAGCTTTCTGTAAGGCTGAAGCGAAGAACCTGGCGAAACATTCTGGAGTTCGTTGTGGGACGAAGGGCTTTAGGATTCATGAGAGTCTGCTCAGGTGCTGGATCAAGGGGGTGGATTTCAGGGGGGTGAGCAAGGTATTGTCGCATGAGCCATTAAAATTGGCCCGGTATGAAGCCAGGTTGAATAAGGGAAAGCCCGGTTAAGGTGTTAAGGTTTAAAACTCCCAAGGTCTTGTAAATCGCTTGGCTTTAAATGCCTTGTCGTTCTGTTCACCCCAGATATATTTGATTTTAGGCATCATCATGCTGCACTTTTTGCTCTTCAATCTTGAAACCGGCCAGCATTGCAAATCCGCTGACGCTCACTTTTGCAAGCTTCTTATCAGACTCAGATTGGTTCAATAAAGTGTTTTTGTAGTCACCAATACATCTGGGCATCATTACACATTACCTGAATTTCCAAGCAAGTTAATCAGTCATTGATAAACAGAGTTTGTGGTGGTACACGCTTTTAACACAGAAAATTATAAGAATAAAAGATGTGTAAGGAAATTTAAAAAGGGATCGGCTCCCTAGACGCTTACATTATAAGGCAGGGGAGAACAGGAGCCGACCCGTTAAACAATTTCTCGGAGGTAAGCATTACACAAGCAGTGTTCCATTATGGAAATTCTTGTTTATTTACTCTCCCTTCTAGAAAACGGAAAGCAGGATGAAATTTTCATGATTTGCCGCCTTATTTTTAAAAGTTGAACCAGGCAAGTATGTAGAGTGTATTATTGTCAGACGCATTTCTGCCTAGTCCATCATAGTTGCTTGATCCCCAATTGAATTTTGTATACATGGTGTATTGGAGCGATAGTTTGGTATTGAGCCAGGGCAGGTAATCCAGTTCCGCAACATAGCCGCGGGTATTTGGGCTGTTGTTCACACTGCCCGAATAGGCAGATCCTCCTGGATACAGGCCTGCATCGGTCGTGCCAGTTGTGTTGAAGAAACCAAAAGACCCACCAATCTGGTGATCAAAAAGATAGGAAGCGGTGAGACGGAGCTCATTAAGTTTGTCATTCAGGTTGGATGAGCCGCCACTGGCAAATGCAGCATCGAGCGTCTGGCTTTCGTGGATGTAGCGACCTTGAAGGGTAACATCCTGGGTATCGGTGAGCCATTGGTACTGGGTATCAAAGCCGACATCGTTGAAATTGTTGGTAGGTCCGTCAAGTGCTGCACCTCCGCCGGGAAGAAGTTTGGCGTCCATGCCAAAGAGGCCTGCTTCCAAGGCATTGGGGCCCCAATCTTTCTCGGCTGCAATTCTCCAATAGGGAGACAGGCCGCTAATGACTCCTAAGTTTTCACTGTCGAGAGGACCTTGCCCAGTAGGGCCAAGAGCCCCCTGGCGGGCGGTACGGTAACCGGTGACTTCGGCATAGAGCCAGTTGTTCCACCAGACATAAGCACCCAGTCCGCCAACGTCTCCAGCGAGGGTTCCATCAAGCAGAGGTGAGGCAATGGAGCCCGGGGCTGCGGAACCAGATCCATATGGGAAACCCCAGGCCGGTGTACTATTCCAGACATCCTGAACGGTCGGATTATTATTGAGGGTAAATCCCCAGACCAGGGATTTCCCTGAAGCAAGTGGATTCTTATATTTATCTGCATATCGGATGTCCGTATTGTCCATGCCCCAGCTCCCAGAACCGGCATCATAAGTCATCTGGATGAAAGCCCCCATCTTCGGGGCAAGGCGACCCGCATAGAACAGGCTGACCTGTTGGGGAAACTGGACCTGGCTATTTTGTGCATAAGCTCCTGCAATGGCACTGTCTGGCAGTGCTTTGTTGGTACGTGTTACGGATCCCTGGAACATTAAGGAAAGGGGAGGAATCTGGTTGAGCACCAGCAGATCCCTTTTAGAGATTGCGCCAGCCTTGATTTGTTTGAGACTGTCCATGACATAACCATTTAACTTGAACTGACGCCCAAATGGTGTTAGTTCAGGAAACTGGGTGTGACAGGCCATACAGGCCAAACCTGTCTGTCTTGAAAAACTGGGAACAGCTTGTGCGGTTATCGAGATGCCGACTCCTGATAGGCTGATGAGTATAACGGTAATTTTTTTTGCGTACGGGATGGCTGCCATTTTTATTTCCTTTTTGAATATTTTATATACCAATACGGCCCCGTACTTAAAGCAAGTAACGTACCAATATAATTTCTATTTGTTTTCAATATGTTGAATGATTTAAAAAAACAATTTCTTCTCAAATATAAAAATTTACTGGCTACTAAATTTTTATATTATTTGCTAATATTATGATTAATATGTATATATTTTTTATATTTTGTTTTTTCTAATAACTGGGAATCAAGGAGGTTGTTTTGCAAAAAATGAGAATTATAAAATTTTAATTGGATTAATCTGATTTTTTTAAAAATTCCAGATTTAATTAAACGATAATGCCCGATCTTCTGGATCGAGCATGAACAGGTGGATTAATACGTGCCTTCAAGGGTTTCATATTCAATAGGCAACTTTGTAAAAAATACGCTAATTTTCTCTTCTATCAGCAGATTGATCATTCGATTGATGTTCGACTCTGTGCTAATAAGCTGTACAATAACTGAAACATTAGATGTGATTAAAACCTGATGAAAAATTTTTCGGTGCACTTGATCGCGACCAAAACCTGCCAAAGTTTTAAAAGCAGTTCCCCCGCTCAATCCCATACGGCCAGCACTTTCAATCAGCCATTGATATTGTGGTGTATTTCCATGGGTTGTGAATTCAGACATGTATACCTCCAGACATATACCTTTTATATTGCCTCCAGAATTTTATGATTAAGTTTGAATATTAGAAAAATTTAATGAGGATAGTAAAAATCTTCGATTAAATAGATCCTTATAAGGAAGAGCTTACTTTTACTGCCTGTTTGCGAGTAGTTTCCCTGGAAACATCCAGGGTGTGTTACCCGTCAAGGCATGTTGCAAGTATCATACGTAGATGCCTCTCATCGGAGTTCATTCGGGAATCAGTTTGTGTATCTTCTGAAAGAATGACTATCTTTCACATTTTTACTGGATTTACCTTCTCTCCTTAGCATATTCATTTTAATCCCATCTATATTTTCATTAATGTCTGCTTTTATTGTAAAAATAAAGTGTCTAATAAGCATGATTGGTATGACAATCAGCCTGTATACCCAAGTGTTGCAGCTTTTTTAAAATTGCAACAGGCTGATCGCGTACTTCTGAGTACTAAACAGGAATACGATTTACAGTCCTCTCCATAAAGTTAAATACTTTTGTAGGAGAAACCACTTACATAAGATATTTCGAGAGTGGACGCTCTTTCCCAGTCCCCAATACCAGATAAAGTGGCTTACCTGGATTCTGCGGCTTCATGGCAAAGTTTTTTCCGAAAAGGTTCATTGACCTTGAATTTCAAACTCATACCATGTCGATCCATTTAAAATGATCACTTTTTTGTTAAATTTAAAATTAGCCCACTGAGAATCTTAGCCTGTGCTTCGGTCGCCATGTTTGATGGCATATTAATTGGCCCCCAGACGCCAGTGCTACCATTTGCGATATGGAACGTCAGGCTGGATAAGCTTTTGGGATCCCTTTTATATCTTCTGGATATGTCTATAAATGCCGGACCAACAATTTTTTGATTAATCGCATGACAGGACATGCATGCCAAACTATTATTATTAATATAAGCAGATAGTTTGTCAGCATCAGTCTGGTTAAGATAAGTTGCTGCATTTGCCTGTAAAGAAAATGCCGTAATCAGTAGCCCAATCGATAGCCAAAGTTTTTTTTTCATGGTACCCTCCTTGTAAATACTACATATTAAGAACCCATTGCTTCCTGTTAAAACGTTCAACGCTAATGCTTCCTTCGGCTAGTCAGAAGATAAGCCTGTAAAACAGGAACAACATTAAATCCATTGCAAATCCCGGCCTTTTCTTGGGGATGCATTGATACCGGTTTATTCAGATTGAATGCGAATCTCTTTGCTCCAATTCTTCAAGTTTTCTATAAAGGGAAGACAAACCAATTCCCAGTCTTTGTGCAGCGAGGCGTCGATCGCCACTGGCTTCTTTAACAGCTTTCGTTAATATTGAAAGTTCAAATTGATGAATCATGTGACGAAGATCACCATTTAGGGAATCAACTTCATCGTTTATTATTTTGGTTTTGTGGGTCTTTCTAATTTCAGGAGGAAGATCATCTACAGAGATATTGTCCCCATCTGCAAGAATGGATGAATGCTCCAGAACATTTTTCAGCTCCCTGACGTTTCCAGGCCACTCGTAAGCTATTAATATTTTCTCAACGAAAGGGTCTATAAATTTGTGATAAGCTGTCGTAGTTTTACTTGTAACGCTTTGTAACAGAAATGTAATTAGTGCTGGGATGTCTTCACGCATTTCACGTAACGGGGGTATATGAATATGAAATGCGTTAAGACGAAAATA
>JAGWIG010000172.1 GCA_028873515.1 Pseudomonadota bacterium | reverse complement strand
TGATTCTGATCCGGAACAGTTGCCAGCTTGCATCCATTGTGTCTATGCCAGAAGCACCCATGTACAAAAATTGCCAATCCATATTTATGAAGAACAATGTCAGGACAACCGGGAAGTTTCTTGTAATGAATCCTAAAACGGAATCCTCTGGAGTACAGGAAACGTCTAACAAGAATCTCCGGTTTGGTATTCTTGCCTTTTATTCCGGCCATCATTCTTGACCGCGTATTTTTATCGACAACGCAGTAACGGCGGGGATGTATACTGCATTATGTTTTTTTTGGGTTCCCTTGTAAGGCCATTAGGTGGATGGATTGCAGATCGTATCGGAGGAACCAAAACGCTATCGATCATGTTTGCCGTTGTTTTCTGCCTGATGATGCTTTTGGGCAAGGGTTTTATCGGCATTCATCAGGTTATTGCCGTCTTTGTCACGGCCATGCTTGCTTTGGGAATGGGTAATGGGGCGGTTTTCCAGCTGGTTCCACAAAGATTCGGCCGGGAAATTGGAACTATAACAGGAATTGTCGGAATGGCAGGCGGACTGGGTGGTTTTCTTCTTGCAGCAGGACTTGGTTATGTAAAACAGGTTACAGATGGCTATTCGGGCGGATTTCTATGCTTTGTCATGCTGGCCATGCTGGCTTTCCTGCTTTTGCAAGGCGTTCGTAATCGCTGGCGGGAGAAATGGGGACTCCTGGGCATGGCTGCCAGTAACGAGATCTAAGGGAGAGCCTTTTTATGGCCGGCAAAGGCAAAAGGGAAAAACGCTGATGGAAATGTTATGACAAGGTGGTGATGGCTAAAAGCTATCGGGAATTTCCAATCGTGAGCGGGCATAGGCCCGGTGATTCAAAATCCACAGTATTGTCGATGGCATGGGTTTTTTGCTGATTACTAACTGTGTATCATGATTCCTTGTGATGGGCTGGTAAATTTACCCTGTTGCAACTAACATCCTGGTCCGCGGTATTTCGACAGGACCAGTAAACCCTGGTATCCAGATCCAGGCAGCTTGCCATTGTCGTGATGACGGGTTTAACCAGCGTAAAGGCAGGGTGGTTGCAGGAGAGGGCCGGATGGTTCATGAACACAGTGTTTGTACCGTATCTGCTTATATATCCATGGAGGTTATCCGTGGCAGATGAACTGGAATACTGGTTTCCTGCAAAGCGTTATGGGTGGGGATGGGGTATCCCAGTCACATGGCAAGGATGGGCAGTGATCGTGGTTTATGTGCTCTTTGTGTTGCTTGCTGTTATTACTGTGCCGCCGATCATTTACCCTTTATGGTTCCTGATTGTTCTTGTCCTGTTAAACGCCATGCTCTTCATCATATGCTGGCTTAAGGGTGAACCACTTCGCTGGCGCGGGGGCAGGCAATGAAATAACCCATCCTGAATAGGTTAAAAGCCATGCACCAGCATGAATCCTGGAAAGGAGATCATCCTTTTCATTACTGGGTTGCCTGTTTAGGAGGCAAACCCTGTTGACAGCAAGGATCATCATGGATTCTGTGGATAGCTGAACGGGAACGTAAACAATATCCTGCAGGCGATTTCTGGGCCTTCTGAAAATCAGGATGTCGGAAGAGAGTTGGACAATACTCCGGTCATTGCCCCAGTACCTATTCTTGTTGCAGACAGCAAGTTGCAGAAACCATTCGTGGGAGAAAGAACCATGGATTCAACACCACAAAAGCCGGAAGATGTCCTGTCTTTCTGGTTTGATGAGGTTACGCCTGGGCAATGGTGGGCCAAATCGGAAGACTTTGACCGCTGCATTGAAACACGCTTCGGTGAATTGTTCTGTTCCGCCACACGCTGTGAACTTTATAAGTGGCGCGAATCCGTCAAGGGGCGGCTGGCTGAAATCATTGTTCTTGACCAGTTTTCGCGCAACATTCATCGTGACAGCCCAGAATCTTTTACCCATGACCCTCTTGCACTGGCTCTGGCGCAAATGGCGGTTGCCGATAAAATTGACCAAGAACTTGATCCAGCCCACCGGGCATTTCTCTACATGCCTTACATGCACAGTGAGTCGTCTAGAATCCATGAGGTTGCGCTAATCCTGTTTTCCTTGCCGGGATTGGAGAGCAACCTGGATTTTGAGCTTCGGCACAAGGAAATCATTGACCGCTTCGGTCGTTACCCCCATCGTAATGCAATTCTCGGTCGTGTATCAACAACGGAAGAAACTGAGTTTCTGAAAATGTCCGGTTCGTCGTTTTGAGAATGTTCGGCGCTTAAAACAGCGCCAAGCAGGATAGAGTAGTTCTGTGCAAGAACTGATGCAATAGGACTACCCTAACCCAGACCCTTGAATGCAGCACCTGGCAATTGATCAGTCGAGGTGCTGCTTTACTGTCTGGCCTACATTGATTCATGGTACAGTTTTAGGACTATGGAATCT
>JAGWIG010000065.1 GCA_028873515.1 Pseudomonadota bacterium | reverse complement strand
ATTTCTTGCTTCGATGCTGATAGACCCTCCTGTGCTCGCCATTCCCAATGGCTGTCGATGACTCGCAGGATTGGTTGGAGTTCCTTGGGTAGGTCAGACAGCAGCAGAGATTTTCGATGCTGCTCCCAAAACTCTTGTTTCAAGAACAGAAGTATTAGGGTTAATTCAGGAATCAATAATAAACCCCTTATATTATATTTATAATATATAATAATTATAATATATATATATTATTTATTATATATATATATTTAATAATATATTAATATTATAACAACAATCTGTTAGTTTGTCAAGTATACCGCTGTGGAATTTTGGTGCGAGTGGCCGGAGTCGAACCGGCATGCTCTGTGGCGACGGATTTTAAGTCCGTTGTGTCTACCAATTCCACCACACTCGCTGTTGGTGCCGCCCGTAGGAATCGAACCCACGACCCACTGCTTACAAGGCAGTCGCTCTACCAACTGAGCTAGGACGGCTATTGATTGTTAGCTACCCGGTTTTAGTAGCTCGTAAGACTCCCGGATTGTCCGGAAAGGAATCATCCGGTACTCACCGGGGAAGTCCATGTTAATGATCGTGTACGTCCCATCAGAGAATTTGGGGGTTGTCAAAACACGGTACACACCCCCACTTCTTTTGGAACGAACAATATCATTTACTTTGAACATAATATTATACCATGTCTCGGGTTAGCTGTCAACCTTTGCTTCAATTTGCTTGAGCATTTCCTCGGTCTGTTTAATTGACCACTCCCGCAATGTTTCAAAGGAATGCAGGTTGGTCAGTTGCTCATTGGAACAAAAAGCTTGAAACAGAGCGTGGCTATAAAACAACAGTCGCTCTTGGTCTTTAGTCAGTTCCATTTTTAAACCCCGTAAAGAAATGCTTGCAACTTCTGCCAAGTCACAGCAAATACCAAAACTTGTGGAGTAACTTGGCTGGACACACCCTCATCAGCTACGCCAACAGCACACCCGGATTCTTCCAAGACAGGGCCACCAGAGTTACCGGGAAGGATGGCTGCATCAATCTGCAACATATCCGTACCAAGTAATTCATGTTGTCCCTTCTGATTGGGGTTACTCACAATGCCATGACTAATGGACCACGGGAACTCCAAAGGCTCTCCAAGGACCCACACTTGGTCAGCATACTTGGGGGCATGGCCACATACCGGCAAGCCAGCAGGAAGCTTTGTAGTCTTGTCATGGGGTACAATCACAGCCAGATCAGCGGCATCACTTTCCTTGGCCACATCGGCAATGAATGTTTGCCCATTAAACAATTCTACTTTGACTTGCTCATTACCCTTCACCACATGGTCGGCAGTCACAATCCTGCCGTCTGGTAGCACCCAACCACTTCCACTACCGTCAGGTGAAAAGATTCGGACAACACTGGCCATTCGATAATTCCAATCAATGGACTTCGGCTGGCTGTACTGGATCATGCAATTGGACAGGCCAGCACTCACCAAAATGGCTGCAATAAAAGTTCCAAATAATTTATACATTTTGAATATACTCCATAATTTGTTGAGGTGTATAGCACTTCGGATCGAGTTCTGTAAAGATCACATGTGCCTTGAGGCCAATCATCTGAGCACGTTTTGCCATGGACTGAGCCTCTTTAAACTTGTCACTGTCAAGCCAAAAAATTAATTCTGGATAAAGGAACTTTAATCGGTTTAGTTTGTCCGCCGGTAAATGACTCCCAAGTAATGGCATCGAATCACAGAAATCGCTAACCCTGATGGCCGATACACAATCCTCGACAATTGTCAAGCACTTTTTTTGGGGAACTTTTTTAGTGTTGTAAATAGGCAACAGTTCCTTTACGTTGCCTTGGGTGTAGTATCGTCTTTTCGCTGCACGCTCTGGATCAAGGTTGCGCGCTTGCCAAAACACTGGCTCAGCCGACTCTCCGTTAAACACGAAGATGACCTGATTAAAGCTACGGCTGTATCGAATTCCTTCGGCGATAGCTCGCTCAACTGAAATACCAAAACGACCGAGCCATTCAACTGCATCTGGTCCATAATCGAATCCTATGTCATCTGGTAATGCCTTGATTACAGGGGTGGCTTCTTCAACTGTGCCAAGTGAGGCAGGATGAACCCAATTCCCAGACCGGCTAGAAAACTTGCAACCCCAACAATAAGTTGATCCATCGTCCCAATGTCCTAAGTTATCCTTGCTTCCACAATGGTCGCAAGGCCCGTTGAATAACCACTTGGCCATTACATACAGTGTTCCATGATAGCTTGGGGAACATCTCGATAATAATGATCCACTTCTGGATCACCCTTGGATCGTACTGGAGATATGGACATGTAGCAATTCTCAACGTAGGAACTCTTCTTTTCTGCAACCACAGGAATGCCCACAATCTTTAGGGCGAGACGCTGTGCTGCACGTTGGTCGTTGCATACCTTGTAGTCACATGAACCTTCAACAAAGGCCTGTCGATTGGCGAAATGCGCGCCGCAGACCTTGCAGGTTACCGATCCGATAGAAGATTTTGGATGGTTATCGGCCATCTTCGGAGTCTCGTTGGAAGGCACCGAAGAAGTCGATGCCGTCTGTGTCGTCTGTCCAAACGCTTCTTTCGCTTTCCGTAAACGATTGAGTCGTGTCCTGCGTCGTTGGCTGCCCATCAGTATTTCCTTCAAGGGATGGAATATCATCTGCAACATCTGTAAAACAACGATCACAAAGATCAATGAAAGTACCAGAACTTGCATATTTCCTCGTGGCTTCTTTATCATTTAGAATACAATTACAACTCAAGCATCGCATAATTATCTCCCATTAGCGTAGGTCAATTCTAAATCCCCGATTATTCACCGGAATGGGATTTCCACGACGAATCTGGCCCGTGGCATCAAAGAAGTCCAGAACTCTTGTATTTTGAGGACTCAACATCATTGCTCCAACCAAATCTTGTACCAGCATTGGTGGTGCTGTGACGGGCCTCGGGGGATGCTCACGGACCACGAATTGCACCTGAATGTCATGATGCCGGACCATCCCAAAAGCGCGATCCAGTTCCATGGCTACCGTATGTACTGGAAGATCGGGCTCAATGGTAAGGACCCATTGGCGATGGCCGTCTCTCGTTGCACCAACTTCAATCAGATTTGCCCCCACAATAATTCTAAATGGGGCTTTCGGTTTCTCGGGCTGCTTCGTGAAGAAGGTACAGACCTCTACATCATCTGTGATTCGATCAGGATAATCACGAGCCATTGTACTGAGTTCTCCATACCAACATGACAAGGGGCTCTTGACAGGAATGACGGACGCCTCAGTTTCAAGGACGAACAGAGCATCACCCTGTTTGATTTCTGTAAGAGTCTTGCCCGGAAGAATCTGGAAACTTTGGTGAACAATATCCAAGAAATCCGGATTGAAGCCCACTGCAATCAGATTGGGATTGTCCGCCTGAACATTTCGTTCGACCCATACTTGGTCATTGATACGCTCTTTCATTCTTCATTTGCTCCAAGAAAGCGTTGCCATACTTCTCTACTGTCGTACCTTCTAAGCCCGGTGCAGTGTTTACTTCTAACACGTAACTTTTATTGGAATGTTCGTTCCAGATAATGTCGACTGCTCCAAAATCCAATCCGAGTTGCGATATAGATGCCAGAGCCATTTGTCGAAGGTCCGTCGGTTCTTGAATTTCTTCACGACAGTATACCCACCCGTTGTGATAATTACGTATTTGTTTATCAGATTGACCTTCAAAATCCTTTCGGATTCTTTTTTCTTGAACGTCAATAACCGATCCGAATGCAACATGGACTCGAAACTCCTTACGTTTTTTGACATACTGCGTGTACAATGGAGCTTGTACCAATTCATCCACCTTTGAAGCCAGCACAATACCCGCGCCCGAGTGCCCGGAAAGCACTCTTCGACAGACGACCAGAGCAGTATTCCCACTAGCCAGCCATTCAGTAGCCACGTCCAGCCGGTCAGTGAAAGCTGGTAGATTGATTTCATCATTCTTGGCTAACTCCTGAAAGGCCAGCAGTTTGTTGGATGCCCGAACAATCCGATCGTGGGGATTCCAGTAGATCATTCCCGCTGGTTTAGTATCAAACCATGCTGGCTTGGCCGAATTGCCCCAATTGATTACGATACTCCTGCTCGTTGGTCGGTACTTCTTATCAATGAATACTCTGCGAACCTGCTTCTTGAGTGAGAAGGTAAGGTATTTTTGTAGATTTTTTGTGGAGGCTGATACTATTTTGTAAGGCAAGATCGACAGACGACTCGAATTCATCTTTCATTTTCCCCTTCAAAGTTTTCCCAATGCAATCAGGACAGACACACCGATAGGTTGTACCCCGGCGATTGACACTGGTAACAATGTTCAAATCCAAATCCAACGCACAGCCACACTTGTCACACTCACATTCTTCGACAACGAATTCCCATTCTGTCTTGGTCAAGTTCTGTTTGTTGTAAGTCTCGATGATCGGCTCTTCCAAAAGCAAACTTTCAATCCAGACCGACAAGCCACAGACACTGCCCACGCAGTCCCGAACAATGGCCGTGCCGATCTTGCCACGAGCCTTTGCCCACGTTTCATCCATTTCGTCAATATATCCACAGCAATCCGTAGTGGGCATTCCCGGAGCACAAATCTTCCCGTACACTTTGGGCTTATGCGTGAGTTGTGGATTGAATTCCACTTTGACAACACGAAACAAAACCACAGTGCCTTTCTTGAATGTGGGCTCGGGCGTCGCCGCTGCGACTGCCTTACTTGCGCCGAGTCCTGAAATATCGTCATCATCCAGCCCGTCCACTTCATCCTTGGTAGACTTATCGGCAGGACGCCAAACACCATTCTGTTCTCGGTAACGATAGTCACTGGTCGAGTGATGGGTAAAAGAAGAATAGTATGTGGTCGTGGTGTGGGAGTCCAGATCAATTGTACCTTCCGAGGCACGCTCACCCCGGAGATTGAAAGACACCAACTCACCGGGTTTCAATGCCTCACCTTTCACATCCTTGACCGAGATATTGTTCCGGCTCAACGCACCGAGAGCCATCCACGGTTCGGATGCAATGGCAAACAAGTCATCCGTTTCCAAGATGCCAAGTGGTCGTTGGGTATTTCGGATCAAAAATAACTTCTCTTGCTTTCGATCGTACCACACAAAAGCAAATGCCCCACTCAGTTTGGGCAAGACTTCATGTGGCCCATGTGCGGCCAATGCCTTGCACACATTGTGGGAATCCACATCCTCTTCTTCAATCTCTTTGGACAGACTCTTGTGATTGTAGATCATTCCATTATGGACAAGATGGATATGTTCCGAATGGAACGGATGGGCATTGCGGGATGTTACCCCACCGTGAGTTGCCTTTCGGTTATGTCCAATTACCAGCCGACCCGATACACCCACCGATGTGATGAAAGGTTGCCATCCACTTGTCACCATCAAGTCGGCAGGATGGGAGCCAATCTTGATGGACTTGACTTGCCGATTGTGGTAGACAGTGAATGCACCTGTGGAATCCGGCCCACGAATTTGGTCGAGGGTCAGCATATCAGTGAATGCACTAACCTCGCCATTCATGAAGCCATTAGCACGCTTTGAAATAAGGCCAACAATTCCACACATTAGAGAATCTCCTTAAAGTTGTAAAACGCAGACTCTTTGAACGTCCCGCCACTAAGGCCTTTTAAACCATGTGTGGAGAACACACGCTTGCTCTCCACGAGTGATGCATAAACCAATGGAAACCAATCGGGTTTCAACAACTCGGATGAATCGCCGAGAATGTCTCGAACAATTTGATAGGCATTTACACTGCCTTTAGATGAATAATAAATGTCCGGGAAATTATGACGACTCATTACAAAATCTTTGATCGAACAGATCATGTTGATCCAACCGATGAGCTTGTCGATCTTTGCTGTGCCATGCATCTGCCGAAACTCAATCGTCCCATGTTCCCTCAATGGAAGCAGATTCAGCCCGGTGTACTTGTACCACTCTCCATCTTTGACACGGCCCGGAATATTCTCCAACAGATTCGTGTCGATCAGAGGAACACAGAAAATATTGTTCGCTCGATTGCGACCCACATATTTATACAGCAAGGGCTCGACGATGGTATAGGCTGCGACAAATCTCTGCACTTGTTGCAGTGTCATATCCAAAGCATTCAAGTGGACATGTACACCAGTTCTCGGAGTACAGGAGAATCCGAATCGATCCAAGCAAGCAAACAATTCTCCCAATACAACTCCGGAATATGACGCAGTGAATGGCTTGGTAATAAATTCATGCCCACGATTGCGCAATGAACCATCACCAACCATTCTCCAATAGCGCAGTTCTTCGAAGTCAGCGGGCACAGTCCCATCAGGCAAGAGTTCTTGAATGAACGTCTGACTCGATGCCACATCACAGTGGCCTCGCGGAGCACTATTGAGCCCCTCAACTTCAACCTCGATGCCGATCAAATGCTCCGACCGAACAATCCATTTCGATGACTTCTTCGGATTGACTTCCCGACGAAAGGATTGCTTGGCCACCCGGAAATCAGATGGGAAAAATAATTCTTGAACCGTCTTTGGCATTTTGATTGCACCCTTAATAAGTATTAACCAAGTCCTGTACTTCTTGGTTGTAAACAGGTTCCAGTAATTCATGGACTTTGTTCGGTGATTCCCGCAAGACTGTGGCAATCGGAGTCCGCCAATGCCAAATCACGAGAGTATTGTTTTCCTTTGTCGTCCCGAGGCTGATAATGAAATTGCCACTCAATGCCACCGACTGATATGCCTTTCCTTTCAGCAGCATATTCACTGCATCCGGATAGGTATAGACAGTGTGTTCAAACGCAGAGGCGACAAACGGCTCGGCCATTGTGTTGTTACTTAATCCTCCTGCGGGTAGTGGAAGCGAACGAATGCTGCTGTTTGCAGCACTCACACCCCGTTGCCACTGACGCTGTGGACTCTTCTCAAAAATGTATGCCCGGCCCCGGTGTTGAAAAGCACCACATAATGGACGCTCGAAGTTGAGTTCATGATCGCCGTCCAGATTCACAATCAATGTACCCAAACGAGGATTGCGCAAGCTGAGAATGGCGTTGTGGTCAGCATCCCGGCGGATTTGTTCCACTTCGAAAACATCAAACTTTTTCTGCCCCGGTTGACGAATGCGGATAAATGCCCCAACGTACCGTCGTTGAAAGTCATTGATGATTGCGTTTGTATCCACGTTAGTTGATCCCGAATTCTGCGTTCAGTTCTTCCAGCAATTTCAGATCGGAGTTGTTGATGCAGTCCTGAATACGTTGGCCTTGCTCCGGAGTAAACGGGGGCATCGTTTCGGCCCAATCCACAGCCTTCTCGGTCTGTTCCCAAACCCAACGAATGCGTTCGTCGCTCACAATCCATGCATTGCTGGCCGTGCGATACTCCACACCATATGTTTTGAACCGGCATGCACCAGCCCGCCCGTACAGTTTGCGGCGTTGGGTGTCCGTGTCGAACTTCAACATCTGGCAGCCCACGAACAAGTCCATCGCCTGAACGACACGGCACGAGTCCACGCCATCAGGCACACTCACATGGATATGGCCACCCGCCGAACGAAGATTCTTGTTGTCACACTTGGGCCGAGGATTCTCCCTGCCAGTCCATGCGTTGTAATCGGGCTCACAGCCAAACTCTTTCGCCGCAGGGGACATGAGTTCAACATCGTCGAACACTGCCGAAGGCTCTATACACAGTTCCAAGCCAAGTTCTTTGGCCCGTTGCCGAATGGTATTCAGCGCGAAGTTGATGCTCGTGATGAAATCTTCTGCGCTTTTGCTCGGTGGAATATTGAACTCCACGGCAACATTGTCCTCTTGGACAGCACAGCCCTCACCAATGGCTTGTGGAAAATCTTTCGAACCACCGATCAGGCCAATGCTCGAAATCATTTGGCCAGTTTTCGGATCGCGCAAAAACAATTCCGGATCACAACCTTTTGTCAGCATGATTCATCTCCAATATCAATATGGATACAACTTAGTCTTCTTCAAAATCACCATCTTCATCATATACACCATCAGGATGGTAATCCCCATGGTATTCCTTCAACGACTTCAAAGTACAGATCATGTGAATGACCGTATGGCCACTATTGCGGTTGAACAACTCCGTCTCCGTGACTTCGTTCATTCCTTTAAAGAACTGATAGAATTCTTCGTATTCAATTTGACCGCTTTTATATTTAACGAAGTTGATGACGAACCGGCGGCAAGTTCCCCAATAACGCTCTTGGCAGTATTCCTCCAAATCTGCTTCAATTCGAGCAAATAATTCCTGTTGAGGTGTCGCTACCAAAAACCTCCGATTGAGGCAAAAGTTATGGAAACTGAGCATCGCACAGCAGTTCGGATAATCCATGATCCGAAAAGACGCAATAGAAGTGTCCGGATGTTCTTTTGTGGCATATATGTATTCTTTTTCGAACCAGTTCTGCCGGTCGAAAGTGTGCGTTTTCAGAATAATGCTGCTCATGTGCCTACTCCTTGTTGAGAAGATATTCGGCCACAAGATCACAGGAATAGTCCACAAAATCTTTCAGGTCAGGCCGACCGAAAGTGAATTCGGGATGCCCCTGAATGGCCAGACCACGAATGGTCGGAAAGTAGACAACTTCCGGCTCAAGCAATGGCGCGATTTCTGCGTCGACAGGCAGATCATCTTGCTCGTAATACGCCGCTCGATCTGAATCGGGTTCCACCCATGCCAGTAGCTCATGCTGAACGCCTTTGGGGTTCATCATCTGGTGATGGAGACTGTTGGATAGAATTACCCGGTCATCCGTCGTGTGCATGTAGTGCATACCACCATAGCCATGGCCCTTGACATGCTGAAACAAAGAGCCGCCAGCAAGGGCGCAAAGCAGTTGTGCTCCACGGCAAACTCCGATCAAAGGAATTCCTTTTTCCATTGCACGTTGGCAAATTTCGTTTTCATAACGATCGCGTGCTGATAGACCTTCTTTCGCACCAGTGTATCGTCCGGGCCGCTGGCCGTACAGACTTGGGGAAATATCTTCCCCACCCCATAAAACAACAGCCGCATATTTTTCCATGTGATTCATGTCGACTTCCTCTGCCGAAGTGAACACACGGTCGAATGGTGCAGCATCGCCTGTACCACCAAGGACATAACCGAGACACTTATTGGAATTTTCCATATCATCCTTTCCTAATGTTAGGATACAAACACATCAACGATTCGGTTCCGGTTCAACATCGTCTTGTATGAAAAATGCATCGGCAGGCCTTTGAAGACCGGCAGCCAGCCCCTGAATACGGACACGGGGTTGTGCTCGTGGCGGCGCGGCATCCAATAGCCGCTCCAAGTTGGCAATATCGTCGGCGTGCCGCGCACCCAATTGCACAAGATCATTGTCCTGCTGAGCAGCAGCAGGGCGATTCCCCGGATCAATCTGGCCCTTGATTACCAACTGACCCGAATCATCCAAACACTTCCAGATGATCGGGGATTGTCCCACTTCAAACACAGGCCCCACGGTCAGCACAGCAAAGGGCACAAGTGGATTTTCCCGAGCAAGTTGCACAGCATAATCGCTTGCCGCTTGTTCGGATGGAAAGTATTTCTGAACCACAGTACGCCACCGACCACCAACAGTGGTGGCGTTGTTCTGATCTGGAGCGAATTCCAAATCAAGTGGCCAGACTACAAATAGATTTGTAATCATTGCAGCACAAACTCCTATCGTTGGGTATAAATGACAGCATCTGCTTTTTCAAAGCGGGCAAGGCAACTATTAAACAGTTCCTCCGAAATAGAAAGGCACTCTTCCACGACTGCAATGCGGCCATCCTCGTCACTATTCTCAAAAAAATAATCTTGAACGCAAATTCTCGTTGGCGTGAACTTCGGTGGCCCTGGGCGTGTCTCGATGCACACGAGAAAATACCGCCGCTCGAATGCGATAATAGCATTATAAGCGAAGTCCTCACCCACGAATGAAACAGCGGCGATGTAGTATTCAGCCACGGGATTGCTCCACAAAACCAAAGCGTTGTTTATCCAGCTTCTGTTTCAGATCACCGAATGAGTGATGCCAACCGGCGGAAACACACAGGAGTTCATAGAAGTTGTGCTCGGTCTCGCTGCCATCATTGAGCCACTTGACAAGACATGCCCGAAATGGTCCCGGCTTTGGGTATTGCCGGAATTCGACAATGATGCCCCACATGCGCGGGTCGACTTGCACGGCTTCGGGTGTCATCCGCCGGACAACAGTTGCACCTTTGGTCATTCCCCGCATCACTGCCGAATCAATCAATGATCTGATTTCATCGTCGGTGTGTGTTGAGCCATTGGTATATGGACTCTTGCCCGCCAGCGCGGGGGAATCCCTGTTGAATTCATTGGCGCTAGACACAGCCGCTTTGGCAATAACTTCTTGCGTGATCTTCGTCATACTGTCATCACCTTTCTGTTTGATTGCCGGGAATGTTTCAGCAATCTCTTGGTTAAAAATGATGCGGGTTTTCTTGTCAATCGTATCATGATCCTTCGCTTGCACAGACTGAGTGACAATGGTACCCACCTGAGTTGCTTTCATTCGATTTCGTTTGCCCATTTCAATGCGTTGTTGTTGGATGCTCTCGTTCTCTTCCCGATCTTTTCGATCAAGGCTTAGGCAACAGAGCAAGTACATCAGGCCGAAGGTTGACACTTTCCACAGAATGCCAATGTCCATTCCTTACTCGCAGTCGAAGGGGCTTGCACCAGCCCTTGTTGCAGCAGAACAGGTCATACCAGCCACCTTGAATATGGATCAGACGAAAGCCATTGGCCAATGTCTGAGTGCGGGATTGAAACTGTTTCAGCAGAATGTCCGTGTCCATGTCAGAGCACCAGAAGAAGTCCAAACACAATCCATGCGATCAGAAAGAAAATGACCGCACCACTTACCAAAGCAAACTGCCAATCATCTTTCTTCATGGTTATTCAGCAGTTGCCAACTCGTTCATCAACGGAGTATTGCCATCGCACCCCGAGCCGATCCAAATCTTACCACTCAAAGCCACAACATGCTGGCTATTATGCTGGATCATTTCCGTGCAAGAATCAATAGCCGCAAGGCATTCAGGGCACACATGCGGATACGGATTCGAGCACATCGTGCAGTCTTCGTGAGTCTTTTCCATAACAGGATTCTCCATTATCTTGCAAGGCAGGTTGCGGAATACAACCATACGCGGGACTTCGGGCCACCAGAACGTTCGGTATGAACTTGGTTCTGGAATTCGATCATCTTGATATCGAACTTGATGTCCTTGCCATCGTACTTTTCCAGATGGGTCATGATTTCCGTCAATGGCTCCAAGCCCAGCGCTTCCACGGAATCTTTGTGCTCTCGCCCATTGATTCCAACGATGGCCATTTGACTAAAGCCCGGAACAACTACGCGGCTTCTGAAATGGCCAATGACATGCTCAGCAAGAACTCGGATCGCGTCGGTCAAATTGGCCGCATCTACATGTCGCCGCGCTCGAGGGGCCTGATTTGTATCGGTTCGCCACATGTCTTCCCGCACGAGAGTCCACCCAAGCAGTTGCTTATAGGCAGGCATACCCACTTGAGCGCAACCGAATTGCGTGGGCATATGGGCGAATTCCAAATTCAGCATGAATTTAACCACATATCCCGGATCATTCGGGTCAGGATATGCCACTGCAATCTGCGGCTCATCATATGCGGTGTACAATCTTAGGGGATTGTCCACGAACGCCGCCGCCTCTTTTGCCACGACTTTCTTGAGTCGAGCCGCTGTCGCAACAGCAACTTTCTTTACTGCCACTTTCTTGGCAGGTGCTTTCTTGATGATTGCTTCCATCATTTGATCCTCGTTAGATAGGGAGTCAGGTTGGTACAATCTACACCCTCTTGAACCAATGTATCAATGCAGGGCTGTAGTCCGTGCTTATCGCTGAAAATGGCGATACGAACTCCGCCATCTTTCAGTTCGATCTTGATCCGGTAATTCCCCTCCTTGCCTTTGGATGGAAAGTTGTGAAAGCAGTTGATTGCCTTCGCACCTTTCAGCAGATCGGGTTGGCTATTGCTTGTGGTTGTCATGATTTATCATCTGCCCCGTCTTCGTCGATTTCGATGGGATATGTGTTGATGTACGTCATACCCCGACCACCGCCGAGGGGTTCGGCCGCAACATTTTTGGCATAGGTGTAATCCTCATAAGGGAGGCTACACCAATATTTGCCGGTATCCAACCGATAGAGATTCACCCAAAGAGTGGTTTTCTTTGGGGCCATGAAAAGATCAAGTGGTCCCGAAGTGGCTTCGCCATTGATCGGGTAATAGCAGGGGCTCTTCCAACCGGCCACAAGGACAATCAACTGGTATCCGTGTTTAGCATCCGGGAAATAGGCAATTTGTTTTACTTCTTGCCCATCACGAGTGACGACCGGATCACCGGCCAATGCTTTTTCC
>JAGWIG010000171.1 GCA_028873515.1 Pseudomonadota bacterium | reverse complement strand
AGTTTCATCCTTCATCAGAAAACGGTGTTACTGAATAGATTTACGGAGCTACAAGAGTTATCCGGTACGACAACTGAATTAAGATTGTTTGATGCAAATATCTTTCACATTTTCGAAACAGTTTTTATTAGTTCTGATCCTAACCTTCACACTTCAAAAGACATTTCCAATATAAGGACGCAGTTACTGGCCATTAGCCGTCAATATGCAAATTTAGAAACCAACCTTCCCAAAGTCGCAGCTAGCCTTGCCAAATTAAATACATATCTGGACAAGCTAGCTAATAACCCCACAAAATCAAACCTGGCTAACTTACGTACCGGTTTTATAACAGAAGAAGCCAGCTTGAGTCACCTCGCTGATAATCTCCAGAAACACCAGACCGAACTTGAAAATTCCTATCGTCAACACAGCAATTCTGTTGCAGTGATAGCCCTACTGATTGGGAGCAGCGGCATCATTATTTTTGGAATGATTATTACCGTATTCTTTACAAGGCTAACCAATGATCTTCTGCTTTTAAAAAGCCATGCTGAGAAAATTATCATAGGGGATAGAGAAGATATAATTCCTATTACCCGCCACGATGAAGTAGGTGTATTGATGAATGCCATCAATCGCCTCTCACAAGATTTGGACATTCGGGAAAAACAGCTAGAAATCGAGCATCATAAATATTTTCATCGTGAAAAAGTTGCAGCTATCGGAGAACTTGCAGCCGGAATCGCGCATGAAATTGGTAATCCCATTTCCGCCATCGCCGGTGTGACCCAGGCAATGCGCGAGATACAAGCGTCTAAATCCTGTCCTTTTCAGGATTCAATCTGCAGGCCAGATTTAATCCTTGCCCAAACCTCACGGTTGGCGACCATTGCCCGGGAAATCGCTGATTTTGCTGCGCCCTTGCCTGCCGAATACCAATTGCTTGATCTCAATGAACTGATTAAAAACACATGCAGATTTGTACGTTATGACAGGCGATTCCGCAATATCAATTTAGACATGAATTTAGATCATCAGATTCCAGCAATTAGAGCAATTGGTGATCGTTTGATTCAGGTTGTTATGAATCTGCTCTTCAATTCAGTTGATGCTCTGGAAAACATCAAAGATCGCCTGGCTACTATCAGCATCATAACTTCATCTCGCGATAATGCAGTATCCATGACTGTAGCGGACAATGGATGTGGCATGAACGAAGAAACACTTCATCAGGCATTTGAAGCTTTCTTTACTACTAAAAGACCCAGCAAGGGAACCGGGCTTGGGTTAGCGCTCTGTTATTCAATTATCAAGGACCATGGGGGGAAAATTGAACTGGAATCAACCCCAAGTTCAGGAACCCTCGCCAGGGTCATATTACCTTTAAATTTGTCAAATTATCATGAAAAACTAAGTGAATCATGACATTACAAGTTCTAATCATTGATGACGAACCCGCAGTCCGCCAGATACTTGCCGCCAATCTCGAGAAGGCAGGATATGCCGTTGATCAGGCAAACTGTGCCAAAGAGGCCATGGCTAAGCTTGCTGCAGGCGATATCGATGTTGCATTCTGTGACATTTGTCTTCCTGATATGAGTGGAATTAATGTAATGAAACAGGTTTTGGCGTCAGGCATCGATACAACGTTCATCATGATTACTGCCTTCGCCTCAATAGATACCGTTGTTGAAGCCATGAGAGCCGGTGCTACGGATTACATCATTAAACCACTCCATAATGAAGAAGTTTTACATAGACTCAAACAAGTAGGCGACCTAAAAGGTATCCGTGATCAAAACCGGATTTTACGCAGTTTAGTAATGGGTGAATCCAAATCCTGTTTTCATTTTACCTCACCGGCCATGCTGGACGTAGAACATATAATAAACAAGGTGGCGCCTACAGAAAGTACCGTATTGATTACTGGTGAAAGTGGTGTTGGTAAAAGCATCATTGCTCGCAGGATACATCAACAAAGCCGCCGATCTGATGCCCTGTTTCTTCCCATAAACTGTGGTGCAATCCCGGATACGCTTATAGAAAGCGAGTTCTTCGGGCACACCAAGGGAGCCTTTACTGGAGCTGAAAAAATGCGAAAGGGCTTATTCCTTCAGGCCGATGGTGGCACTATCCTTCTGGACGAAATTGGGGATCTGCCTCTTTCTGTTCAAAGCAAGTTATTACAGGTACTCGAAGAAAAACAGGTTAGAGCTGTAGGAAGCGAGCGTTTGCGATCCATTGATGTCAGGATTATTGCAGCTACCAATCATAATCTAAGCGAAATGGTCGCTGCGAAAAAGTTCAGGGAAGATCTGTATTTTCGTCTTAACGCATTTCATATTCATATACCCCCGTTACGTGAAATGCGTGAAGACATCCCAGCACTAATTACATTTCTGTTACAAAGCGTTACAAGTAAAACTACGACAGCTTATCACAAATTTATAGACCCTTTCGTTGAGAA
>JAGWIG010000170.1 GCA_028873515.1 Pseudomonadota bacterium | reverse complement strand
CTCGGTGAGCGACGCGAGAGCATCCATCATGCAATACTTCGACTGGTACAATCGGGACAGGCCGCATTCCAGTCTGGGCAAAAAAACGCCCGATGAGGCTTACACCGTGATGCTGCCGACGGTCAAACTGGCAGCGTGAGATTCAGCAGGGATTCCACTTAAAATCGCTGAAAAGTTGTTCAAACAACCGGGACCAGTTCTATAAGGAATTTCCCCGGGTTATCATGAAGCCGGTTCAGGTTGCGGCCTGGCGTGAAGGAGGGGTTAATTCCGGCCATTTGCCTGATATTTACCGTGAATATTTTAAAGTTCGGGCCAGGAACCGGGTTGCTCCTCGATGGATACTGTACGGGATTGAAAAGCTGATTCTATTTCGCTACCGGTTGAAAAAATTCCTGAACTGGCTGGGGATGAATATTTACTAGGGATTGGTCTGGTTTATAGAATTTTGTTGTAAAAGCGGGGGAAGGACATTGTATAATCCAGTCGGGAAAAAGAATAACTAGATGGTTACTGTTTCCATTGTGAGCCACGGCCACGCAGCCTGGGTGTCTCTCCTGTTGCAGGATTTAAACCGCTGCCCCGAAATTTCGAGGATCATCCTGACCTTGAATGTAGAGGATAGCGGGATTGAGATTCCTGATGGACTGTCTGGCAAGGTAATTTGTCTTCATAATATAAAACCAAAAGGGTTTGGGGCGAATCATAATGGCGCCTTTCGTCAGTGCAACACACCCTATTTCTGTATCCTTAATCCTGACATACGGCTAGGCACGAATCCCTTTCCAGGATTACTCCAGGCCATGAATGATTCTGATGTGGCCCTCGTTGCCCCCATTTCAGAGGACAGGAATGGGAACATCCAGGATAGTGTTCGATATTTTCCAAAACCTCGATCATTGTTGGTTAAAATACTCGGATGGAATGATGGGCGTTATTCTGCCCATTCTGGAGATCGTCCCTTTCCAGTTGAATGGGTCAGCGGGATGTTCATGCTTATTCGTTCATCTGATTATAGGGAGAGGGGTGGATTTGATGAAAAGTACTATCTTTATTATGAAGATGTTGACCTTTGTGTCCGGTTATGGAAATCAGGCCGGAAGATCGTGGCCTGCCCGCAGGTTCGAGTTGTTCATGAAGCCCAGCGGGCCAGTCACCACAATCTAAAACACCTTCGCTGGCATCTGTCGAGTCTGATGCGTTACTTTTATAAATACCTGTTTCGATTGCCTAGAATCGGATGAGATAATGTGTTGCAAATCATGGTCTCATTTCTCCTGAATTGATTTGCGTTATTATGTGATCAATATAATGACTAACCGGAGATCTGTATGAGTACCGTTACGTTGGTAGAAGCCAAAACTCATCTAAGCTATCTTCTTGACCAGGTTGAAGCGGGGGAAGAAGTCGTTATCACACGCCGTGGGCGCCCTGTGGCACTGATGTCCCCGGTCGCGAAACCTAAGCACGCCGTCAAGTCCCTTGTCGAGTTTCGCAGTCGCATGCCACACTGGCGCAAACCCAGCACTGAACTGCTGCGTGAAATGCGCGATGAGGGATTTTGATGCTATATTTCGACACCAGTTTTCTGGCTCCGCTCATCCTTGAAGAAGTTACCAGCCCCGGAATCAAGGTTTTTTTGCGATGCTGCCGGCAGGAGAGCTGTAAGTTAGCCACTCGACTCGTGTCGAGTTTGCTAGTTTTATGACGCGCGAAGTCCAGACTGGATGGGTGGTATTCTGTTGGAATCCACAAGGGTAGGGTAGCTGTAATGCAGGAGGCAAGACTGTTGTAGCTGGCATTTCTGAATCGGGAAGACAGGGCTTATGCCTGAATCTGGTTCCATATTCAACAATGGAATCCCTGAACAACAGTTTGATATGTACAAGGAGTGGCAGGGTGTTTAATAATTTTTTTCAACTCCTTGATATTTGGTGAGGTTGCCTTTATTGATGGGGTGGATGGCATCCTGATGAGCAGGATGTCCAGTTTCAGTGCTGCGGACTCAAAGCGGTGTTTCTATTGGTCAGGCAAGGATGGTTTTTTTAACGTGATCGTGATGAAAATATACCCAGATCAGACTTTGTGGGAAACTGTCTGTAATATAAAAGGGGCAATCGATGCAGGGTTCGTGTGTCCTGATGCTTGGCAATTCTCCTGTAAATAAATATTGAAGGGTAAGAGGGATCTATCTTGAGTCGAATCCTTGTGACGGGCGCATCCGGTTTTGTAGGTCAGGCGCTCTTAAGGGAACTGGCTGCGGCAGGCCATGAGATTAACGCTGCTGTCCGGAACCAGCAGGCGGCGCTCAATGTGGCTAATCAGGCTAGAAGCGTGATCACTGGGGAAATCAGTGAAGAGACCGACTGGGGCGAAGCCGTGCAGGGATGTGAGAGCGTGATTCATCTTGCCGCCCGGGTGCATGTCATGAAGGAGAAGGCGGAAGACCCTCTGGAAGCATTTCGCCGGGTCAATGT
>JAGWIG010000064.1 GCA_028873515.1 Pseudomonadota bacterium | reverse complement strand
AAGAACAGGGACTTCACCACCATTACACAACTGGAGATTGATACGGCAATGGAAAGATTGAACAATCGACCACGTAAACGGCTTGGATATCTGACACCCAATCAGGTATTCTTCAAACCAGGCATTGCACTTCAAACTTGAATCTGCAACCAAATAAAGATTTGTATTGTTGTCCGAATGATTTTTTCCTGAAAACTGAAGTTGATGAATTAAATTGGATCAACGACAAACCAAAAGGATTATTGCATCCGTTTGACTTACTTGTCTTTAGAACTATAGAAGACTAGTTTGTTTGTTGTTGCTGGGCAAGTGGTAAGTAATAATATTGTACCTGTGTGTTCATAACCCACCTAATTTGCGTTGGGTGCGGGCTAGTATCCATCTGGCCAATAAAATAAATATTAGTACGCCGAAGGTGATGAGAAAGGCTGCCGCAAAGGCAAGCATGTGTGATTCTTTAAAGGGTTCATTGATAAAAGTCCAGACTACGTATGTGAGATATCCAATGGGTTCTTTGGTCATATGTCCATGCCACATGTAATTTGACCATCCAGCTGTATACAGCAGTGGGGCGGTTTCGCCCATGGAAAGTGCAACCGCATAAAAAATCCCTGTCATGATGGCTGATGAGGTGCCGGGCAGGAGGATTTGAAATACGATTCTTCCTTCGCCAGCCCCCAATGCGTATCCTGCTTCGCGCACTGTATCCGGAATTCGGCGTAAAGCCAGCTCTGTTGTGCGAGTAATGTAAGGTAATAGCATGACTGCCAAGGTGATGATGCCAGCTGCCACGGAAAACTGCCAGCCCAGATAGATCACCATGGTGATATATCCAACATAGCCCAGGACAATGGATGGCAAACCTACTAAAACATCAGACAGAAAGCGAAGGGCGCTACCCCATTTTCCTGCACCATGTTCGCTTAGATAAATTCCGGCTGCGATGCCGATCGGGGCTGCGATCAATATTGAACCCAGGGAGAGAATGGCTGTTCCTTCAATGGCATTTTTCAGTCCACCGCCGATACCATTCGTAATTTCTGTGAAAAGATTGAGATGCAAAACAGGTAAAGCCCGAAGAAAAACATTACCAATAATGGAAAAAAAGGCACTAGTCAGTACGAGAAAAGCGAGAGTGCTTAAACCCCAACCTAAACCATCTCCGAGATACCGTCTGAGTGAAATCAAAGGTTTTCGTAAAGGCTGGAGCGTTTGATTTGGTTCCTGGAGATCATTGACCATGAATATATCCACGCTTCCACAACATGAGTCTTGCCACAATATTAACGATAACAGCAATCAGTAAAAGAACCAGGGCGATCTCAGAAAGGGCCCTTACTGCCATTCCTGTAGGATCCTGTAGGGCGCTGTCGAGTTGTGAAGCGATAAAAGAGGCCATAGTAGAGATTGGTGAATAAATGTTGTCAGGGAGATAATTAAGGGCATTACCGCTGACCATCAGCACTGCCATCGTCTCCCCCAGGGCACGACCCAATGCCAGGATACTGACACCCATGAGTACTGTGCGCAAGTTCGGTAAGACAATATGCCAGATTACCTGAAAACGGCTCATACCGAGGCTACGTCCGGCTTCTTTAAGAGCAGGATCAGTCATGTTCATGGTTTCCCGTAATGTAGATGAAATTAGGGGAACCATCATAATCGCCAAGACGATTGATGTTGTTAGCAGGCCATAACCGGTACCGGGCTGACCTCCAAAAAATGAATTAAAGGAAAGGATATGAGCCATGCTGGGATAGACATGTTTCGCCAGGAAAGGTACTAGTACTGCATAACCCCATAATCCATAAACCACACTCGGAATACTCGCTAAAAGATCAACGAAAAGCGATAAAAGAGTTCCCCAGGTTCTGGGTAAACCTTCTGACAGGAAGATGGCTGAACCGACTCCAAGGGGAAGGGCCAGTAACAACGCAATAAATGAACTGGATAAGGTTCCTACCACAAGGAACCATATCCCATAATGAGCCCCGGGCATGATTTGCTGGCCATGCTGTGTGATGGGATTACCGTATAGATTGCCTAGATTCCAGTCATTTATCCATAGAAAGTGAAAGGCATTATATTGAATGGCAGGCCAGGAGTAGAGGGCAAGAAAAACGATTATTGCTAGAAGCGATAGCGGTAATAAGCTGGCTGTCGCAATTAGGGAAATTCGGAAAATCGAAAATTTCATATTAGGATCCGTCTTTTTTGGATATTATGCGACATTCGTAATCACCAATCAAAAAATGCTTATTCAGAGACTTTAAATGGCAGTAAAAAAGTTGCGGTAAAGATCTCGATTCTGTCCAGGATCTGGGTTGTTAATAACCTGGAAATAATTTTTTTTATAGGTATTCGTGAAACTTTCTGTTTCATTTTTAACATGTTCGTAACCTGAAAAAACTACCGTTTGCTTGCCTAATAAGTAAATCTGATTTCTTCTCTCCTTTTTCTATAAGATGTTTGTTTGCTCCTATAGTTCCGGTAATTACACAAGAACCCGATGGCCAGCTTGTCTCCGAACCAGTCCCTGTGATTATTTTGATTAGGATGCATGGGTTTTTCCCGGTATACAGTTAATTCAGCGAGCTTGGCAAACGTTATGCAGATTGAGCGTACTAAATTCCAGCACGTACGCGTTATTCCAACAGGGAGAAATGATGTCAGAATCGGGTGCGCAATAACAGGAGCACCTGATATATAACTCCTGTTTATTTTTAAACGTAATGTTGAGTCCCTAATTACATTGGCAACAGATTTTACACTTGAACCAGGATCTTGTCGTTCCCATAATAAATTTCCAGATTGGAAGTTGAATCCTACAGATCCTACAGGGTTAACTATTCTGTTCCTTGAACATAAAAAACGCTACCTGGATTTTTTACTAAACATAAAAGCGGGCTGGAAAAAATATCCAGCCCGACTTTGTTTTGCAAGCTTACTTAATCATAGCTATCTGTTTACGGGAAAGCGCAGCAGCACTAGGTGGCAAGGGAACAAAATTCACTGCTTGCATGAAGTGAGGAGCATTACCTCCTTTAGTATCTATGCTCCAGTTTAGAAAGTTGCGAATCGCTGCAGCAATCTGGCTATTGGGTTGAACTTTACTCACAATGACATACTCATAATTGATGATAGGATAGGATTTCGCACCTGGTGCAAAAACCAGACTGATCCGTTCATCGGCCGGTGTCTTGCTGATCATCTGGGCGACGGCTGCCTTGGCATTAGCCACTGTTGGAAGTACGAAATTGCCTGCACGGTTTTGCAGCATGGCAATCCCAAGCCTGGACTCTTCCACAGGTTTTTTCCAGCTGATGCCAATATAAGCGATACCATAAGGATCTCCTTTAAGAGCCTGTACCATACCCGGGTTACCTTCCGCACCGATACCCCCAGAGACTGCTGGCCAACTGACTGTGGTTCCATAAGCAATGCTATTGCTCCACTTAGGGCTCGAGAAAGACAGGTATTGGGTGAAAATGAATGTATCCCCAGAACCATCTGTGCGATGAATAGGGATGATTTTGTGATTAGGTAGCTTTACGCCAGGATTTAGTTTGGCAATAGCCGCATTATTCCAGTTGGTGATGGAGCCATCATAGATACCAGCCAGAACTGGCCCGGAGAGTTTAAGGTGAGTATTGTTCAAACCAGGCAGGTTATAGTTGACCATCTGGATAGATATAGCTACTGGAATGTTGAGGATATTGGGATGCATCTTAATCTGGGCATCACTCATATAGGCATCCGAGGCACCAATCTGGGCAACACCTGAAATTGCTTCCGCAATACCAGTGCCACTGCCGGTACCTTGAGTGGTTATCTGTACACCTGGGTTCATCTTGGTGTATACAGGCACCTGGAGATTGAACAATGGATACAGAAGAGTAGATCCTGTTTCAAGCAATGACAAGGTATCTGCTGAAGCTGGCAGCGTAGACAGTGCAGCCAGACTTAACGCAGAAACCAGGGCAATCCCCTTGATGTTATGCAATACTTTGTGTTTTAAATGAATAAACATGTTTCCTCCTGAGTGTGGAACAGTAAACGGGGATTTGATAGGACGATCACCGGATTAGAACGCATAGGTCAACATGACACGGTTATAGCTGAAGTAGTGACCGGTATTTCCTCCAGCCCCGTTATTGAAGGTTGGACTGCCTCCTGCCGCAACTTCCTCGCGATCCCGTAAGGAAAGACCTTTGAAACGGCCCTGAAAGTTATAGGTGACATCAAGGTAGGTATCGTTGCTACTCCCGTTGTAGTAAGTGTTATAACGGGCAAAAGCTGCCATGACCAGGACTCTGCTATTCAGAAAGTTTTGTGTCAGCTTGACCTTCCAGGCATGACCAGGGCCGAGTTCGACAAGGCCACGGATCATGGAAGTGGTATAAAGTGGGTCTGTAGCATAACTGACGGTATAGGGCGATACAATTGCACCATGACCATATACGTTGTTTCCTTGCGCATTAATTGCATTGTAGGCAAGGCTTGCATTACCTTTTCCATAACGGTTCACATAATTCACTCCGCCAATCAGGCCATGGGCTGAGGCATCAACATTACCCAGCAAGGAGTTACCATCTTTCTCACGGACGTACTGGGCACCTATGAAAGGATCCAGCCCTGAGACCGTTTTGAAGGTATAGTTGAGATCCCCATAATACATCTTGGTAAACTGGTAGTAGTTGTAGTACCACAATTGTGCCTTCGCACCCATAAGGGCATAAGAAGTGCCTAAGGCAAGTGCACCATTTGTTTGTGGGAAGAGGCTGTTATTGGGAGCACTACCGCCACCATACATTGTGTCACCATTATAGGTAGCTGGATAATAAAGGTTGTCACGGAAATAATTGGAGGAAGTTCTGCTTTTCCAGCGATAAATGCGTGCGCCGTAGATATTCCAATTCGTGACGGGAGTCCCCTGGGCATAAAAACCTTCATAGGTGGCAGGCAAAACACGGGAATCAGAGCTGTTCATCCATGGCGTGTTAATGATCTGATCACCACCGCGAATCAAGAATTTCTTGGGCATCTCATATTGGAGATACATTTGTCCAAGAGCATTAATAGATTGGCGGGATCCCATTAAAGTGCTGTCTAAATTAGCACTGTTCATGTTATTGAGGCCCAAACCACTAGCCGTATAGAATGATGCTCCGACACCATATCCTCCCCAGAAAGGTGCTGTCTGAAGGTTCAACAGGCCTGCAACAGAGAAGGCTTTCTGGGTTGACAGGCTTGGAGCTCCGTATTCCCGGTTGAAGTAGTAAGAGCGGATTTGACCATCAATCTTGCTTGCCGCAATGAACTGGCTAAGGTCTTCTGCCTGTGCGACTGTGCTTGCCATAGCCATGAGTACTGCTATACCCAGAATCTTGTGTATGGTTTTATTGGTTTTCATTAGTAGTGTCCGACAGTATAAAATAGATTGTGTTGGTTTTTGTGCTGGAACAGGGTCATTTATCAATCTCCTTGTTTAAGTAATAATATAGGTTAAGTTGTATTTTATTAGGCTGTAAACCTACAGAACTGTGTAATCTAATGATTGCGCAATGAAGTTTTATGCGGCTGGCCAGCCCTTGTAGTGTAATCTTGAAATTTGTTGTTTTTTGATTGTGTTTTCTGTATTTAGGATCTTGCTGGCGTGAGGGGTTGGGGTAGCCAAATGGCTTGGTTCCGTATCCTGATTTGCTTGGTTTGGATAACGGCAAAGCTTTCCATGACGAAAAATTTTTTTGTAAATCACGTAGGCTTCCCATCCTATTCCCCCCACCCTTGGATGGAACCAAGGTTGCTGAGAATATTAACCAGATTATATGACGTTAATGTAACCGTTAGATGACACTTTTTTGACAGCAAAGACTATACGGGAAGGAAAACGTTTCAAGATCGTAAAATTTGCCCTTTAATATGTCGGGTAGATTAATGGAATTTCAGGACGACGGCCTGGTGCAATATGGGCAAGTCCGATTCAGTTGATAGGAGGGTAATTGTTGATCCATGGGGGTCAGGGTTTTCTGGCAGTTGAAACATTGCTTGAAATCTCCTGGCACGAGGTTGGAAGTCAAGGCAACTCTTCTGTCAAAAACAAAACAGTCGCCTTTGTAATGGCGATTTCCTATTTTTTCAAAGTAATTAAGAATACCTCCTTCTAGTTGGTACACTTCATCAAATCCCATATGTTGTAATAAAGGGGCCGCTTTTTCACAGCGGATGCCTCCAGTACAGAAAGTTACTACAGGAAGCGACTTGAAGTGGTTGCTCAGTGACTGGGCGGCATTTGCGAACTCCCTGAAGCAATGGAGATTAAGATGTATTGCCTCTTTAAATGTTCCGAGTTCGACTTCGAATGCATTGCGGGTATCAAGGAGAATGACTTTTCGCCCTTCATCCAGCCAGCCGGCGAGTTTGAAAGGATCAATGAACGGAGCTGAATCGATAGCTGGATTAATATCGGATCTACCCATAGGGATAATTTCACGTTTTATTTTGACAAGCATTCGATTGAAAGAAATTTCAGCTGAGAAGCTGTCTTTCCAGGAAATGTTGGAAAAACGCTTGTCCTTTGCAAGGTTTTCACGGAAAGATTCAATAGCATTGATGGGGCCGGAAAGAAAAATATTGATCCCTTCCTCCCCGAGAAGGATTGTTCCCTTG
Source organism: Pseudomonadota bacterium (assembly GCA_028873515.1). GTDB lineage: Bacteria > Pseudomonadota > Gammaproteobacteria > Burkholderiales > REEB80 > REEB80. Next base: position 6,320 of record JAGWIG010000064.1, on the reverse strand, counting down.
AGTTCAAGACTATTACAGAGTTTCAGAAGCTTTTGACGTAAAACGGGAGTATCGGGTATAGAAACGAATTGATAGCCGGCGGTATTCAGGAATTCCAACTTTGAAGCCTTTAATCTGAAAATGAAATATAGATCGATGTTTCTCATTATACGGGATTTTGTGGAGTTCCCGGAACAGGAAGTAATTGATAATTTGTTTTTGTGCTTTCATTTGTACATTTGCTGAGTACAATTGACGCATGGCCGATCCCGATTTCATCCATTTGAGGTTACACAGCGAATATTCCATAGTTGATGGGATAGTTCGCATTGATTCAGCAATCCAAAGGGCAGTCGATGATGGTATGCCAGCGCTGGCCTTGACTGATCTCAGTAATGTTTTCGGGATGGTCAAATTCTTTCAGTCCTGTCGTAGTGCGGGCATTAAACCTGTTGTCGGGGCAGATGTAAGAATTTTTAATCCTTCGCAGCCAGTTGATCCATTTCACCTGACTCTGCTTTGTCAGTCCAGACGGGGCTATCTGAATCTTTCAAAGCTGCTTTCCCGTGCTTATCGAGAACCTACTGATGGGCGACCATTAATACACAGGGAATGGATTACCTCTGAATCAACTGATGATTTGATTGCACTTTCAGGGGCTCATGCGGGAGAAATTGGCCATCATCTTCTCTCAGGTAATATCGCAGAGTCTGAAAAGGCTGCAAATTGGTGGTCGACTTCATTTCCTGGTCGTTTTTATATTGAGGTGAGTCGGTATGGCTATCCTGGAGAGAGGCAATATGTAGAACAGGCCGCATGGCTTGCTGCGCAGCTTCAATTACCTTTAGTTGCTACCCATCCTGTTCAGTTTATGGATCGGGATGATTTTAAAGCACATGAAGCCCGAGTCTGTATCGCTGAGGGTTATGTATTGAGTGATTCAAGGCGTCCAAGGCGTTTTACCGAAGCGCAATTTTTTCGAAGCCAGAAAGAAATGGCGGCACTTTTTGCTGATTTGCCTGGAGCGTTAGCCAATAGTGTCGAGATTGCCAAGCGCTGCAATTTTTTTATAGAACTAGGTCGCCCTTGTCTGCCGCAGTTTCCGACACCAAGCGGCATGAGTCTTGATGAATATTTCCTGATGCGCGCGAAGGAAGGTTTGTCTGAACGTTTGTCCATGCTTTTCCCACACCTGGAAATTCCTGTCGATGTGCAGGCCCAGTACGATTCGCGTCTAGCTTTTGAAAGTGAAACCATAATTCAGATGGGCTTTTCCGGATATTTCCTTATCGTGTCTGATTTTATTCGCTGGGCAAAGAATAATGGAGTTCCAGTAGGGCCGGGGCGCGGTTCCGGTGCAGGTTCTCTTGTAGCCTATAGTCTGAAAATTACTGATCTGGATCCGCTTCGGTATGATTTGCTTTTTGAACGGTTTCTTAATCCAGAGCGTGTTTCCATGCCTGATTTTGATGTTGATTTTTGTCAGGATGGACGTGAACGGGTTATTGATTATGTTAAGCAGTGTTATGGCATTGAATCTGTGAGCCAGATTGCTACTTTTGGCACGATGGCAGCTAAGGCTGTAATCCGAGACGTCGGTCGTGTTCTCGATCTTCCATATAACTTTGTTGATCAGCTGGCGAAACTAATTCCTAATGAACTGGGTATGACCCTTTCAAAGGCTCGTGGCATGGAACCACTAATCAATGCGAGGGCAGATGAAGAAGAAGAAGTAAAAGAATTGTTGATATTGGCTTCAAAACTTGAGGGACTGACCCGTAATGTTGGCATGCATGCGGGTGGAGTCTTGATAGCTCCAGGGAAGATAACCGATTTTGTTCCGGTATACATAGCCACAGGGGCTGAAAATGTGGTGTCTCAATTTGATAAGGATGATGTTGAGCAGGTCGGATTGGTGAAATTCGATTTTCTTGGTCTTCGGACCTTGACAATTCTTGATTTGGCAATGCGCTATGCAAAAAGACTTGACCCCACAATGAACCATACACTCGAAACATTGCCGTTGGATGATAAATCCAGCTACGACCTGTTAAAAAGCTGTAAAACAACAGCTGTATTTCAATTGGAATCACGGGGGATGAAGGATCTGATAAGACGGCTTCAGCCTGACTGTTTCGAAGATATTATTGCATTGGTAGCCCTTTTCCGACCTGGTCCTCTGGGATCAGGAATGGTTGACGATTTTATCAACCGGAAACATGGAAAGGCTAAAGTTGATTATTTTCACCCTAAACTAGAAGATGTTCTGAAATCTACTTATGGCATTATCCTGTATCAGGAACAGGTTATGCTTATAGCCCAGATTCTTGCTGGTTATTCCCTTGGCAGCGCTGATATGTTAAGGCGTGCCATGGGAAAGAAAAAGGCAGAGGAAATGGCACGGCACCGTGAAATTTTTATCCAAGGAGCAACTGAACGTGGAGTATCGCAGGTAATTGCGACTAATCTGTTTGATTTAATGGAAAAATTTGCTGAATACGGCTTTAATAAAAGTCATTCTGCCGCTTATGCCATGGTGGCCTATCAGACAGCATGGCTCAAGGCGCATTACCCAAGTGCTTTTATGGCGGCAACGTTATCATCTGATATGGATGATACGGATAAGGTCAGGATTTTTGTGGATGATTGCCAGCAAAATGGTTTGACAATTTTGCCACCGGATATCAATTTGAGCGATTTTCGTTTTGTTCCGGTTTCGTTTAAGGAAATTCGTTATGGGCTTGGCGCAATAAAAGGAACAGGTGAATCTGCAATAGATTCAATTGTGAAGTCCAGAAGTATTGATGGGGCTTTCAAGGACATATTTGATTTTTGCAAACGTGTAGATAGACGGTTGGTCAACCGTAGAGTGCTCGAAGCTTTGGTTAGGTGTGGGGCGTTTGACTCTCTTCATATTAACCGTGCGTCTTTGTTTGCATCCATTGGTATGGCTGTGGACGTGGCAGAACAGGCTGACAGGATGTCTAACCAGAATAGTCTTTTTGAACTATTTGATGAATCTTCAATGCAGATACATTCTGTTATTTCTGTCCCTGACTGGCCTGCCAGAGAGAAACTAATAAACGAGAAACAGAGTCTTGGTTATTATTTTTCCGGGCATCCCTTTAGTGCCTGGCATCAGGAAATTGCTCCCCTTGTACCCCGGCGTCTTGCTGAGCTGGTTGCTGGCAAGGAAATGATTTTACTTGCTGGTGTAGTATCCGGCATTCGAACCGTTATGAGCAAACGTGGCAAGATGGCACTTGTTAGTTTGGAAGATGGCACCCAGGCAATGGAAGTGGTGGTTTTTAGTGATCTCTTCGACAGGAATCGCAATTTTCTTCAGGAAGACGCGCTGCTTATTGTTGAAGGAAAAGCAAATTTTGATCATTATTCTGGCGGGTTGCGTATCAATGCTGAACGGCTTTTTGATTTGGCGCTGGCTCGGGAACAGTTCGCAATAAATTTGCATCTAAACATTCAGGGGATTGCAGATGTTTCCCAGATTGTCTCCCGATTTGCCCTGCATAAAGGGGGTAAGGTGCAGGTCGTTATTCATTACGAAAACGATAAGGCTCGCTGTGATTTGAAACTGGGTAAGGAATGGCGACTCTATCCTTCTGATGAATTGGTTGATTCACTTGCTTCTTTGGTAGGTCGGGAAAATATCCGGTTTGAATATGCCTATATCCCTTCTAAGCGTAATCGTCAGAACACGGGGACCGACGGATGATCAATCCTGATCCAGTGTCTTGCGATATGCTTTGATGCGTCCATGCAGTTTTTTTTCTTCAACCCGTCGGATTTGTGAAGCTCGTGTTGGGTGGGTAGCAAGCCTTCTTTTAGGGACATGATTTAGTATTTTGAGTTTTTCAATCAGTCTTGAAAATGCGGTTTCGCGATTGCGCAACTGGGATGAACTGTCCCGAGCAATCACAACGGTCCCAGAGGGTAGATGGGTAAGGCGAACAGCTGAACTGGTTTTGTTGACATGCTGCCCCCCTGGTCCGGTTGCACGAAATGTGTCGATACGGGTCATTTTTTCCAGGCTTGACCGTTCGAGACTGTAAGGGGGGGGATGATGGATGATCACTCGTCGTTCCATATTTTAAACAAGGATGCATGGCTAGAAAGCCTGTCAGTGGATCTTCATACCCGGTTTGGCACCTATATCGGGAGCTATCAGAAAGATATCCGTGTCGCCAGCAGTAAGCACCATCCCTTCCGATAACCCAAAGCGCATTTTTTTTGGGATAAGGTTGTTGACCATAATAACGAGACGGTTAGTTAGTTTTTCTGGGCTATAGGAAGTCCGGATTCCAGAAAGAACTGTTTTTTTTGATTCCCCAATATCTAGTATAAGCCTTAATAGCTTGTCGGAGCCTTCAACTATTTCTGCTGAAAGAATCTGTGCAACTCGTAAATCAATTCGCTGAAAATCCTCAATAGATATTGAAATGTCCTTGTCCGGCATGATCTCCCGGGAGACTGTGCTAGTAAGATTGTCTCTGTTGGCCTTTATTAGTTTTTCCGCATTTTCCATTTCTACTCTCTGCAATAGGTGTTCGTAGGGTGCGATGGTGTGGTCAAGAAGGTATGTATTGCAGTCTTTAAAGCCCATCGGTGGAATTTGTAAAAAGGCTTCAATTTTTTCAGCCATCGCAGGCAGCACGGGTTTAAGATATAGCGTAAGCAGGCGGAACGCATTGATTGCGACAGTAAGCACCTCATGAAGCCTTTTATCTTCATTGGTGTTCTTTGCCATTATCCAGGGTTTGTTTTCGTCTATATAGAGGTTGGCAAGATCTGAAAGCCGCATGATTTCCCGGATAGCACGGCTATATTCACGGGCCTCATAGGCATCAGAAATAATCGGTGCCGCTTTTGAAAAGGTTTCAAGCAGGCCAGGATTGTCCAGCGTACTGGCCAGCTTTCCCTGAAACTGTTTCTGGATAAAACCTGCGGTACGGGAAGCAATATTAATGAATTTTCCTACAAGATCACTGTTAACCCGGCTAATAAAATTATCAAAGTTCAGATCGATATCTTCAATGTGATTTGTAAGCTTGGTTGCAAAATAATAGCGCAGGGTTTCAGGATTAAAGTGTTCCAGAAAACTACGGGCAGTAATAAAGGTCCCTCTGGATTTGCTCATTTTTTCGCCATCTACAGTGAGAAATCCATGGGCAAAAATCCGCGTGGGTGTTCGGAATCCTGAATAATGCAGTGTTGCAGGCCAAAATAAGGCATGGAAATAGAGAATGTCCTTGCCAATGAAATGGTAGAGCTCGTTTTTGGCATCTGCTCCCCAATATTCTCCAAAATCAAGGGAGATGCGTTTGGCAAGGTTCATGAAGCTCGCCATATACCCTATGGGTGCATCAAGCCAGACGTAAAAATATTTTTCATGTGTGCCTGGTATTTCAAAGCCAAAATAGGGTGCATCACGGGAAATGTCCCAATCTTTCAAGCCTTGTTCAAACCATTCATCCATTTTATGGGCCGCTTCTGGTTGAAGGTGAGCTTCAGTAGCGTACTTCCTCAGAAATTGGGAACACTCGCTTAAACGGAAAAAATAATGCTCTGAAGATTTACGAACGGGTTCCACTCCAGAAATGGCTGAACGAGGTTCAATAAGTTCAATCGGATCATAAGCTGAACCACATACTTCGCAGGAATCTCCATATTGATCTTTGGCATGGCATTTAGGGCATTCGCCCTTGATGAACCGATCTGGAAGAAACATTTTTTTTTCAGGATCATAGAATTGTTCGACTTCACGAATGCTAATGAGATTAGCTGATTGAAGTCGTTTGAAAACTGATTCTGAAAGTGCACGGTTTTCATTTGAATTGGTTGAATAATAATTGTCGAAGCTGATATGGAAACTTGTGAAATCAGACAGATGTTCGGTATGCATGCGTGCGATAAGCGTTTCGGGTGTAATTCCTTCTTTTTGTGCGCGTAGCATAACTGGTGTACCGTGGGTATCGTCGGCGCAGACATAATAGCATTCATTTCCCTGCATTTTTTGGAACCGCACCCATATATCCGTTTGAATGTACTCAACTAGGTGTCCAAGATGGATGCTTCCATTAGCATAGGGAAGAGCTGAAGTTACAAGAATTTTTCGTGTCATTTTTGGTTTTCCGGTATAAGCAGTGGTCTTTGAGACCTGATGCATGCACCTGGTGTTATAATGGATTAAAATCAGCGAATTTAAACTTGAGTTATTTTAGCACAGGGAACGTATGCAATGTCCGTAAGCACATCACAAATTGAAGCAGCCCTAAAGACCTTTATTAATCCCGATACAGGTATGGATCTGGTAGCCAGCAAAT
>JAGWIG010000063.1 GCA_028873515.1 Pseudomonadota bacterium | reverse complement strand
GCATTGACCCAGGCCTTGAGGGTTCCACGCCCAGGATATCCCCATGCCTTCGCAGTCCAGGCAAAACAGTTACCGTGGTTCATATAATGCTCGACAGCCATCCTTTTCTGTTTGTCCGAATACTTCGGCCTCGAACGAACATAGGCCACCGGCAAATCATGATATCGTACGTATTCGCGATACCATCTTTTTAACGCATTCTTTGTCGGATAGCCTGACTGGCGAAGGGTTGCAGCGGTGTGTTTCCCAAGTTTTATGTAGAGCCTGACCGCTCGAATGCGGTCACCGTATGAATACATTATAGACTACCTCCAGGTAGTCCAAGATTTTTACCGCACCCCCGGTGGATCACAATTCAACCGGCGTTGACATTGTCGGTGCAATCGATTCAATCACCACCCACAAGGAAGCATAGTCGCCACGATGCTTGCACCATGCGTACTGCGCGTTCTCTTACTTCAGGGGAAAATCTGTTTGATTTGTTCATGGCTCCATTCTCTCAGATAGTGGAGCCTCCTCAAAACCCGGGGCGATTTACGTCCGGACATGGGCGGCCTTCACTCCCAGTTCCAACCGGGCAGCTTCCTGTGCCCTCGCCGACAAGGGTCGATCCCGCCAGGCATGGTAACCACTGTCTGATGCCGACAATGCACGGCACACCAGCGATACAGGATACTCAGGTCGCATGACTTCAATCTAGGCGCATCTCACCGCGACTCCTTCGCGGAATACGCCGCAAACTTTTTTAGCAGGCCTCGCTCCATCTTTACCTCCGCAAGTTCCCGCTTTGTCCGGACCAGTTCCATTTCCAGTTCGGTTATCGGCTTCTGATGCTTGCCGATCTCCTGCAACTGTCCGTTGCGATGGGCCATCACCCAGTTCTTCAACGTCCCGCTGGGAATCGACAAGCGCCGGGCCGTTTCTCTCAACCCAAGCTTCTCAACTTCCACCTACCGGACTTCCTCTTCCCTCAATTCCTTCGTGTACTACTCATGGGGTATTCGTGCCACTTCTATCCTCCGATTCCATCATTTTACAGAATCATTGGACTCCATTCTTTCCGACCGATCCCAATGGCGAGGAAGAGGTATTGATAACGGTAAAGAGAATGCAGGCATGCCGCAATTCTCTTGAAGGGTTTATTATATGGGTGGTAATCATAAGCATTATTGAACTTGTTTGTTGTCTTTCAATTCATTCTTTCTAGCATCCAAACAGCAGCTTGCAGACGTGAGCGAAGATTGAGTTTTTTGAGAATGTGTTTGACGTGAACTTTTACTGTGCCTTCAGTAATGCCCAGATCCCGACTAATCATTTTATTACACTTTCCAGCGGCGAGAAGTTTAAGGGTTTCTTTTTCACGTTCTGTAAAATTGGATTCATCAATTGCTTTCGGTCGCGGTTCTTCGTTGAGCACACGGATGAGACTATGATGTAACGAGGTACTCAGAATAATACCTCCTTGAGCGGCAGTGGCGAGTTTAGCACGCAGTTCATCAGGTTCCATGTCCTTGAGCAAATAGCCATCAGCCCCAGCCCTCAGCGCCATAAGGATGTCTTCCTCACTGTCTGAAACAGTAAGCATGATCACGAGGGCATCAGTACCGGAATCCTTCAGGCTTTTTAAGGCGTCGATCCCATTCATATCTTTAAGATTGAGATCAAGAAGCACTAGATCTGGGTTCATTTCACGAGCAAGTTCGATTCCTTCATGCCCACTTGCTGTTTCAGCAATTAGTATCAACGTATCATCCATGTCAATAAGTTGCGCAACGCCTTTGCGAAATAATGGATGATCATCAATAACGATAATTCTGCGCTTGAGGGGCACAGTAGCTTGCACGTCAATATTCATGCACATTCCCTCCTTTGTTTCGCTATAACTAGAAGATTAACTTCTAGTTTAAGTTTTAACTTTCCATTCAATCATCGTATTGACCAACTTGCTATCTTTTTTTTAAAAACTACCTTTCAGGTAAGGGTGCAAAGTTTGACTGTAGATATGTATTTATATTACATATCCCTGCAGTTCATACCTTTATTTTGCTCCTTTAACCATTTTCTTCATGTTATGAAAAGTTTTAAGGCGCTGGTAACCGGGGGGGCGGTTACGAAGTTCCTCAACCAACTAAGTTTATATGGCAACACTCTAAATACTTGAGCTGACGGTTCACAGCATATTTAGAACGTTTTGGACATGCCTATAAAGAAGTGCGCATCTGCCGCTTTGACGCCGTCAGCTAACGTATAGAGTGTCTTATTAGCATTTGTTGTCGTATAGTTGATATTGACACTGTAACCGTGGCCAAAATCCCTGGATAAGGATACTTTATAGTCCGTGTAATTTAGACCGGCATTGCTTGGCCCATTTATTACCATGTGTCCAACATGTAGACCCAAAGTTAAATCTTGAGGTAAAGGTACAGCTAATGCAGCTTCATAATAATGTGTGCCTTTTGAATCCGGCGTGTCGAAATATTCTGACAGCTCATGGTTGTACTTGATTGTTAGCCATTTATAAGTGAGAGAAATATTCCCTTCCATGGTATTGAAGTGAGTATTTCCAAAATAGTTAAAATATAAAAGGCCTGCACTCCAACTCCAATCGTTGTTGATGGTACCATTGTAGCCACCGTAAAAATCGGTTTCTTCGTTTACTTTGGTTTCATTCAGGAAGACATCCGAACTAATGCTGCTTCCCCAGATTCCTGCATACCAGCCAGCAGGATTTGACCAGTCAAACCCGCCTTGAATGGCCGGTTTATTAGCCGAATTAGTAATACCCCGGAATACATAGTTTGTAGTGGGAGATAGATTTCCAACTACATCCGCCATGGCCGGTGCACATATTGTTGAAGTACTGATGAGCACGGCTGATGCAAATAATTTTGCTTTCATATTTTATCCCCTGATTAAAAAAATGACTTCTTTTTTATCTTTTACATCCTAAGGTTTATCTGAAAAAAATTTGCCAGATAATTTATTGCAACCAAGGTTCCCTTACTAAATAATGATCGGGAAGCCTTATACCTACTCCGGAAACTGGTTGCGTAGTTCCTCGGCTATTTCAAACATGTCCGCAACGATCCCGTAACGTGCATAGTTGAAAATTGATGCTTCGCGATCTGTATTGATCGCTACAATATTTTCTACATGTTTCATTCCGGCCAAGTGCTGTACGGAGCCGGAAATTCCCATTGCAATATAGAGCTTACAGTTACTGGCAGTTTTACCAGATTGACCAACCTGACGTGCTTTGGGTAACCAGCCATTATCAGCAATAGGTCTTGAGCAGCCCAGTGTTGCTCCTAAGCTATCGGCAAGTTCAAGAAATTCCTCGACATTTTTTTCATCAGCCACGCCCCGACCTATCGATAGGATAAATGCAGCACCAGGAATATCGATGTCACCGGATGATTTGGGTTCTAGATAAGTTTCATGGCGACAACGTGCGGAATAAACAGGTGGATGGATTTCAATGACAATACCGGCTTTGTTTGCTTGAAGAGGTTTCCAGATATTCGGGCGCAGAGTAAGGCATACTGGCCGGTTTTCTGGAAAACCAAGTTCTACATTAACCTTTTGACCATAGCCTGAGCGAATTGCTGTCACAATGCCATTGCTAATCGAGAAGTCAAAGACATCAGTCGCGAATCCTAGACGTTGGTCAGCCGCTACCGCTGCGGCATACCCGATTGTATTGACGGTATGCGGTAAAAGAATGAGCTCAGGGTGATAACTGTTGATAAGCATGGTCAAAGTTACAGCATAGAGATCCGGATCAAAATCATTTGAAGAGGTTCTGATTGCAATAACTTCTAATATTCCTTCTATTCGGACTGCCTCAATGAAAGGCTCAATTTGTTTGCCAATCACAACAACTCGTATATCAGGGGTATGAGATTTAATTGCAGATGTAATGGTTTCAAGCGTGGCCTGACATAATTCACCTTGACGATGCTCAGCAATAATCAATGTTCCAGACATCTTTATACTCCTTTGAAATCGTTAATTATTTTTGCAAGTTTTGAAGCTTGTTGAGCAGGAGTTCCTTCAATAATGATCGCTGTAGATAGTTTTTCGGGTATAAACATTTTTTTGATGATACTGGCAGATCCAGATTCACCAATTTCACTATCGATCATGCCAAGAGAATCTGGTGTTGCTTCTTCAATAGGTATCGATTGCGCTTGCTTGATTCCTCGCAACGAAGCATAGCGAGGTTTGTTGATGCCAACCTGAATGGTAATAACGGCAGGTAAATCAATATTCATTGCCTCTTCAAGGCCACCTTCGAGTTCTCTTAGAATGGAAGCTTTCGTAAAATCGTGATCAGGTTCGAAACGGTTGACTACTGCAGCATAAGGCCACCCAAGGATGCCTGCTGTGGCAACTCCTGTTGTGGAATGTGCAAAATCGCTTGATTGCACGCCAGTAAGGATTAATTGCGGTTCTTCTCTTCTTGCAATATGAGCAATAATTCGCGCAATTCCAATTGAATCCGTATTTTTTAGTTCATTTGACCAGACACGAATGGCGCGATCCGCACCTTTAGCTAAACATTTACGCAAGCTTTCATCAGCGTATTCATTCCCAACTGTACATACTATGATTTCGATAGGCGAATCGTTGCTTTCTTTGATGAGTAATGCTTCTTCAAGTGAATAATCATCCCACTCATTTAGATCATATATGTGAAAATCATGATCCACGTCACGGTTATCAGGGGTAAATTCAAAATCTTCATCAAGCGTAACGACTTGCTTGATTGGGACGAGGATTTTCATAGGTTATGCTCCTTGCTGCTACATTGTTCAGGTTTATTAACGTATGCACGTATGCTCATGAATCGAACTCGCGGTTCTGGATCTGTGCAAAGATCCAAGAGATTGGGGGATGTGAGGTTAGGGTGGTGTACAATTAGAATCCGGTTTAATGGGTAAGGATCCTTGGTAAGCTTCGAAATGACTTTAGAGGTAGAATAAGGATTACGGGCAACTGCCCGGCGTACATCTTCGTTTTGATGTTCAGCAAGTCGAATTAATAATTCCTGGGACGCATATTTTTGATGGGCAAGGCCGGTCAGGATGTCTAGATTTTCTTTTTTTGAAAGAGTTTCAATAAGCTCAGAGGGTAAATTTGGTCGCCAAGCCAGGCCAGCCTGTACCCAACTATCAGAATCTTTGGAAAATTCGGTTAAAAGTTGGGAGGGACATAATGGATGCCGTGCAACTGCCCGACGCACTTTAGGATGTTCATCCCTTGCAAGAATTAGCAGCAGTTGAGAATCCAGCATGGAATGATAGGCAAGCCAGATACGAACCCATGGATCTCTATCTGTTGCGAGAATCTTTTGTGTTTTGATATCAAGAAAAGGTTGGCGAGCAATACCACGGCGTACGTTGGCACATGGATCCACCAGGAGTTTAATCAGATTATCTTTAGATAGCCTTGGATGCCGTGCAACAGTGGCCCGTACGGCTTCGTTATCGTGTAAGGAAAGTGTTATGAGATGATTATTTCCTGTATTGGGATGGCGTGCTTGCTGAAGAGTAAGAGACAAGTTGGAAAATTTGCTGTCCAGCAGCGTCTGAGGACAGTCTGGATGGCGGAGTATGCATGTTCTTTGCATCAAGATATCGTTTCCCCAGAGTTTAAATAACAGTTCTGGGGTTGCTTTTGGATTTTTTGCTGCAAAATACCCAGCCTCCGCGCTAGACATGGCAATATTTGCTAGAATTTCTCTTGGGCATTGGGGATTTGCTGCAAGTGATTCATGAACACTAATTTCGGTAGATTCAGCAAGAAGGCGGATTAATTCAATTCCGGTTCGTGGATTCGAGGACAAGGCTGAAAGGAATTTGACATCATGGCTATGGCGCTTATAGATCCTTTTCAGTAGTAGGTTTTGGCTAGTTGGATTTTTTGCTAGACGTAAATCTATACTGTTATCATGTCTTTCCAAGAGGGTATGTTTTATTCCTTCTGGAAGGGGATGGAAGGATGCCATGATGAGTGCATCTCGTCGATTTTTAGGTATGTAATCCTTTTTTTGCATGTCATTCAGGGTGTCATATAGAGCCATGAAGGTGTAGATATCCCGCTTTTTCTGGATGTTAAAAATAACGACGGGAAACGCGATATGCTTGTCCATCATGAAACCGCTGTTTCTAGGGTTGGAAGTTCAATTGCTTCGGCGATAAGTTCAATAAGTTCCTTAACGACGAAATGTCCTTCATGTCCAGACGTCTTTATTGCATCTTCGAACATCACCAGATCTTTTGGGCAGCAAACTACAAATATTTCCAGGTCTTTAATTTTTGCTGCTTCGCGAATGCGGTTTTGTGATGGTTTTTCCATTCCCACTACATCGGGTATCCAGATTCTTCCACCTCCAGCGCCACAGCAGAAAGAGTTATCACGCGTTCGTTCCATTTCAACCAAGTTTAGACCAAGCGCCCGGATAATTTCTCTGGGTGCTTCATAATTTTTATTGAAACGGCCAAGGTGACAAGGATCGTGAAAGGTTACGGTATAATTAAGCTTACGGGTTGGAGTTAGCTGGTTCCAGCCTATGATGCGGGCAAGATATGAAGTGTAGTGCTCGATTTCAAATTTGCCACCAAAATCTGGATATTCATTTCGGATCGTATTGTAGGAGTGGGGATCAGTGGTAATAATGCGCTTAAAATGGCTTTTTCTGAGCATTTCAATATTGTTTTCAGCTAGAAGCTCATATAAACCTTCTTCTCCAACTCGGCGGACATCGTTCCCGGCATTTGATTCGCCTTCAAAAAATAAGCCAAAGTCTATATTTAAAAGCTTGAGGATACGAGCAAAGGATTGCGTGACTTTCTGGTTACGAGGATCGAATGAAGCGTAGTCACCAACAAACCAGGCAACATCTACGTCTTCATTACGAGCATCCTTGATTTCGAAGGGAAGTTTTTTGACCCAAGATGCTCTTTTTCGTTTTGACTCCCCGAATGAATTTCCAGATTTGTGTATAGTTTGGAGCGTTTTTTGCAGGATAGGATCCATATCGCCATCCTCAACCAATTTTCGTCTCATTTGCACGATTATGGGTACATGTTCGATAGCGACAGGACAAATTTCAACGCAGGCCATGCAGGTACGACAGGACCAGAGTGTTTCCATAAAAACCTGATCCACAGCTTTACCATGTACTGACAGTTCTGCTTTATTTGGGAGCGTTTGTGATTCCATTGTGCGATTGGCAAATTCTCGTAAAGAAAGGATCACGTCACGGGGACTTAAAGGAGCGCCAGTGGCTCGTGCTGGACAAGCTTCGTGACAGCGGCCACATTTAGTGCAAGCATCAAGATTGAGCAGATGCTTCCAAGTAAAGTCGGTTATTTCTGAATAACCAATGCTCACTTCGTCCGGATTGGATCTTGGGAGTCGTTGTGCTGCCATTGGATCCTTAAAAATTAGAGAGATGGCTGATGTAAGAATGTGTTTTGCTTTAGTGCGTGGAATTAAGGCAATGAAGGTTAGGGCAAGCAATCCATGAAACCACCATAAATCATTTCGTAAGATATGGGCCAGATTGGAATTGACTCCAAGGTGCATGAGTGTATATGCAATCACAGTGCTGATGGGTTGCCACCAGCGTAACCCCCATACTGTCGGGTCATCGTGCAACCAGATTATGCGCGTAGCAGCCAACAAAAACCCAGTAATACCTATAGTGACCATTACCCAAAGAAATACCCAATCTTCATGGCGATAACTTGAACGGTCATATTCATTCGGCTCTCTGTCAGGGCGTGTGTAATCCAGTTTGGGGGGTTTGAGCCAATTGCGTCGGTACATCATGTAAAGAAGACCAGTGATAAAAGCAGAACCAGCAATGTTCATTAAGAGCAGAAACCATAGGTAAAAATAGCCGTACCAGAATTTGAAACCAAATAGTGGGGCTGTTATATCGTACTGCAGGGTGATGATGGAGGTTCCAGCAAGCAAGACAGAAAATCCGAAAAATATCATGGCATGCATCCATCCTGTTAAGGTGTCGCGCCTTCGAAGGGTGCGATGCGTCAGCAGGACAGAAAACATATATTTAACGCCAGCAACCAAACATGAGATCTTGAACGAACCATTTTTCTTGCCACGCATATATTTGCGTATCTCTATAAAGCTATTCCATAGAAACAAACCAATGGCCAAATAACCTATAACATAAAAAAACCTGATAGTACTGGGCGAGAAATCCTGAAAAACCACACGGGTAATTTGTTCAGGGTTGAAAGTACCACTTGCAGTAACGATCGGGTGCATTTGACAAATCCTGTAAAAAATCCCCCCCCTAACGACTGCCATCGTCTGGAAGGGTTGCAAATTTAGAACTTATATTCGATGAGTGGGTTGAAATTTTGCATGCGTTGAGCGCCGTAAATGGCTACTTCGCGTTTGTATGGCAAAGGAAATTGTGGATTTGTTTCTTCAATCTCACGCGCTAAACGGTGGCCGGTAAAAGTTGCATCAGCAATTAGTCTTGGCGCTTCTGCATCACCAATGATGTAAACACCTTTAATGCCGTTAGCAGACCAGTCACCTTGTTGTGTTTTTAGTTCTCGGTAGAGGCTGTCATTAGAGTGGCGACCGGTTACGACAATCAAGGAATCAAATTCTATCGAGCGATGCGTATCGTTTTCACGGCGTGGTAATTTCCCCGGGCCTGCATAAATTCTTGTTGAGCCATCGCCATAGGTGTCGAAAATTTCAAGGTGCCCTTCTTCAGCGCGAGAAGCAAATACATCATTAAGCTCTTGTACATGGAGTTCATGTAGTCGGCGTCGCATGTTTGAATATTCAAGTGTGAAATGCATATAGTTGGCCAGATGAACTCCGGAAACTATAGTCACTTCATGACCATTTTTTGCAAGTTGTTCTGCTATTGAAGGCGACATGAAATAGGTGTCGGCATTGAGAATAACAACCCGTTTCCCAATTTTTTTCTTACCACTAAATACTTGTTCAGGGGTAAGTGTCCAATTGTTAGAGGCATCGATTCCCGGGATTGAATCGTGAGTCAAGCCATTGTTTCCATCGGTATTCCAACTTGAGCCAGTGGCAATTACAATTTTGTCCGCGCCATATTTCAGCACATTTTCAACAGTCATGGGGTTTTGGCCCAAAGAAAGTTGGGAATGCTTATTTTTTTTAATCAATTTAGCCAGTTGGGATTCGCGGTAATCACGGTGATAACCCCATTCGCCAAGACCAGGCAAGGTGATAATATCGTTAAGATGCCCCCCTATTTTTTCTGACGTATCATAAAGGTGAACAGTATAACCACGCTCCATCAGAACCCGCGCGCATTCACTGCCTGAAGGGCCGGCTCCCACAATGAGGATTGAATCGTCAGATGTCTTTTTGGGAAACCTTTCAGGATGCCAGCCCCGTCGATATTCTTCTCCTGCCGTTGCATTCTGCGTGCAAATCATCGGAGGACCACCGATTTCCCAACGCGAAATACAGACGTTGCACCCAATGCAAACACGAATATCATCAACTCTGCCCTCTAAAATTTTATTTGGAAGAAAAGGATCAGCAATCGATGGACGGGCGGCACCTATGATATCGGCTGCACCGGAGCGTACTATTTCCATCATTTTCTCTGGGTCTGTAAAACGCCCCACCCCAAGAACCGGTTTTTTGGCAATGCGCTTTACATGTATGGTCCAGGGTAACTGGTGTCCTTGACGGTAAAAACGAGATGGGCCGGCATCTTCCCCCCATTCTGCGATATCACCTATATTTACATCCCAAAGATCAACTAGGGGGTCTGCAAGTTCAATGAAGTGAAGTCCATCTTCCTCGATTTCAATACTTGAGGGACCATATAGGGTGTCAATTGCAAATCTCGTGGCAATCGCACAGTCATTTCCTACGGCTTTACCAACTTTTTCCAATGTTTCAATCCAGAATCGGGCACGATTCTCAAGTGACCCCCCATATTTGTCCTTGCGTTTATTGTAATATGGAGAAAGAAATTGCAATGGCAGGTAGGAATGAGCACCATAGACATAAACAATATCAAAACCAGCATCCCTGGCTCTTAATGCTGCTTCAACATAATATTGCTGTACGTGGGTGATGTCATCGAGATCCATTTCCTTGCAATAAGTAAGATTCTCAAACTCTGAGTTGTATTGCGATGGACCGCGAGGCGTGCAACGTGATTCCATATTTGGTGCATGAGAAGATCCATACCACATTTCTACCCCAGCAAGGGAGCCGTACTTGTGGATGTGATCTGTCATGGCGCGAAGGTTATGCACATCGCCATCATCCCAAAGGCGCGCAGAAAGACGATGGGTGTCGTCAGACTCGGGATGGATGGAGCAGTATTCGGTATTGATACCTGCCCAACCGCCTTCAGCTTTTAAAGAGCGATGCGCTGCCTGAAAACCGGGTCGATCAGAGCCCGCGCCAATACAATGTGGAACCTGGTAAAAGCGGTTGCGCAATATTTTTGGTCCAATTTTGATTGGTTCAAAGAGGGGTGCGTATTTGGGATCAAGTGCCATATTTGTTTCTCCGGTTACGGTGGAAGAAGTGCAGCTTCAACAAATTAGCTGCAATGTGGCTTTTTTGTGGGGTTCAAGCGTACTGTTGAGCATATTCAAAAGCGTGCAGTCGAAAGCTCTATCCCAGTGGATCCTATGCAGTGGCCAGCTAAATTCATGGGCTGACTGTATGGTGTCAGCAAGGAGCGAAATCGGTCCACACACATAAATGTGCGTTTCTGCAGGCTGATTAATTATTAACTCATTAATATTCATACGTATTCCACTTGATGAGTTGTAAAATTTATAATTTTCTCCAAGCTTGTTACGTATCAGGAGTTGGAATCCGCTTAAATAGCGGATTCCATGGTGAAACTCAAATTGTAATTTAAGCTTTTGGGCTTGATGTGCTAATCCCAATAAGCCACTTGCTCCAGAACCTCCTGCAATAAAAAGATGTTTTTTTCCTTGTTTAAGTGTCATACCAGTCAAAGGGGGTTTGATAATCAGTTTGTCCCCAGGATGGCTTGCATGAAAAAGCATATGCGACCGACTTTGAATATCCCGTTGATGAGACTGAACGATAATTTGCCAATATGTATTGTCGGTATCGTTTATGAGTGAGAAATCACACCATTTTATGGCCATATTATTTTGAACACATACTGAAACGTGCCCACCTACAGGAAAGGGAGGAAGGGCGAATTCCGTAGCAGAACCAAGTGAAAAGAGTTTCAAGCTTCGATCAAGATTCTCGATTTTTACAATTTGTGTTTGGATAAGCGCAGCCAGTTCAGTCATGATGTACCTTATTTCTTGATTTGTTCTGGTCGCAGGCGTAGCTTCATTGGATCATAGAAGGGAGCGGATTCAACGACTGCTTTACAGGTAATGTTGGGCCCTCTTATCTCTAGATTGGTGCCTAGTTTGGCATATTCAGGGATAAGGTGAACCAATGCCAATGACTTCATAAGGTAACGGGAATAGGAGGGCGAGGTGACTATTCCTACCTCTTTGCCTTCGGCATAAAGTTTGGCACCGGTTTCAATAGCTTCGTGCCAGTGTGCAATAATTCCTGCACATTTACTTCGTTCTTTTCCTTGCTGATCCATGACTTTTTCTTTTCCCATCCATGAACCTTTGTTTTTTGCAATTGCCCAACCCATATTGCATTCCCAAATGGTTTTACCTCCCGGCATTTCATACGGGTAGAACATAAGTCCTGTTTCAACCCGGACGAGATCGAGAGAGTTCCATGAGCAAGCCATGACGTTGTATTGCTTTCCAATTTCAAGTATCGTATCCCAAAGGTAAACAGCATCTTTAGATTCGCAATAGACTTCGTATCCACGTTCACCCGAGTAGCCGACTCGCGCTATATTGACTTTGCAGCCAAAAATAGATGTATCCATATGTTGAAACCATTTTAGAGCGCTTAGGTCTCCTGTGACATGGGGTGATAAAAGTGATAGGGCTTTAGGCCCTTGAACGGAAATCATATGGACATCAAAATCTTCTTTGAGCGAAATCTTTTTGCCTGATGAGGCCTGGTGCAGATATTTATGGGTATCCCCAGATCCAGTAACCACCCGGTAATGGTTATCACCATCATTAAAAATTACGATATCGTCACAAATGTATCCACTTTCCGGATCCACAATATTGCATAACATGGCCTGCCCCTTTTGGCTGCCTGCAATGTCACGAGACACCAGATAATCACATACAGAAGTAGCATCATCTCCGGATACACGCATAACATTCAGCATAGTGACATCGTAGACTCCTGCAGAAGTCCGGACAGCGATAACCTCATCGTTAGGGTTAGTGCTGTAGTCCCATGGCGTTAGGTAGTTGTTCCAAGCTATGCCATTAAATGTGGAACCCAGTTCACGGTGGCGCAGGTTGAGTATGGACTCACGTGCCATGTTGATTCTCCTTTTTTTTTAGGAAGTTATGCAAGGCAATGTATTTCTCGCTTATTTAAAAACTTTGCTAATTCTAGACAAGATCTGCTTGAAACAACAATTCCCCATAGGGGTGATAAGCCATCTACTTCTTATTGAGTAATCAGATAGAAAATATTAGGTTATAGTTTATAACTAATTGTTATTATTATAATATGGCAATGAAATAGGTAATTTCAATGAATAGATGAAGATTTTTTCATTAAAAACCTAAGAAGGTGCCCAAAAGTAATTCGAATTGTTATGAATTTTCATTGCCAGAAATACAAATTCTAATTAATTTAAGATGAATAATTCAGTGGAGATTGATGGGGCAGTGAGCTTTTATCCGACTGGTCTCTGGGGCAATGATCCTCTGGCCGATCTGCTGCATGCCACGCAGCACGTTTTACTATCAGGCGAAGGTATTGGCGATGGGTGATAGACATGGGGATCTCAAGGCGAAGATTCGGGCTGTCTATGCGCAACATCGCGGCTTGTATGGTTATCGTTGCGTTACGGCGGCTATCCGCCGCGATGGCCGGCTGGTCAATCACAAGGCCGTACAGCGGCTCATGAGCGAAATGGGAATGAAGTCGCGTGTGCGCCCAAAGAAGTTTCGATCCTGTAGGAGTGATCCCGGTGAGGCAGCGGCTCACTCTCTCAATCGCGAATTCACGGCATCGCAAGCGAATCAGAAGGGGGTTACGGATGTGACGGAGTTCAACGTCGCCGGGCAGAAACTGTACCTGTCCCCCGTCATGGATCTCTATAATGGCGAAATCGTAGCTTACGAGACCAGCCGTCGGCCCGATTTCTCGCTGGTGATGAACATGTTGAAGAAAGCCGCACGGAAATGCAGGAATAGGGATGGACCTCTGCTCCATTCCGATCAGGGATGGCACTACCGGATGCAGCCGTATAGAGCGGCTCTGGCCCGATACGGCATGAAGCAAAGTATGTCGCGAAAGGGAAACTGCTTCGACAACGCGGCCATGGAAAGCTTCTTCGCCATCCTGAAAGCCGAGTATTTCCATCTCTCTGACTTCGAGGATATCGAGCAATTGAACGCCGGGTTGAAGTGTTACATCGATTACTACAATCGGCACCGTATCAAATCAAAGCTTGGCGGCATGAGCCCAGTGGAATATCGACTACAGGCAGCATGCCGCTAATGCCTATCCGTCCAACTCTTGGGGGTCAGTTCA
>JAGWIG010000169.1 GCA_028873515.1 Pseudomonadota bacterium | reverse complement strand
CTAAAAACCATTTGCAGCCCAATTCTTTTACATCGCGAACTATTTTGTGAATGTCTTCTCTAGTCAATGAGCCTTTAAACCTTTTGCCAATTGCAGTTTTACCGTAAATATCAATACTGCCGACTCCGCAATAGGGATCAAGGTTTTCTGCGCTTTTGCCATCTTCAAACATCCGGCATCCGAGTGATTCTGTTTTTATTGAAATAGGCATATTTTAACTCAATGGTGGTGTAGAGTGCTTAAGAGACGGCTGGCTAATGCTGAACGTTGCTGTGACGATTACGGCTTTATCAGCGCGCGCCTTCTGGACTTTAAGAGCGATGATTAAGCCGCCGACAAATAAGACAATGCCGATAAAAAAAGCCGCTACTATGTAGAATTGAATCATGCAAAAATCTCCCCTCCAGCTTGTTTAAATGACGCTTCCAGGAATGCGAAAGTTTGTTCATGCTGATCATAACCGGCCCCAGGCAATGAAGCCCACCGGCTAGAGCATGCGATGATTGCGCCGTGAAGGTTTCCAGCGTCGATTAACGGTATGGCATGACACTCGTTAATAAGCTGTAATGCAATGGCATCTTGTGCTGCTGGACTGAATGGCCCGAACGGGTATTTTGTCTTGTCATCAAGATGCAGTTGTTTTCGATAAACATCGAAAAATCTTTCAAGAATCTGATAGCGCCCGGCTGCCGATGATTTGTTAACTTTTCCTGTCTTGTCCGTAAACTCAACCAATATGCGCGGATGATCCGTCCAGCCGGTAAAATATTTTGGATGCTGCCGGGTACTGCCGCACAAAATATCATAGCCATTGTGTGCTCCGTAATCGGTTCCCTCGCTATGCGAGATCATGTCTAAAAATGCGGTTCTATTAGTGTTCATAATTAATATACCAATGTTGTATTGCTGACCTGTTTCCAACTGTTAGTAGTATTTGTCGCATCGTTAACCGCCAAATTACCTGCTAAAATTGTCCCTGCATTAACCGCTGCTATCGCTAATTGAGCCGGTGTTGCTCTTGATAGTGACGCCAAATCAATTGGCAATCCTCCACCAAATGCGGTAATTGTCGCACCGCCTGTCACGCTCATAACTGGATTACCGGACGCCATTTTTAGGTTATCAACATTAAAATTGATGTGTCCTGCGGCAGTTGAGTTTAACCATCTTAGCCCCGGATTTGCCACATGATTGAGTTGATTGATATTGATGTTCGTTGTACCCGCCTGACCAATCGTAAATGCATTATAAACACTGCCGCAGTTAAACCCATTAATAGTAAAATTAACGACACCTGTACTGGAATTGTTAAGAATACTTTCAATGTTATTTGCATAACCGCCATTTATAACCACCGAGGCATTAACATTTGCAGTTGGATTGAATGAGACAATCCGGTTAGTTGCAACGCCCTGACACGACGGGTTATTAATAACTAGAGAATTGATTGTTAGCAGCGTAGCCAATGACGAAATGTTGCAAACATTTAAATCTGACGCGGCTGAGTTATCGAGCGTAACGGTGCCGACATTAGATGACGTTGAGGTCGAATCATTTGCGGATATTGTCAAACAGCCATCGCTAATGTTGCTAATTTTTATGGCATCAATAAATCCTGTTTGATTAGGATAGATAGCCATTGATTGAGTTGTTGATAATCCATTGATATTTTTGATGTCAGCATTAATTACATCGCCCCACGTCCAAATATACGAGGCGTAAGCGGCTGGTTCTTTTACTTGCACTGAGATAATATCGTCACCGCAATCAGAGACTAAGCCGTCTATTTTGGTGTCAAACGCAGGCCCATAAATTTTGACAAAATCGCTATTTAAAATACGGCTTGTGAGAGCCTCGATTCTAACACCGTTACTTGCGCCAACACAGACAGCCGCTTTCGCAGTATCTTCAAAATCGATGTTACGTAACTTTAAATTGTAAACACCGCCAAGTAGCATAGTAAATAAACTATAGCCAGTTCCTGTATTGCCACCGCTGTAGTTATAGCTCCAAGAGCCGCCCTCGATAGTGATATTTTCAAGGGCTTTTAATGCAGTAATTGTTCCTGTTGCTGTAGTTGTTGGCAATCTGCGCAAATTAACAACAAAATTATTAGCATCGGTAATGCTCGATATTGTAAACACGCCGATGAATTGATATTGCGCCGCGCCTACCAACCAAACTTTATCCCCTTTAACCAAGCCGTGATTTGTCCAGGCAACACTTGCCAACATACCAGCCGTCCATGTCACAGTCACGCTTGATTTAGTGGCCGTGATTCTATCAGTCGTTAGAAGATTATCTGTGCCAACAGAGCCTTTAATCTGCACGCCTTGGTGGAGCTTTAAGGTAGTATTTGATTGATTGATTATTAACGTAGCATTGATAAAAAACGTACCGCTACCAAAAATTTCGATGTCCCCGCCATTGTTTAATGCCGATTGCAATATCGCGGTATTTTGTGATGCTGTATTGCTATTTAGCAGCAAGATATTATTTATCAGCGATGGATTATTGCCTATAGCAACGGGGGTGCTTGTTCCAGCAGGCACAGCCGCCAGTGTTGGGTAGGAGGTTAGCGGAATTTGAACCGAAGCGTACGACCACCCCTTAGCATATAATGTGGACACCGAATCAGCATCGATCATCGCCTGACCTGTAGAAGCCTGAATGTAAAATGTTTTACCGTTGGCCCCTAATCCTTTTATTACACCGGAAGGCGGTATC
>JAGWIG010000168.1 GCA_028873515.1 Pseudomonadota bacterium | reverse complement strand
GCTGCCAGTATTTCGCTGTAGGTCATAATTTATCCAAATCATTACGAAGGGGTCTATTACGCGTTATGCCGCAGTTGTGCGTTCTCGGCGGCGGTCGGCTTACCTGGCGCGTTAGCCGTCACAGTGGCGTGTATCCGCTCTCGAAGGCGCTGGCCGGTGAAAACGACTTGTAGCCGTCCTCATAAACCACGTAGTAGCCGCCGACTTCCGGCTTGTGCTTCGCCACGTATTCCGGTGTCAGTGGCACCTTGTCATAGCCTTCCTCGGCTGGTTGGAAATAAACCCCGCCGTGCTGATCGCCAACAATTCCGGCAATCTTCAAGGCCCAAACCTTCTTGTGGCATTCGTACTTCGGCATTTCGCGGCTTACGTTCATTGGTCAATCCTCGTCAGTTGCCGGCATTCATCGGGTGCCGGCTAACCCGTCCATCAACCGGACGCTGCGCGCCGGTTATCTCAGGCGTTACACAACACTCCACATCACACGCCCAAGGGTGTCGAAGAATGGAATATCATCATCCATGCCAGAAAACCCATCCGATGCCTGCGCATTCATCGCTGCACGGCTGGCCGTGTGCTGTGAGCCTTCAGGCTTGCTGCCCATAAGCTGTAAGCGGTCCACCGTTACCTCCCACGATTCACGCTCCATGCCTTCCTTGTCGGTGAACTTCCGGGAGGCAATCCGGCCATCCACCAGCACGGACGAGCCTTTCTTAACGTAGTCCTCGACCACCTTTGCAGTTTTCTCGAACGCGGTACAGCGGAACCAAGTCGTGCTCTCGTCCTGGCCGCGCTTTTCGCTGACGGCAACGCTGAAGTTCGTCACCTGCTTGCCACCTGCGGTGAAGCGGGTTTCCGGGTCGCGCCCGACATTTCCGGCGATGATGATTCGGCAATAGCTCATGCTTGTTCCTTTGGTTTGGTTGAGTGTTTGGCGATGGCGGCGCGGGCTTCCCGCCATGCTCTTTTCTTCAGCGATTGATAGACTGGGGTATCTCCGTGATATTCCTTCTCATCCTTGGCGATCAGGAGCGACATGAGCGCACCGTACAGTTCACCAATCGTTTCCCTGGCTTCCTCCAGCAACTGCTTGTCGGTCTTGAAAGCGTGCGTTGGGGTGAGTTCGTCCATCATGCTGCTGCCTTCAGTTCGTGCTTGATTCCGTTCAGCCGGTCGATGGTTTCCTGTACTTCAGCCAGAAACCCACGGGCCGCGTCCTCGACCGCTTCGATCTCGTCACGCTTCGGCTCGAACCGCACCACAAACAGCCGATGTTTTTCCGGCATACGCGGGTCATACGAAACGAAGTCGCACCACTCCATGCCGGTGCAGGCGAGTTGCAGCAGCATTTGCGGGACGTACTTGGACGGCGGTTTCTGGCCGAGCAGGTAGTCGATATGGGTTGCCGTGTTGGGGCATTTGATTTCCACCAGCCCACTTTTGCCAACGAATCCATCACAAGATGCGCCGCACCATTCAATTTCTTGGTGCTTTATGAACCCGTCCTGATCAACAAACTCCCCAGCAGTGATTTCGTATTCAGCCCTAGCAAGCGGCTCGTTTGAAGTTCCCCACTCCATCGCTGAGCTACAAAACGATTCAGCCACAACCCCAGTCAAACGCTCAGCAACAAGTTGTGCCATGTAGTTTCTGCGGCTGGCAGATGGTCCGCTTTTCGTCGTAGCCATTACGTCTGCCATGCGTGATGCCGTTAGATGCCCCAGCCTGTCGAGCAACCATTGCTCAGTTCCTTGTTCTGCTCTCATAGGTGCCTCCAGCTTTTTCTGTGTGTGATTAGGCTCACATGCTGAAATGTGACCCCGTATCTTGCTGCTATTTCTTTCAATAAAAGGCCGCTTTTCCGTAGTTCGATAATTTCTGCAACGTCCTTATCAGATAGCTTAGACATGCCATGCAAAGTCCCTTTTGTAATGAACTTGCGGCCCTTCTTGACCATATCTGATGTGTTTTCTTGAGAGCTACCAATAAACAAATGGTCTGGATTGATACAAGAGCGGTTGTCACATTTATGACAAACCATCATTCCATCTGGAATCTCTCCTACATTTACAGAGTAAGAAGCTCTGTGCGCTCTAAGTTGCTTCCCTCTGTGATGACCAAACACACCGTAACCATCACGATCCTTAGCACCGGCCCATTCCCAGCAACCATTTTCAGCTACTGAATAACGCCGCAATTTTTCCTCTATTGGAGTAACCTTTTTAGGCATTACGCCGCCTCCTTCGCCAATGCAGCCTTGCGGGCGTCCTTGGCCTTGATGATGAGTTTCTGCGCCTCCTTGTCCTTGGCCGCGTCGGCGGTCTTGAACGCCACGGTGTAAGCCTTCTTCAGCGCGACTTCATCGGTCGCCGCGTGGATCGCGTCGAGCAGACCGGCGAAGGCGTCGTCCTCCAGTCCTTCCTGGTTGAAGCGGCTTTCCTCGTCCTCGCCCGTCTCAAGGTTGAACAGCTTGAGGATGGCGTACTTGGTCGCGTAGCTGATCGCTTTGCCGGGAGCCTTGTCGGCGTTGTCCATCGCGTGAGCCTGGATGCGGATCACCAAGCAATCCTTCGGGTCTTCGATGTTGGCGAAGGTGAAGTCGTAAGTGGCCTCATAGCGGAACTGCTTGGCCCGCACCATGTCGGCGTTTACTTCGTAGGGCATGGACTGGCTATCCACCAGAAACGGCCACATGACCACTCCATGCTCGACCATGTGCTCGCGTACCATCGCTGTCACGGTGTCATGGGTGACGGC
>JAGWIG010000167.1 GCA_028873515.1 Pseudomonadota bacterium | reverse complement strand
GGGGCAGAACGGATTCCTGACCATCACCGTCAATCTGGATGCTGTCCAGTTTGTGGCATAGGAGAAGATTAAATGGCTAATCCCATCGTCGCACAGGGCACGTTAAACCGGATACGATGCAGCATCATCATACCCGATTATTCGAGCCTCAACATTACCGCTGCCTACATGGGCAAGAATTTTGCAACCGTGACTTTCGGAAGCAATTTTACGACACAGGTCGAAACCGGAACCGGTGTGGTCAATTCCCCTGAACCCTATGTCATGACCACCGTTGCGGTCGGGATATTGAGAACGCAGAGCCTATCCTCGTCATGGCTGACCCAGTTACAGGACACCAGCGTATTGGGGAACGTGACCATCCATAGTGACACGAGTGCCTTTCCCGCCATCAATCTGGTCGAAACCTCCGTCATTGATTACAATCCCGGAGCCTTTGACGGAATGGACCCGGTGGTGGCCATGACCTTGCGAGGCGTATTCTATACCAATAACTCGTTATGGAATGCAGTATGAGGATTAACGAGAACATGAACCTTGTTTTGCCTGTCCGGGAAGATGAGGACGGAAATCCTCTTGTCTATGCCTTCCATACCCCCATCACGCGGGAAATATTTGAAGCATCCTTTCGTATCATTGCCGCCACCAAGGCCAGTCTGTTTGGAAAGGGATTCGTCTTTGCTGCCGACACCGGCCCACGTATTGCTGCCCTGACCTTGAAAGACGAAGGCAGGCGCGATGCCGAATCAAGGGGGGAAGTGGATGAGCAAGGCCATCCGCGAGACGGAGGAGCACAGGCTTTGTTGGCAGAAATCAAACGGTTGACCCTTATCCTTGCCCCGTCTTCTCATGGATGGGACATGCTTCCGGTCGATACGGCGATTCATTCGGAATATATGGATGAGGACGAATGGCGGGAGGTGGAATCAGCCCTTGTTTTTTTTACGTGTCCTTATGCCTTGGCCACCAAGACCGTGAAGGAAAATCTGGCTTCAGTGATTGCATCGGTCTTGAGGGGATTGATCACGTCCTCTCCTGTTTCGGAATACGCCGTTTCCTTGCCGAAATTGACCGGAAAACAGGATTCGACGAAAAAGGAATCATCGGTTCCATCCTAGATTATGTGGCCTCGGAAGGTTTCGAGGAAATCTTGTCCCGGCACCAATTCATTTTCAAATCCGCCCGTGAATATCGGGAACGTCATCATAGGATGGTTTAGACATGGCCAATAAACCCATCATCGACATTGATGTCAATGACGACAGCTTCAGGAAATTCTTTGAATTGTTCAAGGAATATTCGGAAAAGGTCGAAGATATGCCTGAATCGTGGAAAAAGCTGGGAAACGCGATGGGCAGCGGCATGGGAAAGTTCAACAAGCTGTCCAAGCAGAGCAAGGAATCCATGGCGATGAGTGCGGCCAACGCCTCCCTGATCGTGGATGAATTGAAAAAAGCCACACATGCCCAAAAGCAGTTCCATACCGCGACACGCCATACACAGGGCGCGATGCATACGCTGGCCAAGACCACGGAAAAGGTCGGAAAGACCTTGTTTGGATTAGGCAAATTCATGCTCGGATTCGGTGGGGTGACCTCCCTTCTTGGCGGATTGGGAATCGGGGAGCTTTCTTCCATCGCCTTCAACCGGCAGCGACAGGCACGCGGTCTGGGCATGAGCATCGGGCAGGTGCAATCATTCAAGGCTAACCTCAACCGTTATGTGGATGTCGGTACCTTGCTGGAGAATGTGGCCAATGCCAAGACCGACCAGACCAAATGGTGGGCTTTTTCCTCGATGGGCATTCCCATCAACCAGGCCATTAATGAAGGAACCGGACGGTTATCCACCCAGCTTATCAACCGCGCCCGTTCTATCTGGATGCAAGGCCCGCAGACGCTTCAATATGCACAGGCCAAAGGATTAACCCAATTCTTTTCTCTGGATGACCTGAGAAGGCTGGCCTCCTCCAGTACGGGAGGACTGGCCACGGCGGAATCGGCAGCTTTCCGAAATGCGGCCTCGATGGGATTTTCTGCAAGAACGGCACGAGAATGGTCACAACTGTCCATTGCCTTGACCAAAGCCAAGCTCGTGGTAGAGAGTGCCCTTATTCGCGGTCTGGCTCCCTTGGCTCCCCAATTCAGTGCGATGGCCAAGGTCACGGCCAAATTGATCAGCGGATTTATCGAAAGCGGCAAGGCAAAAAAATATGTCAATGAATTTTCGGACGAAATGAAGAAAGTAGTTGCATTTCTGGGTTCCAAAAAATTCCAGTCGGATTTGCAACGTTTTGAAGAAGCCATCAATGATGTTACCACCGGCATTCTGAAGGTTGCCCATTTTTTCGGATGGGGGCCAAAGAAACCGACCGGGCAGACCGGCAATGTGGGGTTTTCCTCACCTCGTGCCAATAACTACAATTACAGCATGAAGGGAACCATGCGGGTTTTCGGGATTCCCATACCCAACCAGCCTCTTTACATGGGGCCGAATTACTGGAAAACGAACCCAAGAAATCCCAACAATGTTATCGGGTTGCTAGAAAAACAGGGACTGACACCGATTGAAGCGGCAGCGATGGCTTCCCAATTTGCGGCGGAAAGCCATTATAATGAAGCTGCCGTAGGAGACAAGGGTCTGGCCTATGGTATCGCCCAATGGCATCCTGCACGACAAGCCCTCTTTCAGAAAGTCATGGGTAAATCCATCAAGGGATCAAGTTTTCAGGATCAGGTGGCCTTTGCGGTATGGGAACTCAAAAACCGTTACCCTTCTGTTTACAAGGCTTTGGGACAAGCCAAGACCGCTGCACAGGCTTCGGC
>JAGWIG010000013.1 GCA_028873515.1 Pseudomonadota bacterium | reverse complement strand
CCCCTAAATTTGCGGACACTTCCATTCGATGAGAAGATTGTTATGGAGGTGTTAAATGGGAAACACAAGAAGGAAGTATACGGAAGAATTTAAACGGCAGGCGGTTTTGGCTGCTGGTCGTCCTGAGGTATCCAGGTCAAGGGTTGCCAGGGAGCTTGGTGTTAACGAAAGTTTGAACCGTCGCAGGGCAAGAGAGACAGGGAAAGTGATTTGAATTCCCACGCGGGAAAGGGTATCCGGTCGGCAGAATCGATGGGGCTGGAACGGTTGCGACGGGAGCTTAACCGGGTCAGGATGGAGCGTTCGCCCAGCCAGCGCAGTCAGGAAAACGGGAAGTGGATATATGGTAGCTTTGGGTAGACGTTTAAGGGCACAGGTTTTGGCAGGGCTTGAACTGCAGTTTAATCATTATCCTGGGTAGGATCAGGGTGGACATATTTCCTGTAGCTTTCAATCCAGTTCTGGCTTTGAGCTTGCTGTGCCTGTTCGAGAGAAATGTCTCCATGGCAGAGCAGCTGATGCAGCCTGAATTCCAGTTCGTCTTTTTTTCTGGCATTCCAGTGGGTCCACCGGGGCTGGAGCCAGAGGTTGGCCGGATCAGCGGGGCTGCCTCCTGTACTGATTTCAATCAGGTGGTCCAGTTCATAGTCTGAAACACGATGGCCTTTATCACCATATAGGGCAATTAACCGATACTTGAGAGGTTCGGTGTAGGATTCAGGAGGGCGCACATGGCTGCTGTATCCTCGAACACAGACTGTCTGGTATAGATTGGACTGGGTAACGTGGGGGTCGGCAACCCCGGAAGTCAGCGCATGATTGGGGAGGGTTCCGGCCCATGAATTCAGGGCAAGGAAAATGAATGAGGTGGCAAATGTGGCCTGGTTCAGCATTATGTGGTCTACATGGTTTATTTGATTCTTTAGGAACCACTGTAACCTGGAAGACATGGAATGCAAGCTTTTCCTGGTAAAAATGTTATACGGGGCTGAACAGTTCATGACATTCAGTGCAATTCCCATTGTGGTGATCCCATGTTATGGATTGAGATAAGACCCGCTATCCAGTTTTGCTGGTACATAAATGTTGGTGTATCTCTGTTTTCTAGACTCAGATCTAATTGGGTTGCCGGATGCGGTCAAAGCATGAATTACCGCGCCTCTGCCTTGAATTTTTCATGGTATTTTCTTTGTGACCCCATTCCTTCCATATTTCAGGGGCTTTTTTCTACTTTACAAAACGGATCGATTTTTTGTGGAGCCTGGTGTGGCTGATGCTCAGACTTATGGCAATCCGCCTGTGCCGATCAAGGCCTAAGAAATGTTTACCTCATGAGTATCCATAAAAATGAAGGGTTTTCGCTGGCGAGTTTCTGGCTTTACCCTGCTAGATTGCCTGCATGGACAAATCCACCCGACTTTTTGCCAACCGGATGCTGGCTGAAAATCTTGCCTGCATCCAGAAATACATGGCCGATCCGCTGGTTGAGGAAATCATGATTAATGGGGAGGACAATGTCTGGGTTATCCAAAGCGGGCACAGGATGTTCAAGGATGAAGGATTGCGGATTACGCAAGGACAGATTCTGAACATCATTACCCTGCTTGCCAATCTGGATGGCAAGGTATTGAAGGCGGGTACCGAGCACTGTCTTTTGGACAGCCAGATCGAGGGGTTTCGGTTTGCAGCCGTGCTTGCCCCGGTTTCAAGACCTGGCCACAGCCTTTGTATCAGAAAGCATGCAAGGACCCATAAAAACCTTTTCCAGCTGTCTGAGGCAGGACTTTTCAGCCCTGCCCCGGAAAACATCCAGATGAAGCATCACGCCTTTCCTTTTTCCCGCCAGGAACTGATGGGCGGGGGCGAAATCTGGATACAGATGCTGGACTGGCTGGTTAAAACCAGACGCAACATCTTTCTTGTCGGTGCGCCAGGCTGCGGTAAAACCACGCTGCTCAATGCCCTGATCGAACGGGTTCCTGATTCAGAACGGGTCATTACCATTGAAGATACCCGTGAGGTGCAAATCAGGGTCCCGAATTTCGTTTCTTTTGAGGCAAACCGGGCCATCCACCTTTCTATACAGGATCTGGTGGTCATGTCCCTGCGTTACCGCCCCTCGCGGCTGGTTATTGGGGAAGTCCGCAGCCTTGAGGCCTATGAGATGGTCAGTTCCATGAACACCGGTCTTGCCGGATGCATGGCTTCGTTTCATGCCAACAGTGCCCTGGATGCCTTGAGCAGGCTGGAGCGCATGTCCCAGGGCCATCCTGATTTCCCTGATCTGCAGGCTTTCCAGAATGATCTGGGGCAGGCAAAACCCTATATTGTCCACCTGTGTGAGGGTGCAGATGGAGCGAGGCGGATTGCACAGGTAATTGAGGTTGAACATTTTGATAGTCAAGAGAAAAAATATGGAATCAAAACGATATTCAGCGGGTCTGGAGGGCACGGCCATGCAGCCAAAGTGGCATGAATGGGCCAGAAACCTGAAAGGAAGGACACATTCAGGCCAGGGACTGCAGGCTCTGGGCCGGGCATTATTTTTCGCAGCCTGGAGTGTGCCGGCATGGGCGAGCCTTCCGTGGGAGGCGCCCATCTGCACCTTTGCCAATAGCATGGCGGGCCCCGTAGCACATGGCGTTGCCATGATTGCGATTGTGGTTACCGGACTTTTGATGACTTTTGGAGAGCATGGAGGGGCCTTCAAGACCGGGATGCGCGTGCTGATGGGACTCTCGATTGCCCTGCTCGCGAGCCAGTGGCTGGGTGTGATTTCACCAGGCAGCCTTGCCGGCTGCATGGTGTCCTAGTCCAGATGGAAGACACACCGGAATGACAGGTTATGTTCCAAGACAGACCCGGGTTCATAAGTCGCTGCTTGAAATCCAGACCCTGGCGGGTGTCGAGAGGCGCCTGGCCATTTTCAACTGGACCCTTGCAGCCGTGTTTGTCCTGGGAGCAGGCATGGTTTCCTATCTGGCGGTGGCATTCATTCTTCACGCATTTCTTCGCTGGATAACCCGAAAGGATCCCTATCTGCGCCTGATTTACATCCGATACAACCGCCAGGCCGATGAATATGATCCCTGGCCGCATGCCACGCAGAAGCAGAACCGGCGTCCACATGGTTTTGGAAGGGGGCATCTGTGCTGAATCTGCGTAAATTCCTTCTCAATTATGAAAAAGGTGCCCGAAGCCTTGCAGAACTGGTTCCGTGGATGATACTGGTCCGCCCTGACATGGTGCTTAACAAGGACATGTCCTTGCTGGTCTGCTATGCCTTCGAGGGAATTGACAGCGAGGGGATGGAAGATCAGGAAATTGACCGTTATGCCGCACTGGTCCAGCATGCCTATCGCAACTGCAATGAGCATGTTACGGTCTGGACGACTGTTGTGCGGCGCAGGACCCGGGATTATCCCGAAGGAACCTTTCCTGATCCCATCAGCCGGTTCCTGGATGATGAATGGAAAAAAACCTTTACCCAGGGCATGCAGTATTCCAACCGCCATTACCTGTCCCTGCTCTATAGCCCTTCTGGCGGGAATGAGGGGTTCTGGGGGATGGTAGGGTATTTTACCCGTATGGAGAATCATGGCTATATCCGGGCCCTGCTTGAATCTTTCAAGTCCTGTTTACTCAAAAGATGGAGCTTTGCCCTGCTGCAGGGAGTGCTGGATAGAAATATCCGGGAATTCGGGGATATCCTTAAATCCGTTGAAGATGCCCTAACCGATATCCATCTTGTACGTCTGGAAAACCAGCCTCTCCTGGAGTTCCTGCATGACCGGGTTTCTCCGGCCAGCGATGGCCAGCCGGTTGCCTTTCCAAACATTCCTGCCTACCTGGACGGGTTCCTGGCTGACAATGATCTTAAGGCCGAAGATACCTTTTTGCGTTTTCGTCACAACGAGACGGTTTATGCAGCCGTAATGAGCATCAAGGACTGGCCCCAGATGACCTGGCCTGGAGTATATGACGAACTGCTGTCCATTCCGGGAGAAATCACACTGTCACAGGTATTCAGGTTTGTGGAACGGGGCCGGGCTGAAAAATACATCAGGAGCGTTGAGAAACACAACCGTTTCCTGCAGGTTCCGCTTGTGGGACATCTCAAGGCAGCCTGGTCGCAGCAGCCCGCGCGGGTAATCAACCCTGGTCGTTCAGCCCTGGCCCGGGATGCAGGGGATGCCCTGTCGGACCTGACAACCGGGGACACCCTGTTTGGCTACTACAACCTGAGCCTCGTGTCCTTTGGAGCCAGCAAGGAAGTGGCAGAAGAAACCCTTAAGCAGGCTTCGCGCATTCTTCAGCGCCAGGGTTACCTGACGGTTCGGGAGTCCATGCATATCCGTTCTGCCTGGGCAGGAACCCTCCCGGGCCAGTGGGCGGTGCTGGTACGCTGGTGGTTTGTTCATACTGCAAACCTTGCTGATCTGAGCCCGGTCAGGACCCTGTCTACCGGAAAAAAGACGAATCCCTATCTTTCAGAACAGCTTCAGTCCCCCATGCCGGCCCTAACCGTGCTGCCGACCCAGTTTGCCACACCTTTCTATTTCAATTTTCATGTCGGCGATCTGGCCCATACCCTTGTTCTTGGCCCTTCACGAACAGGCAAGTCGGTGCTGGACAATTTTCTCATCTCCCAGTTCCGGAAATACCCGGGTAACCGGGTCGTGATTTTTGACAAGGATTACAGCTGCAGGATTCCGACGCTGCTGCAGGGAGGCCAGCATATTGATCTGGAAGGCAGCCAGGATCTGAACCTCACCCTGAACCCCATTTTGCAGCTGCAGGACAGGCAGAACTGGCGCTGGATCACCAGCTGGCTGGAAATACTGATTACCTCACGCGGCTACAGGATGACGGCAGAGGATGACGGGGATATCTGGCAGGCCCTGGAACAGGTTCATGAGATGGGGCCAGCCTTGTGGAAACTGCAGGCCATACCGGCCTGTCTGCCCAGACATCTTCGGGAAAACCTGCTGCAGTGGGTAGGGCAGGGGCAGTTTGCTCCCTATTTTGATCATGAACAGGACAGTTTTTCCCTGGGAGATTTCACCTGTATTGAGATGGGAGGGTTGTTTCGTTATCCCAGGGTGGCGTCAGCCTTTCTGGATTATGCCTTTTTTCGGATCCACCAGCAGCTTGATGGAGCCCCGACCCTGATTTATATCGAGGAAGCCTGGTTCATGCTTTCCGATACGGTTTTCGAAAACAGGATTGAGGCGTGGCTGCGTACCCTGGCCAAGAAGAATGCATTTGTTCTGCTGGCAACCCAGTCCCTTGACGAAGTGGCTGAAAGCAGGATTTTTGCCGTCATGATTGATAACATTCCAAACCGGATTTATCTTGCCAATCCCAACGCAAATGCGCACCTTGATCTGTATGTGAAACAGTTTGGCCTGAATGTCAAACAGGTGGCGAAGATCCGGGGGGCTACCCCGAAACGTCATTATTATATGGTTACTCCGATATGCTCACGCATGGTGGACATGAAGTTTCCACCTGGCATGCTGGCCTGCCTGAGATCCGATACGCTGGCGCAGCGCCTGTTTAACCAGCATCGCACATCAGGTCGACCTGACTGGAAAAGGAGTTACATTGAGGAAATCAGTGGTTCTGAATCCCCGGTTCCTGGTTTGGATTTTTCTGGTAATGATTAGCTTGACTCCATGGGTTAGCCAGGCCAACGGGGGATTTTTTGGCGTGGGCAGTGTGGTGTTTGATCCTTCCAATTTTGCGAAAAATGCAATTACAGCCCAGGAAAGCATTCAGTCCACCGTGCAGCAGGCGCAATCCTATCTTGTTCAGCTGCAGCAGTACCAGAGCCAGTTGCAGCAATTGAAGACCCTTCCTTCCGCAGTGGCGGATACGCTCCTGCAGAAAACTGATCAGCAGATTAATAATCTGGCCGAATACCAGAATCTCCTGGATAGCCTCTATGGCACGCTCGGAAAAGCAGGTCAGCTGGCAGATGTGCGTTATCGTGAAGCCGCCCTGTCCGGTCTGACGCCTCAGCAGTATTACCATCAGCAGGAACAGGCCATGCAGCAGGAAACCCATGGAGTCCTGCCTGCATTTCAGGCTGAAGTCGATACCATGAACCAGATGAATGAGCAATATCAGCAGGTTCAGGCCTACCAGAATGAAATTCCGAAGGTGCAGGGTATGACTTCGTCCATGGAAGTCATGAATTCGCAGATGAACCTGCTTATCCAGCAAAACGCAAACCTGCAGAAACTGCTGGCCCTTAAGGGGATTGGCCAGGATAACCAGAACATGACCCGCGAAGCCCAGTCAGCCGCCGAAGTTGAGTTGGCCAGCCAGATGGAACAGCAGGGGGAGTCAGAACGACGCTCGTCAGACACGGATGCCCAGATCATAAGCCAGGCCCGGGACCATTTTCTGCAGCCCTGGCCTGCAGCACGCTAGGCAGAACCGGAATGGGTGCTTCTTCCTTATCCCCTTCAATGCTGCAGGCCATTCCCCAGGTCCTGAACGCAATGCAGGATGAGGGGATAAGCCTGGCCTACAGGCTCATCCCTGATGGGCAGAGCCTGCTGCATACGCTTTTGTTCCTGATGCTGGCCATCACTGGTCTCAAGGCACTGATGGAAGAAGGGGATTTGGGTGGGGTCATTGCGGAGCTTTTGCGGTTGATTCTCATGTGGGGGTTGTGTTTCTGGCTCATCTCCTTGAATTTTTACCCGGTGTTCATCAAGGATCTTTCGGATACGTTCAATCAGGTTGTGATTCATCTGGGTTCAGGCGAAAGCGGGGTCTATGCCGGAATTTCAGCTTTTTTACAGGTCGCCAATGCCATCTACAATAATTTTTATTCGCCGGGCCATCCTTTTGATCTGGCCCTGCTTGAGCATCTGGGAAACGTTCCTGGATGGCTTGCAACCCTGTTTCTGGACGGGTTGTGCCTGATGAGTGTCCTGTTTTCAGCCGTGATTTATGTCGTTCTTTATGCCATGTCCCAGTTGCTGTTCACCATTGGAGCAGTATTGGGACCATTGTTTATTCCCTGGCTGCTTTTTCCAGTCATGAGCTTTATGTTTGATGGCTGGCTGCGGTTCATGATTGTTGCCGGATTTTACAAGGTCGTGGGTTATGTCGTGATTGCGCTCATGGCTCCCCTGTTTGAAGTGATGACAAACTGGGTTCATACCGCATCCGCCGGGAAAGGGCTGGGCGGATTGAGTTCCACAGGAAACTCGATGAGTGTGGCGTTTGTTCTGCTCTTGATTAGCGGGTTGATTGGATATTTCATGTTTTCTATCCCGGGTATTGCTCAGGGTCTGGTTTCAGGTTCAGCGATTTCTCATTTCAATTTCGCTAAAAAACCCTTGTCAGCCTTGTCAGCCTTGTCAGGGATGGCAGGGGGTGCTGGGGGGGAGAGTTCATCAGCCGCTGCTTCGGATTCCCTGGATGGGGTGGGGACAAGGCCTGCAGTGGAAGAGTTCTCCAGTTATGGCGGAGCTTGAAAAAACTGTGATTGTATCAACTTGGCGTTGAGCGAGCATCGAGAGCCTCCATCCCCGGTTAATCAATACATTTTGTTGTCCGTTTTTTTATTCTGTCTTTTTGTGGATAAACCGGAGATAGCGAAAAAGGGTTAACTTTGGCGTAGCGTTTTAGAAAAGAAACAGGGGACAGGTGTTTAACTCCTGATTAGCTGCAGGAACTAAATTTGTAATTGATATTGTAGTGTTCTATAGTAACTGGTGGAAGGCCTTAATCCTGCTCGCAATGTCGTTAAGGAGGTTTTCCATGCGCATGACAAAGAAGGCTGGATTGTTCCTCTTATGCCTGTGTCCCGTTTCAGGCCTGATGCGCAATGGTGTTGCCAGTTCCTTTGATACCTCTGCTATTCCTGTAGCGTTTCTTTTCAGAAACTATTTTCGCCCGTCCCTGGATAATCATGAAGCAAAAGCTATTGCCACGAAGGTGGTAAATGGACAGGTTATCAAAACAACGCTGGTTAAACAGATGGGAGGAAGCGGAATTCACTACGCATTCATCATCAATCATGATGGAACCTTGAATGAGGTGGATGTAGACGCGGTAACGGGAAGAATTCTCAGGGTAACTCCAGAAGGTCCTTTTGTGCCCGGTAAAGCTTCACCTGTTGCGCCTGTTAAGGGTATTGACTGGTTTGGATTGCAGCCGGACGGATGGTTGAAGTGGCTCTGACCGGTTTGTTCATGGGTCAGGTTTACGCCGGGTTGATCAGTGCTTTGAAAGGTTACGGCAGGAGCGCATGATTATGCATGCGACATATGGCCGTTATAGCCAGGTTTGCATGTTATTAGGGTTAGTGTTTTTCTTAAGCGGGTGTGCAACCGGGAGCGGTTCCACTCCTCCTGTCACCGTGGCTGAAATTGTTGTCTGGAGCCAGGCAGGTATTCCTCCTTCTGAAATTATTCACCATATGGAAAATGCAGGAATGGTTTACCGGCTTTCTGCTGCCCAGTTAGCGGATTTGCATGCACAGGGAGTGGAAGATCAGGTCATCATCTATATGCAGCAGACTCACCTTGGTCTCAGGAAACAGCGCCTGCAGGCTTATTATGGATTTCATTGGCACTAATCTGATCAGGTAGTCCATTTTCTCTGCGGTAATTGTCCTCATAAATAAACCTTAAAGATGGGATTGCTTGATGGCGAATCTCCAGGCCATAACCCTTATCTTTCCCAAATGAATGCTTCAGTCCACGTCTACCGATATCTCACATGGGCTGTTCCTGCCTGGAGTGGCAGGGCTTGTCCTGGTGCTGAAAGATAAATGCCTTGAATAAAATCATTAGTCCTTTTCTCATGATGACCCTCTCCTTCATGGCACTTATCCTACCGGCAGAGCAGATTTTTGCCGGGACCTTCGCGCCTCGATGGGTAACGATTAATGTGAGTCCTATTACCCAGGTATCCTATCCCCTCGACAACTGGCGGTTATTGGGCCGGATGCATGATGAGAGTTCTTCTTCACCTGGAGGGGACGACATGCAGATGATCCAGGGGGAAAGGTGGGTGACACTTGGCGATGAGGCGGCAGGAGAACTGGGACTTAAATCGAACCAGATTGCCAGTGTGTTTCATGCCTTTCCTGCAAATGGCGCCATGGTGTTTGCCCGATATAATCCGGGCTCTTCCCTGCTACGTATTGACGTGCTCAAGGTGGAAAAACATCCGGATGGAGACATCTATACCTATGTCTGCCAGTACACACCGTGGCATGGCAATGCCGATGCGGCAGATCGGGCGTTCATGACCCCGGCTGAAAAAGCGGATTTCTACAGGGCGGGCCATAATCCTTTTACAGCCTTTGAAGGAAAGGATGCGACTGATCCGGATTTTCATAATGTTAATTTTTCCGCCGTGCAGGTCGCAGTCGGTTCAGCCATGCGCCATTATAATGCTACCCTGGGCATGATTGCTGTTTTTACACCACGCCTGGATGAGACCCGGTCAACCAGTGGAGGTTGGTTTCGAAAGACCGTGACCATTGCGGTCAAGGGCTATACCTATCCAAAATGGTTTATTGCCACGCCGGTAGAACTGCAGCCCACAGGTACCAGTTCCAACATCTGTGTCGTGAATAATGAGAATCCCTGTGCACCTCAGCATATCGATCCCTCTGGAGTTTCAGTCAGGCAGTGGACAGGAGGTAATCTGCCGATGAATGAGGATCTGCTGTATACCTGGAACCAGTCACAATCGGGCTGGACCATTCTGTCTTTTGCACTGGTGTTTGCAGCGGTTTTTACAGTAGGCTGGGGAGTAGGGTTGTCGTCGTTATTTACAGGATCATCTGTTGCAGCATACGGGAGTGCAACGGCAAGTAGTGTGACTTCATTGACTAGTGCGTTTATGGCCTCTGGCACAACCTATGCGGTTGGTTCAATGATTGGCCAGGCACAGAGTGTACGCAATGCCCAGAACGGGTTCTTTGGCAGGGTCGATACCGGTTTCCTGCCGCCAGGCCCACCAGCCAGCGTCCAGGTGGCAGGACTTGATTCAGCCATGAATAATGAAATTGACTCGGGGATGGATCACAGCATGTCGGGGGTGACTTTTCTTTTCAAAGGGAATTGTCCGGATGGATGGACAGTCCAGCAATGCTGGACAAGTGATCTGGATCCCGGGCATATCCCACGCCCGGATTCATACATTCAGTTCAATACCACGAAATGGATGCGGCAGACTGGAGTACCGCA
The DNA here is from genome assembly GCA_028873515.1 of Pseudomonadota bacterium. Taxonomy (GTDB): domain Bacteria; phylum Pseudomonadota; class Gammaproteobacteria; order Burkholderiales; family REEB80; genus REEB80. The sequence continues at coordinate 45,712 of JAGWIG010000013.1, read as the reverse complement.
GGCGGCTGGAGTGATGAGTGATTTGCCTTCTGAGGGAATTTATCTCCCTTCAGCACCTTGATTCAGGCTGCACAAAATGGTGGTTGTTTATCACCATTCTGACCAGCCAGACTTTTTAAAACAGGCGGCGTCTCCTGCATGACAAACAACGGCAATGATCCTTTTTACTTCTTTAAAATCTGTGATAGGTTTCCCAGATAAGTAACCTTTAACAAGATCACCCTTATGAACAATTATTCTATGTGGAACGATAAAGGCTGCGATATCTCCGCCGAATAGCCTTCTCTTAAGCAAAACAGTCACACCAATAGTATGAGAAATAAAATGCTGTTCTGTTGGCATATTAGTCAGCTTCATATCAGATAGAGAGCTATATTCCCATTTTTGATCCTTTGGTGTGTATATCAAGCTAACTTCCCCCAAAACATACTTTCCATCATATTCGTGATTGGCAGTGCGTGTCATCATTCCCGCGCATCCTGACAGCAGGAATGGCAGTGTGACGACACCCATCAAGAATTTAAAATAATCGGTACCCAAGAAGATTTTTCCATAGTGTTTTGGCTGCCTGAATCCAGAGTAGCATGGCTTGAATGAGATTCAAGGGTTAAATACCGATGTTTTTGTGGGATTTTCGTGATGCAAAGGTAGTTATGACTGCACTTAAGACGTCCAAAACAAATAAGGGTTCCTGAATGGCTGCTATCGAATCAATGGCTTCAGCTTGATCTTTTTATGCTTATTTCTCCTTTTGCTTAAGATTTGAGACAAAAAAATCATTTTTAATTCAGCATGTTAAATAAATTCATAAAAATAGTGTCTCAAAATGGCGACAAGCCGTAAAAATTTATCTTTTATTTTCAATATGTTAAATATGGCACGGAAAATGCATAGCTTACGCACGATGTTGTAATTAAAGGAGATGAATCATGAAAAAAATAATTTTTGCATTTATTTTGATGGCTGTTGGAATGTTCAGTGTATCCCAAGCCAACGCAGACGATGATCTGGGTTATGGAGCCCTGGGGTTTATCCTGGGTGCAACGATGGCACCAGCAGCACCGGTTTACTATGCTCCCCCTCCCCCTCCTCCTGTCGTAGTTTATCAGGCATATCCCCGGGTCTATCGTGAAGATGATGATCGTGATTGGCATAATCGTGGCTGGTATGAGCGCCGGCGCCATTATGGGCATGATGACTGATTATTGAAACCTGTAAACAGGTGGGCCATTCAGGGCAGAACCTTTCAGGCCCATTGATTCTGGATTACGGGAAGCATGGAGGTGTGTCATGACGAAACTTACAAAGGCCTGTCTGCTGGGCATGGCCGTGGTTTTTTCAATTCCGGCTTTTTCCGGTGCGATGGCAGAAACATTTTCAACATCTGACACTTCCGCTGCGCAGGTTAACTCCAGCCAGGAAGGACTGGCCACAAAATACAGTGTCCTGTTTGGTTCGGATGAAAATGCACAGGCGGTAATACAGGGTCTGTCTGCGGGCACCCCCTTTCTTTTAACGGATGCAGAAGGGGGAAGTGTCATCGTAACACCGCCGACCCATCATATGGGGTATGGCAATGTCAACATTACCCTTGCCCTTGCTGACAGCCAGCTTGTGAAAGCGGGGATTGATGACCCGAGTGCTGCTGATCTCAAGGTTGCCTTGACCGGCGGGTCAATCGGTGACCTGTCCCTTCCGGGTATCCTGACTTTACGAAGCAGGCATATGGGGTGGGGGCAGATTGCAAAAAGTTCCGGGCTGAATCTGGGCAGGGTAATGAGTGGGATGGATAGGGTACACCATGAGGCAGCCTCCCCCGATAAGCCGTCCTATGAAGCCGATGCATCCCATAGGGATATGCATCGGATTCAAATGGATACGATACCACGGGTTGAACCGGTTGAGCGGCCGGAGAGGGTGGAAATCCCACATGTAAGCCCTCCGGGAAGATGAACGGTTATTGATAGGGTATGTTCCGTTTTTTGTTCGCGATTCATGATGAATTGAAGGAAAACAAACAATGCAAACAAGATCCGTTTTTATGTTATCCATATTAGGAATGCTGTTTAGCATGAATGCGTCGGCCAGTGATGGTCACCTCAAACTGGGTGCCGGATTTGATTATACAACCGGGAATTATGGGACTCCGACAACAACGGATATCACAAGCATCCCCCTGATTGGCCAGTACGATACTGGCCCATGGACACTTAAACTGACCGTGCCTTATATCATGGTGACTGGCTCAGGCAATGTGATTCCGGGAATTGGTATCGTGGACAATCACAATCCTCATGCCCGTGGTGTGGGCAACAGCAGTCAGTCAGCTCAAGGGCTCGGCGATATCGTGACCGAAGCAACCTATCATTTTACACCTTTGCCTGATGATATCAGTGTCGACTGGACCGGCCGCATTAAATTCGGCACTGCCAGCCAGGATAAAGGACTTGGAACCGGCGAGAATGATTACTCGACTGAGGTTGACGTCTACAAGGGTTATGGCCGAACAACCTTGTTTGGCGGGGTTGGCTATAGCCTTCTGGGAAGTTCGCAATATATAAAACTGAATAATGTGGCCAATATCACTTTCGGGGCGCTTTATCAGCTTGATGACAACAATGTCGCAGGACTGGGTTATGACGGGATGCAGAAGGTAGCTGATGCCGGGTCACCTGAAAGCCAGGTGACAGGCTTCTGGGAACATACCATCAATCGACAGGTTAAAACCCAGGCCTATGTTCTTAAAGGGTTTTCAAATGGTAGCCCGGATTGGGGGGTTGGGGCCAATGTCATGCATGCATTCTGACGCATCCTGCTGTAGCGAGAATGTCCTGGCCAGGATGTAATGCTGGAGCCAGGCTAAATTTCCGGCGATCCAAGGAAGGGCTAGGTCGCCGGTTTTGCTTTTTGGTCATTAATTCTTGACAGGAGTCAGATCCCGGCCTGGGAACAGCCGGTGTATCCTGCTGTTTCGCGTGGATCACGGCAGACTGTTTTAATAACCAGGAAGGTGTTTTCAGGCATGAAATGGAAGTTTTAAGGGGTCTGCAAACAGCTTATGCCCGGTCTTGCCGTGATTTTTTTTCATGACATGAGACCAGGTTTGCAAGGCTTATGCCGGATAGCAGAATAAAAAAGAGCAGGGACCATTCGGGCATGCTCAGGCCAAAAAGACGCCAGGTCACAATAGCGCAATCACCGGATCCTTTCAGCACCATGCTGATCACCTGGTCTGCTGGCAGATAGCGGAAAAGGGAACCCAGGCTGGGCAGGCAGGGTGGAACCTGATCAGGAGGCAGATGCTGAACCCAGATTTGCCGCCCGGCAACCAATGCTCCGGCGAGGCTTGATAGAAATGTCAGTACGGCCAGAATTCTGAGTCCGGTACTTTTTGGATTGATGAGGGCGGCAAGCAGGAAGATCATGCCGGAAAGAATATAGAAAACCCGCTGGAAAATGCACAGCGGGCAGGGATCCTGGCCGTCGAAATACTGTAGGTATAAAGCACATCCAACCAGCCCAGTGCAAATCAGGGCTGCAGCAAGATTCAGGGAGCGGGCTCGGGAGAGGGGTTTGATAAAATTTGCCATTCCTTGTTTCCAGTCTGCTTTGCCATCACTAGTAGGGAAAGGTGAATCGACAGGATTCGAAGCCTGGGTTTTTTCCTGCACGTTCCTTTTTATTCAGGCTACCAGTTTACTATTAGTTTCTCAGGATTAGCCATAAATTTGGGTTGTATATGCATATTGAATAGTCTACTATTAAAAGCATATTAATTTAATTCTGATACCAGTATGGATTGTCCTCATCAGATTATCCATTTCTCTCTGGCCGGGGTAGGTTATGCGCTGGATCTGGCTGCTGTGGAGAAGGTTATCCCGATCGTGGAAATCACGCCATTGCCTCGGGCTCCCGATATTGTGGAAGGGATAATCAACATGAGGGGAAAAATCATCCCAATTGTTAATATCCGTCAGCGTTTCCGTTTGCCAGATCGTGAATTATCCCTGTCTGACCGGATTCTTATAGCACGGACAGTAAAACGAACGATTGGCTTTGTTGCGGATGCGATCCTTGGGGTCATGGACTGCGGGGAAGAGATGGTTGAAGATTCCAGAGACGTCTGCCCGGGCCTTGAATATCTCGAAGGGGTAATGAAAATCCAGGATGGGGTCATTCTTATTCATGACCTGGATACCTTTCTGTCCCTTGATGAATCCGAGTTGCTGGATTCGGCTCTTGTAAGCGCCTGAAAAACACATGCAGACCTCCTTGTCCCCTTCGCTCCTGATTCGTCTGAGTGATTTTTTTGTGCAGTATTCCGGGCTGTATTTTCCAGAAGAGCGGTGGGGGGATCTGGAGCGTGGTGTCAGGGACGCGGCCAGGAGCTCCGGTTTTTCTGATATGGAAGAAGGGGTGTATTCCCTGCTTGAAATGCCGACCCAGGAGAAGCTGGATGTTTTCATCAGCCACCTGACTGTGGGTGAAACCTGTTTTTTCAGGGATCGGCCGGTTTTTGACGCTCTGGAACAGTTTGTCCTGCCAGAACTGATGAAGGAACATCAGGATACAGGTGTGCACATCTGGAGTGCGGGATGCAGTAGCGGAGAGGAACCGTATTCAGTTGCCATTTTACTTGACAGGTTACAGCGTCGCACTGGCCTGACACCGGTTTTCCTGCAGGCAACCGACATCAACCCGGTCATTCTTGATAAGGCGAAAGCCGGAGTATATGGCGAATGGTCCTTCCGGAATACCCCGGCATGGGTCAGGGAAGGTTATTTCAAACCTCTTGCGCAGGGAAAATACGAAATTCTTCCCCGTGTCAGAAGCAGGGTAAGCTTTGCCTTTGGCAATCTTTTGAATCTGGATGGGCTGCTGGGCCGGGAGTCGATGATGGACCTGGTGCTCTGTCGCAATGTATTAATGTATTTTGGTCCGGAGCAGGCTAAAAAACTGGCGCTCAAATTATATCATTTGGTTTCCAGTGGGGGCTGGCTGGTTGTTAATCCGGTAGAAGCCTCTGATGAACTCTTTTCCCGGTTTGAACGGGTTGAATTTCATGGAGCACTTTTCTACCGAAAAAAAGAAGGCCTGAAACCGGCTGAAACCCGGTCAGACCCGGTTACTTCTTCTACGCCTTTACTGGATATCAGTAAAAGTACGCAGGTTGCAAAATCTTGTTCGGTGGAACCTGAAGCCAGGACCGGAAAGATGACCCCCATGGCCTTGCGGGCCAGGGCGCGGGAGTTTGCGGATCAAGGTGCGCTGGAAACGGCACTGGTGTGGTGTGAAAAGGCGATCGTTTCAGATCGGCTTGATGCGCGGGGTTATTATCTGCTGGCCATGATAAGACAGGAAACAGGAGTGGACGAGGCGGTTGAAGAGGGGTTGAAGCAGGCCATTTACCTGGATCCGGAATATGTACTGGCTTATTTTGCCATGGGCAATCTCAGGCTACGCCAGGGTAGAAGGGCGGATGCAAAACGATGTTTTCGCAATGCCCTTGCCCTGCTTGATGCTTTGCCTGGTGACATGGTTCTTCCCGAATCCGGGGATTTGCCTGCAGGAGAGCTTGTCCGGATTATTGGCCGTATCATGGATGTCTTGTTACAGTGTGACTGAACGGGAGTAAGGATGCGAACCAGGAAACCTGCCAGATCAGATCCTGCTATCCGGGACGAAACCCTTGAACCGCTGGAAACCTCTCTGGATCCTGGCGCCAGTTTCAAGGCTTCTGAGGGGGAGCAGATCATCAGGGAGCTCAAGGCGAGAGCCCAGGCTCTGGCAAGGATTCCAGTTGCTGAAGGCAGTACTGAAGGATTTGAAGCCCTCGAATTCAGGCTGGCTGGCGAAAGGTATGCCATTGAGTCCTGTCATATCCGCGAGGTTTTTCCACTGGAAAATCTGACCATGCTGCCTGGAACTCCACCTTTTGTGCTTGGTATTGCCAATCTGAGGGGTGAAATGGTTTCCGTCATTGATATGGGAAAGTTCTTTGGTCTGCCGGAAAGAGGACTGGGTGAACTCAACAAGCTTATCGTGCTCTCGAACAGTGAGGTGTGTTTTGGAATTCTGGCTGATGAAGTGATCGGAATACGATTCATTCTCCAGAAGGAAATCCTTGCTCCCCTGCCTACACTTACTGGAATTCGCAGGGATTTTCTCAAGGGTGTCATGGGTGGGCATACAATTATCCTGGATGCACCAGGACTCATGAAGGACAAAAGAATGCAGATCTACGAGGAAGCAGGAGAGTAGAAGTATTTCTTGACAAGGGAGAAAGGCATGAAGACCTGGAGTGTCGGAAAAAAGATCGGGGCAGGCTATGCGATTGCCCTTTTTATGCTGTTCCTGGTTGGCCTGATTTCATACAGGAGCACGAACGGGATGATTGAAACCGTGCGAATGGCCGATCATTCCTACCAGGTGCTCAATAATCTGGAGAGACTGCTTTCAGGGCTGCAGGATGCTGAAACAGGTCAGAGGGGCTACCTTATTACAGGAAATGAAGCTTACCTGCAGCCTTATCAGGCCGGGGAAGTAAAAACCAGACAGATTCTTCATGCCCTGAGTGGATTGACCTCGGATAACCCTGTTCAGCAGAACTATATTTCAGGCCTTGGACCTCTTGTCGCTGCCAAGTTCTCAGAGCTCGAGAAGACTATAGACCTGAGGAGGGAAAAAGGATATGACGCGGCCCTGCGGGTGGTCATGACCAACAAGGGCAAGGATGTCATGGATCAGATCCGGAACGTGATTTCGGAAATGAAAAATGAAGAAAGAACCCTGCTCGCATCGAGTAGTGAGCAGGAGCAGTTTCATGCCCGGATTACGCTTGATGTCATCGAATATGGCATTCCAGTGGCTTTTGTCATCCTGGTTCTGGGAGGAAGTCTTATTATCCGTTCGATTACCTTTCAGCTCAAGGAAAGCATCTCCCAGCTCGCTTCTTCTTCCAGTGAAATCCTTGCAACGACGGCCCAGGTGGCTTCGGGTGCGACCGAGACAGCCAGTGCGATAAATGAAACGACTGTTACCATTGAGGAAGTGAAGCAGACCGCGCAGCTTGCCAACCAGAAAGCGAAAGATGTGTCTGAAAGTGCGCAGCGGGCAACGCAGACCTCCCTGGATGGAAAAAAGTCAGTCGAAGAGGCGATTCAGGGCATGCAGACCATCCAGGAACAGATGGAGTCGATTGCAGAAAGCATACTGCGTCTGTCCGAGCAGGGGCAAACGATCGGGGACATCATCGTGAGCGTCAATAACCTGGCGGAACAGTCCAACCTTCTTGCCGTGAATGCAGCCATTGAGGCTAACAAGGCTGGTGAGCATGGCAAGGGCTTTGCTGTCGTGGCCCAGGAAATCCGGAGCCTTGCTGAGCAATCAAAGCAGGCTACTTCCCAGGTGAGGACCATCCTGAGTGATATCCAGAAGGGAACCAGTGCGGCAGTGCTTGCAATCGAGCAGGGTGCCAAGGCAGTTGACGCAGGCGTCAGGCAGTCCAGGGAAGCAGGACAGTCCATCCATTATCTGAGCGACAGGATTGCCGAGGCCGCCCAGGCATCCCTGCAGATCGCCGCATCCAGCCAGCAACAGATGGTTGGCATGGACCAGGTTGCACTGGCCATGGAAAACATCAAGCAGGCCAGTATGCAGAATGTGTCTGGTTCCAGGCAGGCCGAAACGGTGGCACGGGGTCTTCATGAACTGGGGATGAAACTGGGGGTCATGATTGGGATAGGCTGAAAGCGTATTGGATGGCAACCATGGATGACGAGGAATTTTTCAGCAGGCTGCTTGCCACATTCAGGATTGAGGCGGGCGAACACCTGGAGGCGATGTCTTCAGGGCTAATTCAGCTCAAACGATTACCCCCTAAAGCTGCGGCGGGCGTTCTGGTGGAAGCTGTTTTTCGGGAAGCACATAGTCTCAAGGGTGCTGCCCGGGCCGTGAACTTCCAGGAGATTGAGTCGGTCTGCCAGGCTTTTGAAAATGTTTTTTCTGCCATGAAGCAGGATCAGGAGATTATTTCTGCAGCATTGTGTGAGCTGTTGCTTGAGTGTGTGGATGAAATTGGTATATGGCTTGGAGCCGAAGACGCAAGAAAACCTTCTGTCCAGGCTCTTGTTGAGCGCCTTGAAAATGTCAGCAGTAACTGTAGATTGATGCCCAAGGATGGCATTTCAGAAGCTTCGCAGCACGATTTTACGCAACTTTTGCCTGACATTGATCCGGGCGGGGAATCGAGGTCCAACACTTCGGAAACAGTCCGGGTTTCGTCTGCAAGACTGAAAGGGGTGATGCATCGGGCTGAGGAGATGCTGGCATCGAAACAGGCCGGCTTGAAGCATATTCAGGATTTACGTGAGCTTGATGCCCGGTTTTCCGAGGGAAAGAAGCGGATGGAAGAGGTTCGGCTTCTTGTTCGCAGGTTTGTGAACAAGGAGAAGGTTGAGCCAAAAAAAGTTGAAAAGCTGCTGGCTAGCCTGGATGCTCAGAAGCATCTGGACAAATCGGTAGAAGGCGGCATCAAGGAGGCCATCCAGTCAGCCGAAAAGGAGGGTCGCCAGCTGGCTACAAAAGTTGATGAGTTATTGGCTGATGCATGCGAAATGCTCATGATGCCTTTTGACTCGGTGTCCGATGGATTTCAGCGTTTTATTCGTGAGATGGCTCGACAGCAGGGAAAAAAAATAGAGTTATCCCTTCTGGGAGGGCAGATTGAAATCGACAAAAGGATTCTGGATGAACTGAAAGATCCGGTTTTGCATCTGCTTCGAAATAGTGTGGATCACGGCATAGAGCCTCCATCGGTGCGAAAGCGGAAACAGAAGCCCGTAGAAGGGAAAATCACGCTTTCCCTGGCTCAGAAAGGTGGGGGGAAGGTCGAAATAACTGTTGCCGATGATGGCTCAGGCATCGATCGGGACAAACTCGTTGAAGCAGGTCACAGGCTGGGTCTGCTTAGAAATGATGAGAGCGATGGTTTGGAGGCAGGGAAGGTTTTGTCACTTGTTTTCCATTCGGGTGTTTCGACCAGCCAGATGATTACTGATATTTCAGGGCGTGGATTAGGACTCGCCATTGTGCAGGAAAAGGTAGAAAGGCTGGGGGGAAGGGTTGAAGTTGAATCCACACCGGATTCAGGTACAACTTTCCGTCTGGAGGTGCCTTTGACGCTTGCGACTTTCAAAGGAATTCTCGTGAGTGTGGATGGACATCATTTTATCTTTCCCCTGCATCAGGTTGAGTGTGTGGCAAGGGTGCCCAGGTCAGCTATCCAGACCCTGGAAAACCGGGAGGCTATTGAAATGGATGGGCAGCCTGTTTCCCTGGCAAGGCTTGGAGCAGTGCTGGAGCTGCCAGCCAGGAGCCTGGCGGGAGATCCTGTTCCGCTGATTGTTCTTGGACGGGATAGCTCCCGTATTGCATTTGCAGTGGATGCCATACATGGGGAACAGGAAATTGTGGTCAAGCCCCTTGGCCACCAATTGGCACGGGTGAAGAATATAAACGGGGCATGTCTGCTCGGGAGTGGAGAGGTCGTGCCGGTTCTGAACCCGCAGGATCTTCTGAAATCTGCTGTGCGACAGCTTTCATCGTCTCTACTTGCTGCAGAAAAGCCAGAGATTCCTTATGCCCGTAAGATTCTTGTCGTGGAAGATTCGATTACGGCAAGAACCCTGTTGAAAAATATCCTGGAAACGGTTGGTTATACGGTTGTTACTGCCGTGGATGGCATCGATGCCTTGAATCGGATTAAAACCGGCTCATTTGATCTGGTTGTCTCGGATGTGGACATGCCGAGGATGAATGGCTTTGAGCTGACGTCGCAGATACGGGCTGACAGCCATCTTGCGGAACTGCCGGTGGTCCTGGTGACAGCACTGGGTTCGGGTGAGCACCGGGAACGCGGCAACGCCGTAGGCGCCAGTGCCTATATTGTTAAAAGCAGTTTTGATCAGACAGGATTGCTTGATGTGATTGGGAGGCTCATTTGACTACGCTGCCTGTTCCTGCACAGCCTATCAGGGTCCTGGTGGTTGAGGATTCTCCTGTGGTAAGGGAAATGCTGGTTCGTGCGCTTGATGTTTCCTGTGATCTGAGTGTAGTGGGTACAGCAGCAAATGGTGAGGAGGCGATTGAAGCTGCCCTGCGGGTGAAGCCGGATATCATCACGATGGATATCCATATGCCGGGAATGAACGGTATCGAAGCTACCCGGCACATCATGGAAACACACCCGGTTCCCATTATCGTCCTGAGCGGGAGCATTGATCCCGGTGATGCCTCGATGATTTTTGAAACGCTGAATGCAGGTGCCGTGGCTTTTATTGCCCCGCCGGCAGGCCTGGGCCATCCGGAGCATGAAGAGGGTGTCAGGAAACTGGTCCAGATGGTACGGTTGATGTCCGAAGTCAAGGTTGTCAGGCGTTGGCCCAGGCAAAAACAGGCTTCCCTGCGAAGGATGCCTGATCGGGCCATTACCCTTCCGGCAAAAATTTCACTGGTTGCACTGGGTGCATCGACAGGAGGTCCGATCGTATTGCAGTCTCTGCTATCTTCCCTGCCAGGGGATTTTCCCCTGCCGGTTCTCGTCGTCCAGCACATGTCTTCAGGTTTTTTGCCAGGATTTGTTGAATGGCTGTCCCATACTTCGGCTATGCCTGTCAGGCTTGCCGTGGACGCAGAGACCCTGTTACCCTCCCGGGTTTATGTGGCACCGGATGGATTCCAGATGAAGGTGGTCAGGGGAGGAAAAATTGCGCTGGTTCGGGATGTAACCCAGAAAGATGGATGTCCTTCGGTATCCTTCCTGTTCCGATCCCTTGTAGAAGTATATGGAAAAACAGTGGTGGCTGGCCTTCTCACCGGCATGGGGCGGGATGGTGCGGCAGAGTTGAAGCTTTTGAGAGAGAACGGCGCCATCACTTTCGCGCAGGACAAGGAAAGCGCAGTGGTGCATGGCATGCCAGGAGAGGCAATTAGGCTCGGGGGTGCAGCTTTTGTTCTTAATCCTGAGGAAATGGTTGCCTTTCTTGTTGAGCTGGCAATCAATAAAACCTTGAGAAAAACGTGATTTCATGAACATGAAAAAACCCTTACATTCCGGAACCTCCCTGCTCATAGCAGAGGACAGTGCTACCCAGGCTACGCAGCTGCAGCACCTGCTTGAAAAGAACGGCTATACGGTAGAAGTGGCCGCTAACGGAAGAATAGCCCTGGAGCGGGCCCGGATCATCTCTCCAGCACTTGTCATCAGCGATATCATCATGCCGGAACTCGATGGTTATGGCCTGTGCAGGGCCATCAAGGCAGATGCGAAACTGAAGGATACCCCGGTCATGCTGGTGACTTCACTGTCTGATTCGGAGGATGTCATCCGGGGTCTTGAATGCGGAGCCGATAATTTCCTCCGTAAACCCTATGATGAGCATTACCTGTTGGCCCGGATTGAATATCTGCTGATGAACCAGAAACTTCGTGAAAAGCAGATGATGAAAATGGGTGTGGAAATCAGTCTTGGAGGACATAAACACCTGATTACCGCAGAAAGGCAGCAAATCCTGGATTTGCTGATTTCGACCTATGAGCAGGCTATCCATCTCAATGAAGCGCTTAAGTTACGCGAAAAGGAGCTGGATCAGTCTAACCGGATCCTCAGGGTCCTGTATCGTACTGCCGAGGATCTAAACCGGGCAGGTAGTGAAAAGGAAGTGCTGGAACTCGCCATGAAACAGGCCCTGCAGTTGCCTGGTGTGCAGGGGGGCTGGATAGTGCTGAAAGAGGGTAAAACCGGAGTCCGGATCGGAGCCGTGGCCTGTTTACCCCCGGGATTTAACCCACAGGAAGCAATTGAACAAGGATGTGTCTGCAGGCGCAGGCTGCTTGGTGAGGGTGAAATCGTGGGGGACCATGTTTCAGACTGTGAAATGACTGGAAAGGAGAGAGGGAGGAAAATCTGCCATGCCAGTATTCCTTTGTCGGCCGGGGGGAGAAAACTGGGGCTCATGAACTGGATGGCCATGCAGAACAGGGAGTTTAACCCTGATGAGATGAAGATGCTGCAGAATATCGCGGATCAGGTGGCTGTCGCTCTTGAACGGGCAAGGCTGCATGAACATCTTGAACATCTTGTAGCAGAAAGGACTGCCAAGCTTGAAGCTGAAATAGTAGAACGCAAGCGCATCCAGGAAGAACAGTCAAGACTGATTGCAATAATTGAAGCCAGCCCCAATCTGATCGGTACTTTTGATCTGGACGGCCGGTTACATTATGTCAACCAGGCGGGTCTCAGGATGCTGGGTCTGGAAACTCTGGAAGATTTGTCCGGTTTGAATTTTCATGATGTGCTTCCAGACTGGGCAGGAAAACTTTTCATTGAGGAAGGACTTCCACATGCCACCCGCCATGGATACTGGAGCGGAGAGGCGGCCGTAATGGGATCCGGGGGGCAGGAAACCCCCATTCTTCAAATTGTTATAGCCCACAAGGGCCCGGACGGAGAGCCCGCGTATTTTTCTACCATTGGACACGATATAAGCAGACTTAAGGCCAATGAAGCTCGGATTATGGGCCTTAACCGGTTATACAGCGTACTTTCGGACATCAACAATTCGATTATCCGGGTTCGAAGCCAGCAGGAGCTTTTTGATGAAGCCTGCCGGATAGCTGTAGAAAAAGGCAGGTGCAGGTTGGCCTGGATAGGTCTGGCTGGTTCGGGGCAAAAGGGTGAAATCGTGCCTGTTGCACGATTTGGTTTCGATGAGGGCTACATTGAACTGGTTACCGGTCAAGGGGAAAAAAGACAGGTCTGCCCTCTGGTCGAGAGGGCGGCCCGTATGGAAGAAGTTGTTCTTTGCAATGATATCGCGCTTGAGCCGGACATGGTTCCTTTGCGCGAGGAATCACTCAAGCACGGATATCGTTCGATGGCTGTTTTTCCACTCAAGGTATCCGATTGCCTGGTTGGCGTTTTTGCTCTCTATGCGGCTGAAACGGATTATTTTGACCTGGAAGAAATGAGATTGCTGATCGAGGTGGCCGGTGATATTTCATTCGGTCTTGATCATCTCTCAAAAGGAGAGGAACTTAATTATCTGGCGTACTATGATGTGCTTACCGGGCTTCCTAACCGAACCCTGTTTCTCGATCGGCTCAACCATCTCCTTCAGGCCCAGGCCCAGGCCCAGGCTCAGGATGGAGGGCAGGTCGCTGTTCTGGTGGTAAATCTGGAACGGTTCAGGCTCGTCAATGAAACCTTTGGCAGGATTGAAGGAGATGCGCTACTGAAACAGGTCGGTGCCCGCATATCATCGCGTATTCAGGAAAAAGGGTTTTTTGCCAGAATCAATGCTGACTGCTTTGTGGCCACTTTTTTCAATTTCAGGGATGAGTCGGAAATTGTGTACTTTCTTAGAAGAAATATCCTGGATTCGATGGTAGAGCCGTTCATGGTTGGCAAAGCGGAATTGAGGATATCTGCAAAAGTCGGTATTGCCGTGTTCCCAGCAAACGGCAGCGATGCCGATACGTTATTCCACAATGCCGAAGCTGCGATCAAGAAAATCAAGCATACTGGTGACAGGTATCTTTTTTACACCCCTGAAATCAATAATAAAGTGTCCGAAAAGCTTGCCATGGAAAGCAAATTGCGGCTTGCACTGGAGCGGGAGCAGTTTGTTCTTTACTACCAGCCCAAAATCCGGCTTGCTACAGGGAGTATCTGTGGGCTGGAGGCATTGATACGCTGGATGGATCCAGAGTCAGGGCTTGTACCACCTGTCAGGTTTATCCCGCTTCTTGAAGAAACCGGGCTCATACTCGAAGTGGGAGAATGGGTAATGGAAAAAGTGGTTGCAGACATGCTGAAATGGGAAGGTGCAGGGATCAAGCCCCCCCGGATTGCAGTTAATGTTTCCCAGTTGCAGATGCGGCAGGACAATTTTGTCGAAACCGTGAAAAAGGCTGGGAGCATGGCTCCCCATCTGACCAGAAACCTGGATCTTGAAATTACCGAGAGTCTCATCATGCAGGATATTGAGCAGAACCTCATCAAGCTCGGTTCCATCCGGGGAATGGGAATGGAAATTGCTGTGGATGACTTTGGTACCGGTTATTCCTCACTTAGCTACCTTACCAAGCTGCCGGTCAATTCGCTGAAGATTGACCGTTCTTTCATCGTTAACATGACCCGTAATTCCGATGACATGAGTATTGTTTCGGCGATCATTTCATTAGCCCATTCGCTAGGAATCAAGGTGATTGCGGAAGGGGTTGAAACCGAGGGTCAGGCGAAAATGCTGAAAATGTTTAAATGTGATGAAATCCAGGGATTCATTTTTAGCCCTGCTATTTCCATGGAAGAGATTGCGGTGATGCTGAAGAGTGAAAAAAGACTGGTTTTAGACTGAAGCCCGGATAAAAAGCTTCTGATTTACCTCCACATCAGCAATGCTTTTCGTAAGGTCCGGATGAGACCGTTACAATAAAGAAGGAAGCTAGTTTTGTTCCTGCTTAGGCAGGAACGGGCAAGCCTGACGGAATGGTACCATCATTTCTGCAGAAATGCTCTCGCCATGCCGGATTGGGCTGGAACGGACGCTGAAGGCCTTGACGCGTGCAGGTGGTAAATTACGCCAGATAACCTGGGCCTCATCGAGTTCATAACCCTGGGCAATGTCACGCCATCCCCCGTACAAGGCATAGCTGAACTGAATGAACGCAGTGCCTGGCCCAGAGATGAAGGAGATCTGGTTCAGGATTTCTTTTGCCACCTTACCTGGAAGGCTGAGTAGTGGCAAACTGGAAACGATGGCGCGTACCTGTTGTTTCGGAGCAATGAACTGGCTTAAATTCAGGGCATCACCACGGATAATCTGTACGCCGGGAAATCGTAGGGCCAAATGTTGGGCTAAAGCTTCAGAACGTTCGACCAGAACAAGATCGCCTGCCGGTATGCCCCGTTTCAGAAGTGCCGAGGTGACAGCCCCTTCCCCTGGACCCAGTTCGACGACCACACCGTCTCCTGTGGGAACAAGGTTAGCCATATGTCTTGCAAGGAATGGCGAACTGGGGCAGATGGCTCCAATTTCGCGTGGGTTTCGTATGAACTCCCGCAAAAAATTCCAGTAACGGGTGAATCGGGTGTGGGCTACTTGCCTGCATGTGCCGTTGATTAAGGATTGCTCACTTGCTTTACTCATAATTCATGCCTTTTTAATGTTCAGTCAGGTCGTAATCATATGAGGGTAGTGCTGTAAAAAACGCAATGCATGACTGGATCGACAAGTCTATTTTTTAATCAGGAAAGTATTGCACGACAGAATGGCATTTCTCCGGGTTGATTAATCTGGTTCATATCCGCAGTTGCCATAAGGGTGCAGTTAAGGGAAGATACCATAGTTGCGCCATGGCATGAAAGTAATGTGAGCGAAAAGTCCTTCCCCGGTTTGAATCTATAAAAAATAGTGTTCAAGTTTTCTTGAGTTTTGCCGAAATACGTTTCGTATGCTTGTGTTGGACGATATGGTTTTTTTGCAACCCTTTTGTGTAAAGAGGTGAAAATGTCTATTAACCCGGTATCATCACCCCCAGTGGCAACCATAAACCCCATGCCAGCACCAAAACCTGCTGTAACTTCAGGCAAAGATGGTGACGGTGATCATGGAGTAGAACCTGCCGCTGCTTCCAGCAAGCCAGCCCAGAGCGTCAATTCATCGGGTCAGGCTGTTGGTTTGCTCATCAATACCACTTCCTGAAGCGCTTGCCGGGGTACATTTACCAGTTTTGTTGAAGGAGAGGGGATACTTTTGTTCTTCATCAGACCCCGCCCTTTCCGGGGTTGGGGTTTTTTTTGCTGTTATTTTTAATATCAGTATCTGGCCACGATGATATCGGTCCAGACCATGGGGTTGGCTGTAAAGCGTGGATCCATCAGTCACGGCATGGAATGCTCTGGAGGAATCAGCCCATTTTTCCTGATATCCTGGCTTCAGGTGCCCATGTACCGAAAAGTTGAACAGGTCTGGTGCTTGGATTCAAGGGTGCCAGGGAACGGCTATCCAGAAAGCATTGGCTCCCCGCGTAGGGATTTTTGCAGCAATTCTGAAGGTCTGGGCACTGATGACCACAACATCGTTTGAAACAGTATTATCAGCATAAATCCAGTGACCATCCCGACTGGCCCGGACGCCATGTGGACCTTGACCTACAACAATCTTCCTGATGACTTTCATTGTTGTGGCGTCAATGACGTCAACGATCTTGTCAGCGATGGCACCTGTAACGATATCCCGCCCGCCTGGCAAGACATCAATGCCTGCATGGCCGTGTCCGACCTGGATGACGGCCAGTTCCTTTTTTGTTGCCATGTCTATGGCTGCAACATGGCCTGTAACATCCCGGACCCACATGATTTTTCCTGAATCTGAGAAATCAAGGTTATGCGGACCAAAGATCCCGGGCACGGGAATCTCACCTGTTTTCCTGAAGCTGTGAAGATTAATGATGGCAACGCCTGTGCCACCCTGGAGGGTGACATAGGCGAGCCCATTGTTTCCAGAAAAACCGATGTTATGGGGAACAGGGCCAACCTTGATTCTGTGGATTAGTCTGAAATCATGCAGATCGAAGACGTTGACCCAGCCATGATCCGGATCGGCAGCGAGCGCCAGACGGTTATCAGGGGTGACAACAACTCCTTGAACCGAGGTTCCGCCGGTAGGAATGGTTGCCTTGATCTTGTCGGTACGGGTATCGACAATATAGACGTTACCTGTGGTATAGCTACCAACAACCAGAATTTTACCATTGGGACTGACCGCATCGTAATGAGCACTTTTCAGACCCCTGATCATTTTTTTCTGGGGCAGGACTTCAACCGCATTGGCATTTTGCAGGGTCACATAGGCGGGACCATCAAAATATTTGCGCAACAAGGCAGTTTGATCCGTGTTGAGCGATTCCCCATGAGAAAGCCTAACACCCAGGATTATACAGGTGCTAAAAAGAAATAGCCGAAGGCCTGTTCTTGGTATCATGACCATTCCTCATGGGGCAGGATGAAATCCTGAAGGCTCATATAGCCAATGTCAAGCATATCCTGTAATCCATTATGATGCAGCGGTGCCAGAGCCAAAGTAGAATAATGCTATTTCATTGCGGTTTGCACCACCATGTATATGACCATGGCAAGGGCAACGATGAGATAGATCCGCAAAACAATCATCCAGGTTTTGCTGCCCCCTGAAAGTCTGGCTGGTTTAAGCTCGTCAAGCGGGGGCATGGTCCAGGTGTAGAGGGCCTGCATCCCGGTTTTGACAGATGGGATTGCATCCTCTTCCTCAGCCTCCTTACGTAGTCGGATGATGTGTGTTGCTATGAGCGTAACAAGCCCGGCCAGGCCTCCCGTGACGAGAATATCCATCATGGCGTGTCCAGAAAGATGTGGCCATATTACCGATGTGGTAAGGATGATGGATAGCAGAAGCAGTACAACCAGGATAAAACCAGTTACCAGATTGGTTTTGTGGCTGTTTACCCAAGGTCCCAGAACCGCTTTGTCGTTGCATAGCAGGAGCAGGAAGACAGAAGCACTGGGTAGCAATATTCCTGCCAGGGCCTGTACGGCATTGGTGAGTAATCCAAGTGGGACACCTGGAATCATTACGAGGGTTGCCGCACCGGCGATAAGTAAAAAATAGATACCATAAAAGGGTAGGGCATCTGCAGGTTTGCGATGCAGGGAATGCTTCAGGCTGAGGATGTCCGCAACAGCATAGGCAGTCGACAGGGAGACAGCACTGGCACCAATGAGGCTGGCATCGATGAGGGCGATGGCGAACAGGGTTCCGGCCAGCCGGCTGTGATATTTTGCCAATCCGGCGGCAATGGATCCTGTATCCTGGAAATGTCCAGCCTCAGCATGCCCGGCAAAAATGGCTGCTGAAAATGAGATGATGGCGATGGCGCCTATGATGACCAGCAGGATACCCAGCCACAGATCTGCACGTTCATAGCGAATGAAGCGTGGCGTGATGCGTTTGTCTATGATGTAGCTTTGCTGGAAGAAAAGTTGCCAGGGCGCAACGGTCGTGCCCACGATGCCGATGATAAGCAGCATGACCTCGGCAGGCTTCTTGTTTACTGGAAAGTGGGGCACAAGCAAATCCCGTCCAATCTGTTCGAGAGGGGGGTGAACAAGAATGAACAGGGGGACAAGCAGGAGACTGAAGAGCACCAGGATCATGGAAAAACGCTCGAAACGGCGAAAATTTCCCGTGCTGGCTGCAAGCATGACAAGCAGGGCTGCAGTGGCAACCCCCCAGAGTCTGGAAACGCCCAGGAAATGCATGGCCAGGGTGATGCCGATGAACTCGGTGATGATGGTCAGGGCATTGAGCAGCAGCAGGTCTATGACGCTGAAGGCTCCCCAGAATTTACCGAAGCGCTTAAGGATCAGGCGGGCATGGCCTACACGGGTCACTGCTCCAAGCCTTAGGACCATCTCCTGGTTGACGTACAGCACCGGAATGAGCAGGAGTAGTGTCCAGAGCAAACTGGTGCCATAGTTTTGCCCGGCCTGGGCATAGATGCTGAAACCACCGGCATCGTTGTCTCCAACCATGACAATGAGTCCCGGACCGAGAATGGCCAGGAGAGTCCTGATTCTCGCCCACCATGTTCTGCGGGGGGTAACATCTCCATGGTTTATTGTGCCCAGGGCACCATGGATATGACCGATATGTCCCTCGTCGAATACCTTTTCCTTCAGAGGAAGCGGTTTCAGTTCGTCAAGTTTTCCCATGATGATTCCCTGTATCCAGGCCTTACCTTATTGATGAGGGTTAACCCAGTTTGCGTTTTGCTCTGCTGCGGTATAGGAAGGATCTTAAGCCCTGGATGTTATAGATCGTCATTGCAGGAAGGGTTAGTATCCGAAGGTATTATTTGTCCTGGACAAAGGCAAACACTACCCCGTCAAGGCAAAGGCCTGGATATAACAAGATTCGGGAAATGCGGAAGCGAGGCTTTTAAAGCCAGGCAATGTGCCGCACTACCTCGTTATGGCCAACGAGATAGCGGCAAGGGAGAAAACCTTAGACCGGACTCGTTAGCTTACTGCCTGCAAAGATTACTATGACTGCAACTGTCCAAGGTTGGACTCTCCTGAAATGTAACGTGGCAATTATATTTGGCAAGACTGTAATCGTCAATCGCCACAGGGTTGAGATCGGGTAAATAAAGCCAGAATTTTCTATCCGTTCCATATTGTCCAGTGTGAGTCGGGAGACAGGATGGTACGTTAGGAACAAGGCTTGGTCAAGGCTAGTTTTTATCGCAAACATTAAGCCGAGATAACTTTGCGGCGTAAGAACGGTAAATCATGACTGACAAGATTTATCCAAAGCTACCGTATGCCCATCCGGATTCCGACACAGACTGCCTTGAGCTACGATATTTCTTCCGCATGAATCTCAATTCATTTATACTATCTATTCATTAATATATTCATTTATCAATTCACACTTATGTCACCGCACGCTGAAAATATACGAATACGGTTATCCGGTGGGCCGCTGTCATCTAGACAACTAATTGAAAGTATTAGAATAAGCCAGCCAACGGTCTCCCGTGCACTGACCGAACTTGGGGACCAAATCGTACGGATCGGAGCTGCTCAATCAATTCAATACGTGCTACGCGATGCCATGCGCGGGTTGCCAGACATTCCGATCTATCGGGTCGATGCAGAAGGCCGGATCAGACAACTGGGAACGTTGGTCGCAGTACGTCAAGAAGGCTTCGTTATGCGTCAGGAGAACGGTGTGACCCTGCACAGCGACGGCCTGCCGTGGTGGTTGTACGACATGCGCCCTCAGGGGTATCTGGGCCGGGCGTATGCAGCTCGTCATGGCGCTGTACTTGGATTGCCGGAGAGAATCACCGACTGGACCGATGCCCACGCCTTGCGAGCGCTGCTTGTGCATGGCCATGATATGGTAGGGAATCTTTTATTAGGCGATATTGCACGGGATCGATTTCTTGATTCACCTGTACCTGATCCTGTCCTGGAGGAACAGAAGGCTGATGAATATGCCCGGCTGGCGCTAGATGCTGCCGGAGGTGAGTCGCCTGGAACCTCAGTTGGAGGTGAGCAGCCGAAATTCACTACCTATGCCATAACGCCGGACGGGCCTCGCCACTGTATCGTGAAATTCAGCGAACCAGAGGATAATCCGGTCAGCGAACGCTGGCGTGACCTGCTGCTAGCCGAACACTTCGCGCTGATCACGCTGCGAGAAGCCGGTATCCCTGCAGCCAAGACCCGGATATTAGACCACGGTAGTCAGCGCTTCCTGGAGATTGAGCGTTTTGATCGCATCGGCGAACTGGGGCGACGAGCGCTGGTCTCCCTGGCTGCACTGGATGCTGAATTCGTAGGAGCAGGTATGGGTGGCTGGCCAGTTATTGCACGCCGACTTGCTGTTGCAGGTCAAATCCGTCCTGAAGCCGCGGACAGCGCAGATATCCTGTGGGCTTTTGGCACCCTGATCGGTAACTCCGATATGCACAATGGCAACCTGTCATTCATCTCCGAGCATGGTCGACCCTATGGCATTGCGCCGGCTTATGACATGACGCCAATGGCCTTCGCGCCTCGCATAGGTGGTGGCATACCTGACATCCTCTCCGAGGCGAGTATTCAAGCCAGTGTATCCAATGAGACCTGGCGGTGCGCAGAAGAACTGGCACGCGCGTTTCTTGCCCGGATCATGGCCGCAACAGGCTTTAGCCGTCGATTTGGACCGTGCATTGTCGCGATTGAACAACACATTATGATGGCCGGTAGCAAGATAGGACGGTTGGGGTGAACCTGTAGCAGAATCCACCCCGGAATGTGTGGCTGCGTGTAAAACAGCGTGCAAAACTTCCCAGATTATGGGTGGAAACAGCATCTAACACTTTTCACCCTGGCATGTCACCATCCGGTGTCTTTACCGGGGGTATCTGGAGTGTTTTACATGGACATCATGAGGTATCCTGACAATAGTGGACAGCTCTGTTTCAAGCGGCCTTCTGTGTGAAGGACTGTGCGAACACAGCAGGGGCCAGATAGCCTATCCGTTTATGACGGCGTTGGCGGTTATAAAAAATCCCGATGTATTCCCGAATGGCAGATTTTGCCTGCATCCGGGTTTCAAAGTGTTGGTGATGGACCCTTTCATTTTTAGGGCTGCCCCGGAAGATCTCAATCGGGGCATTGTTGTAACCATGGTCTTTTCCCGACATGGAAGCGACCAGGCCGTTTTTCTGAAGCATGGCGCGATATGACTTCACCTTTCATAATCAGGTCTTTGTTTGACGCTTGTTTGAGCTTCATGATCGTGGATTTAGAGGCGTCACATAGTTCCAGAAAACGATAAATGAAACTGCCTGTGTCGAAGGCTGGTTCCACCAAACCCTTGAGTCAAAATCAAGTTTTGGCAATATTCATGTTCTTGTGGTGGGTTTGCAGTGACATGGATTTTAGACGC
This sequence comes from Pseudomonadota bacterium, assembly GCA_028873515.1. GTDB lineage: Bacteria > Pseudomonadota > Gammaproteobacteria > Burkholderiales > REEB80 > REEB80. The sequence goes on along the minus strand of JAGWIG010000013.1, from coordinate 24,170 downwards.
TTCGTACTGGGCCTGGATATCGCGCTACCAATGGGTCAGCGGTAATCAATGCAATGCCTTCAACAATTGCCTGTGCTATGAGGATTCGGTCGAAGGGGTCTTTATGAATGGGGGGTAGCCCATCGATGGCAACAGCGTGTTCGCTTGTGATAGGCAGCTCGCTATATCCGTTATCGAGTAACCCGCGACGTAGAAGGCGAGGGTCTACGTGGAAGTCACTGCGCCCGAGTCCACGCTTGATTGTAACTTCCCACAGGCTGGCCGAACTGAACAGCAGCTCGTTTTGCGGATCATCAAGCAATGCCCGGGCGGCAGCGGGTAACTGCCCGGGTTGCCCCGCCGCCCAAAGCAGCAAGTGTGTATCGAGAAGCAGCTTCATGCGTCACCCCCAAACAACTGTTCGATTTCTTCTTTTCCCATACGGTCAAAGTCATCCGGGACGCAAATTTCTCCGATCAGAAAACCAAGGCGGCGAACTTGCCCCCCCGTTGGAGCGTCCAGTGCCATCACCTTCACCAGGGGTTTTCCGGCCTTGGCGATAATGAACGGTTCCCCCCTTGCCGCCTGCTCTACAAGCCGGGAAAGATGCGTCTTCGCTTCATGGATATTGACGGTATGCATGATTTGCCTTAATTAGACTAAACTACGTTAGTCTAGTCTTTTTTTTGGCGTATGCCAATGCAATCAGCGCGTGTACACGTTTTTGCCTTAATGAGCGACTGCCTTCGGGATGGTTTGTGACATCAGACGATTCGCACGGTCTTGTTGTACTTAATGCAAACTTGAGCTGATTTAACCAGGACACTACAACTTTATGTGCTAATGCGGTGCATACATCAGTTTGTCTGGTTCCACAAAATCACACTAACCTACTGACACCGCAACAGGTTCAGAGCGGGTTTTTCAGCAATAAACCCAACCAACTGAATTTTTCGAGGGTCAGACCCGAATGTCGAATTCAAAACAGGTTGACGAGTCCTGAATCAGCTTCGCTTGATCAAAAAAACAGTGTGATCCAACCACAGATTGCAAATAGCCTTTATTTCTTCCTCGCTGGTTTGGCCATGATTATCCTTGTGAAACCTGTTTTATTACTGACGCATTTTTAGAGGTCTTCCTGTTTAATGATCCGGACTCACTTCTTGAGGATTACAGAGGATTCCATGGCAGGCTGGACTGAGTCAGGAAAAAAGGCTTCTCTTCCGGGTGAGGCGCCCCTGGTTGCTCATGAAAAAGCCAGAATCATCTGGTTTGAGCGCTATGGATCGGCAATTGTCGAAAAAAACCGGTATTTTGTCCTGGTGGTTCTACTGGGCCTGGTAGTACTGACCCTGGGGTTGACCCTTTTTTTCATGATGCCGCTCAAGACCGTCGTACCCTATGTTGTGCGGGTAGCCAGCAATGGCAATGTAGCCGTTGATGTAGCGGCAAGCCGGCGATATGTTCCAGGGCAGTCGGAACAGACATATTTTCTGGCCCACTGGGCAGAAAAACTGCTGACTGTGGATGGGGTCCTGTCACCCCCATACCTTCGCGAGGCTTATTCTTTTACTCGCGGCAAGGCCATAGAGGAATTCACCGATTTTGTCAGGGCAACCCAGCCCCTGGAAGCGGTCAAGGCTGATTCATCCCTGACACAGTCCGTGACATTACGCTCGATCAATTATCTTGAAGCTGGCGTAGCCCTGGTGCGCGTGAGTACCGAACGTCGATCGTTGTCAGCTGCTCCCCTAACAAAAAACTATGCCATTACGATACATTTTGTCATTGTGGCTCCGGACACGGAAGTCGAAATCCTGTCCAATCCGATCGGGCTTTATGTCACCGATTTTAACCTGACCCGGGACCTAAGCTGATGCGACTGATGGCCTGTTTTCTTTATCTGGTCATGCTTGGGTTCTATCCTCTTACCCTCTGGGCTGGCGTAAATCCGATTTTAATGCCTGGTGATGCCAGGCTGGTCGTATTCAATTATGACCCGAATATTGCTTATACGATTTATGCCCTCCCCGGTGCTGTGACCGATGTAGAGCTCGCTCCCGGGGAAAGGGTTCAGGCTCTGGCAATGGGGGACACGGTTCAGTGGATGGTCGATGAAGCTGAAAACCATGTCTTTATCAAACCCATACGTGGGGGGATTTTTACCTCTGCGACCCTTGTCACGTCGAAACAGACTTACCAACTGATTCTGCGTAGCGTGTCATCAGGCAAGACATGGTTCCAGCGTGTGAGCTGGCAGAACCCGAAGATGGTCCTGTTGCAGTCAAAAGGGATTCCCGGGAATGCACAGGCAGGTCACCCCGCAGGTAGCATGTCCCAATTGGCAAGAAAGCGGCAGGTTCTTGTTTCTGGGCTGGATCCCTCGAGCCTGAATTTCGATTACCGTATCAAGGGAAAGGCGGATTTCAGGCCACGGCAGGTTTTTGACAATGGAATCTTTACCTGGATTCTGCTCGAACCTCATCTTCAGGAAATGCCGGCCCTGTTTGAAATTGGGAACGGGGGTAAAACCAGCCTGCTAAATTACACCGTAGAAGGAAACTACATCAAGATTTCGCGGCTCATGCCAAAAATGCTTCTGAAATTGGGCAGAACGGAAGTGTCCATTATCAACCTCCATCTTTACCACCCTCCTTCCCTGTTCAACTGGTTCAGGGGTCAAGGATGGGGCCGGTCATGGTAGAGGAAGAACCTGATCTGACGGCTCCGCAAAAATCAGCCCTGTTCGGAAACGTGAGGAGAAATGCCCAGATCTGGGTGGTTCTGGCCGCCCTTGTCCTGCTTATCCCCATGATGATTTATCAGGGGATCCGGAAAAAGGAAGCAGCTTTGCGAACGAATGCAAGAATTCAGGCAGGTTCAAACCTTGCAACGATTTCAAGAAAACCTCCCTGGTCCGGTTTTGAGTCGGTTGCCGCCACTGAGGTCGCAGCAGGTGAGAAATCAGAACGCATTATCCATCAGGGCCAGGTGCCAGGCACTTCCGGCTCTCCTTCTCGTCGTGTCTTGACTGTCAGTCTCAAGGCGTCCCGCCACCGGTTTTCTGTGAGCAGCAGACAGGGTCAGGGTAGCTTACCGTCTGAAAATCCTTTTTTTAGTACGCGGTACAAAAGGGGTTCCGTAAAAAGCAGGCGTCGTGACGCGATGATACGCGCCAGTAAAATCATGGCACTGGAAGATATCTCACTGGATAATGCAAGCAGTCCAAAGCGTTCAGCCAGGCTGCTGCAGTTACCGGGGATAGCCTTACCCAAGACGGGAGTTCGCGAGTCTGCCAGTAAAGAGAGTCAGACCCTGCTTGATGAATGGCGAAAAAGGCAGCAGGAGCCCCTTGACAGGGTTGGCAGGGATCGGGCCTGGATGGCATTGAACCAGCAGGCCTCAGCGCCCCGTAATGTTTTGTCGCCGCTGTCAGTCAATCCCGCCTTACCCGGGTATGTTGTGAGCGAGGGCAGCTACATCCGGGCAGTGTTGATGACGCGTGTCGTTTCTGATTTGCCAGGCCCAATGGAAGCCAGGGTTTGTGAAAATGTTTATGATTCGGTGACCGGAAACACGCTACTCATTCCCGCTGGCTCTCTTTTGATTGGTCAGTATGACAATGAAGTGAATGCAGGCCAGGTCCGGATCATGGGCGCGTTTTCACGGCTGGTTTTTCCAGATGGTTCAAGTGTGAACCTGTCCGGCATGCCGGCAGTGGGCAAACAGGGCGCTTCCGGGATTCAGGACTCGGTCAATGACCATTTCTGGAAAATTTTTGGAAGTGGATTTGTTATCGCGGAACTGGCCAACCTCGTGAACCGGAATCCACCTGCGCCCGTAACGATCATTGATCGTGGTGGAACCATGAGCAACGCGGCCGGGCAGGTCCTGGTTCAGACAGCCCAGTCCCTGCTGAACAGGAATCTTTCCATTGCACCGACAATCACGATCCGTGCGGGCCATCTATTCAGTATCGCAGTTCGCCGCGATATGCTTTTGCCGCCTTATCCGGCCAGGGCCGAACAATAGGAATGGGCAGGTTGCACAAGGTTTTTCCCGAAGGTCCTGAAAAAAAAAGGGCCTGCCCATGACTAGGCCCTGTAATATCATCTCGATCATTAATGACCAATCTTCTTGCATTGCCATTTGAATCCCGGGTTCTGATGGCATATTCCTGGTTGGAAATCTTCTTCAGGATATCGGCTGCCTCCTCCTTACGCCGAGTCTTACCGCTTACAATATTTTGCAATTAATTTTCATGCCTTAGCCGTAATGTGAGAGGCGATGCACAGATGTCCATGCCTTGTTTCGTGCCTGCAGGGAAGGCTTGGGATTCATCTTGAACCGGTCACTGGCCTGCTTGTTTATTCTAGGGTTACCTGTAAGGCAAGCGGGTTTTTTTAACCAAAAGCCTGGGCAAGACGATCAATCCCCTCATCCAGTACTGCCCTGCTGGTTCCAAAGTTAAGCCGGACAAACCCGTGACCTTCAGATCCGAAATACGGACCTGGACTCAATCCCAGCCGGGCTTTGAGCAGATGGCCGGCAATGTCTTGATCTTCAAGGCCCAGCGCCCGCAGGTCAAGCCAGGCGAGATAGCCAAATTCAGGCAACACATAATCAATGCCAGGTAGTTCCGTGGACAGACGCTGGCCCAGGTGGCTGGCATTGGAATGAAGATAGTCACGTAACCTGTCGAGCCAAGGTTGTCCCTTTTCCCAGGCCGCTTTCATGGCGGTGAGGGAAAAAAGGGACATCTCGTCCAGATGGCTGCGACGTAATTCTTTGGCATAACACTTCCGATGCTGTTCGTCTTCCAGAAGTGCAAACGCCCCCCCGATGCCTGCGATATTGAAGCTTTTCCCTGCCGAACCCAGTAGCAGACTATCCGGAAACAACTGTGCAAAAGGGGTATGGGGGTGTCCGGGATAGGCCAGATCGGCGTGAACCTCATCACTGAGGACGAAAACGCCATGACGGCTTGCAAGCGATCCCAGATGGTATAGCTCAGCGTAATCCCAGACCCGGCCAGTTGGATTGTGTGGGGAGCACAACACTAACATCCTGGCTTCGGGGAGGAGGGTTTCCAGTTTTGGCCAGTCAATTTCATAACGGTTATTCTTTTCTTTTCGCAGGGGTACTTCGAGCAGGGTCCGCTCCTGCTCCTGTACAGCACTGAAAAAAGGAGGGATGGCAGGTGAAAGAACCAGGACATTCTCCCCGATTCGGGTAAAGGCACGAACTGCTGCAGAAATTCCGGATACAACACCATTCATGAGAAGCAGGTGATCAGGATCGGGTTGAAAGCCATGGCGTTTTTCTATCCAGTCTGCCGCTATCCTCAGGATGGCCTCTTTCCCTGATGGATAACCATAGACTGGGTGGGATACCCGCTCAGCCAGGGCAGCCTGCACGGCTTCAGGAGAGGCAAAGTCCATGTCAGCCACCCACATGGGCAATACTTCAGCTCCAAAACGGCTGGCAGCATCATCCCATTTAAGTGACCCGCTTCCCATGCGCAGGATAGCTTTATCAAAATCAATCAATTACTTACGTTCCCAGACTGTGACCTGGGCCAGGCTGTGCTGGTATTTACGTGCAGTTTCTCGAATGACAAAGGGCTGATCCAGGGGATCCTGGGCCAGAATAAAACTGGGAGCCAGTAGTTCACGCAGGGCTTCCAGGGTGGTGAAATTTTCTCCATCACGCTTGAAGCCACCCAGCCATTCTTCGCGTGGAGTATGTTCTGTCAGCCAGGTATAGGGCGAACTCAGGACAAGTATCCCGCCTGATGCCATCCGTTTTGCGATTTCTTCGAGGAACTGGCGGGGCTTATACAGGCGATCGATGAGGTTCGCGGCAACAACCAGATCAAAATCCTGGTAGAGGGGTTTGAGGTTGCAGGCATCTGCCTGGAAAAACCGGACTCGGGAAGCGGTTTCAGCCAGTCCCAGATCCGCAAGCATGGCATGGTGGTAACTATGCAGATCCCCTTCTTCTGTCAGGGTATAGGTAAAGCTTTCCTGATCCCGCAGGCGGGTCGCGACCTGAATGAAACGGGCTGAGAAATCCAGGCCGATGACTTCCGGGCAATACCGCGCCAGTTCAAAACTGCTGCGCCCGACAGCACATCCTATATCCAGCGCGCGTCGCAGGGGCCGTTTCTGCATTGCCTTGATGGCAAGGCTTGCAATGGAGGAGGGGAAATTCCTGACCCCGAAGTGCTCGGGCCCATAATGAAAATCACAATACTGTGAAATGGCCGCATCACTTTCATATACGGGCACTTCGGGCAGGGGATTGGAGGAGTGCACATAGCGAAAACCTGCATGCTGGAAAAAATGGCGGCGGAAGGCGTATCGGGCTTCGCGCTGCATTTCATTGCCCAGGGACGCGAATGATCCCCCCTTGATGAGGTTATGCTGCTGGTCAAAGGTGGGTATGGTGAAATCATCATAGTAGGGATGAACGGCGAACCCGTTGAATGGGTAGGTTGGGGTTGCCGTCCATTGCCAGACATTACCGATGACATCATAAAAATCACCATGGCAGAAATGGGATACCGGGCAGGGTGAAGCCCCATAGGCAAGCCCAATGTTGGCGGGTGCTTCTTTCCATTCATCGATGTCTGGAATGGTGGAAAGATCTCGAAGCCTTCTCCACTCATCTTCGCTGGGTAAACGAAGAAGGATTCCATCCTGGGCTGATTTCCATGCGCAGAAAGCCTCTGCTTCCAGGGCGTTGACCTCGACAGGCCAGTCCCATGGCATGGAGCGTTCCGAGGCAATCAGCCTGAGCTTCCAGTTATTTGCATCGGCCACCCAGAAGCATGGGTGCCGGGTTTTTGCAAAGCGGCGCCAGCGATCCCCTTCTTCGGTCCACCAGCGGGGATTGTCATACCCGTCTGCCTCGACAAAGGGAAGAAACTCATGATTGCTGACCAGATACTTTCCGGCGGAAAAAGCCTTAAGCAGGACCTCATGTTTTCCGTACTCGTTGTCCCAGCCATATAGCCTGTCTTGATAGGTCTTGCCGAGGCGGACCTCGCCTTCTCCAACAGGCAACAGCCTGTTTTCCGGTGGCAGGCCGCTTTTTTTCCAGGGCTCCCAGTCCGGTATTTCGCGTACCATGGACAGGGGAAGCTGACGCATGAGCACCGAACTTGTTTCAAGATGGATATATTCATGCTCAATACCCATCAGTATGGCCCACCAGGGTGAATTCCAGGTAATGGGTAATTCAAGCGGCAGGGTATGGATGACCTTTTCCACCTGCTCACGCATCATGGCCCGATAGATTCGTACTTCCTCGATGGCTGGCCAGTCATAGTGGTGCTCATCCAGATCATCCCATGACATTTCGTCTACCCCCACGGCGAAAATAGACTCAAGGCGAGGGTTAAGACGTTGATTAATCAGCCCGGCTACCTGCAGCTTGTTCACGAAAAACGTGGCAGTGTGGCCAAAATAGAAGATAAGGGGATGGCGAAGGGGAATAGCTTTGCGATACCATGCTTCACTGTTTGCAAGATGATCAAACAGCCGCTCATAAAGTAGTGAGGTCTGATGAAAAATACGGGAGATCTCGTCTCGCTTGGCCTGAGTGTCCACCCCATCAAGAAGAAGAGCAGCAATACGTGTGCAGCTCATGGGTTTCCTTGTTTTTTGCCCGGATCAAGATTTTACTCTGGCCCGAAAATCGGGTCAAACCCCAACCCATCGGGCAGGGGGAACAAAAAACGTTGATGGGATACAGCGGGCCGGAGAAAATGGGAGGGAACAATGGCGGCATGGACATCGGCAAACTGGTGGCGATGATCGAGACTGGGGAAACATGACAGGTTGAACAGCTGTTCCGGTAGTGTGCATTGCCAGCGATTTAACAGGCTTGAGGAGTCAATATGCCATGTCAGGGAGAAGGCATGCTCCATGCAGCCGGTCTGGCTTGAACTGCTCCCTGGCAAATGTGCAGGAGCCTACATTCTTCTCAAGAGACCATGATTGCGGATTTTTTCGGCAAGAGCCCGGCTCTGGTGTAGTAGCTCTGCAAGTCTTCTGACCTCGTCATAGGCCTTGCCATGGGACTCGACTGAAAGCCTTTGCCCCATTTCCTGGGCGACATGAAGAATATCCGTCAACTCTTCGATTGTTTCCCGCTTTTCCCAATCCTGTATAGGGTTGTCAGTCATGATGCACTCCTTTCTTCCTGGACGGGGCGCCTTCAGAAAATGGCCTCTTCCTTGTCAGAAGGGTTTGGGTTGATGGTTTTTATCTATCATCAACCTGGAATATCCGGTGAACCGTTTGATTCATCCGGGTCGGCTGCATTCTGTCTTCCCCTCCATCTTGCCTGCACTGGCTTGCCAGTCTGGCCAGATAACGGTTCTAATACCTGGCGGGGCGTCTCCTGAATATCCGGGTGTGAAAGAAAACCGGGTTGCCTGCCGATGAAGGAAGCACTTGTCCAGAGCCTGAAACTATCTCCCCCGGAAGTGTCCAGGGCCCGATAAGGTCTCATGGGCTGCCAGGTACGGGCTGCGGGATCCTGTTTCCAGGTGATCGTGCAACCCAGACCTGATGACCCGGATGGCTCGATGTCCGTAACGCTTACTCCTTGTTTGATAATAGGATCATTCGTGGAATTAATCAATTTTTACCTGCAGGCCCGGGGTTGCGAAGGAGAGGGAGGGTTTTCCTGTTCCAGCATCGCCTTCGTTCTGGCTGCTCGTTCCTGATGGCCCGTCCCGACGCCATTTCCTGTTGAATACCCTGCCTAGCCCTGTTTTCTTGGTGACGCATTTAAGCTGCGGCAATGGTTAAATTTGCCATGTACCATAAAAACCGCAGGAAGATTGATGCAGGTCAAAAGCTGTCTGTACCGGATGGGCGTAATTCTGATGCTGGCATCTAACAGGATGGCCTTCGCTTCCCCCCTGCCAGGCTATGACTTTGCTTACCGGGCGGGAGGCAATCCGGAAATCCAGCCTGTTCAGGTTTTTAATGATGGACACGATACCTATTTCCAGTTCCTGTCTCCAGAACATTTACCCGCCATTTTTGCCAGAGTCCAGGGACATGAAGATCTGGCGACGGAAAAAATCCAGCCTCCTTACGTGATTGTGAGCGGGATGGCAAAACACTACACCCTGAAACTCGAAGGCATGCAAACGGCATATGTTGATTATAGCGGCCCCAAAAACAGGGGGTCTTTCCAGGCTTTCAAGACTCCAGCCATCGTCAGGGCTGGATCTGGCACACCAGTATTGATATCTGAAGAGAATCCTGTCGTGCAGCCCAGGATAAAAACCGGTTATCCACGAGCCCGTATAGCGGCTGAACCTTTGGTATCTTCGTCTTATCCCAAGGTTCACCGGATTCCCGGGATATCAGGGCGGGCCAGGGGAAGCTGCCTGCAAATATCCCGTGTAAACCAGGTTGTATGGGAAAAAACCCGGGACTCCCAGAAGATTCAGGCTCCTTTTTATCCGCACCCTGAAATTCCGGATTCTCAGCCACAGCATTATCTGGCGCAATCCGTGCGGAATCAGAATGCATTCAGCATGGATGTGCCTTCGCGCAAGGTCCAGACCCCGTCAGCTGCAAAGGCCTTCCTGGCTCCGGCTGGAATGCGCCTGTCCATTGCGCTTGGACAGTATCTCCATGCCTGGGGTATTGCCCTGAAATGGGATTATCCTGGAGATTTCCGGTTGCTTGAACCCCTGATTTTCCCGGGCAGGAATCATGAGGCAGTCATCAGCAGGACACTGGGTCAATTCAATCTTGAAGGAACGCTATACAGCAGAAGCCGGATCCTGGTTGTACAGGTCCTGCCTGATTCATCCATTCAGGAGCGTAAGTGATGCGTTATTCCGGGCTTTGGCTAAGCGCCATGGTAACCCTGGCCTGCACGGGCTGTGCGACCGGCTTTTATCCCATGCGCCGTGAGGTTCATGATGAAACGCGAACTACACTCAGTACGGTGTTGCAGAAAACCCCCCTCCCTTCATTATCGATTATCAGGGACAAGGCTTATGTTCCCGCGGAATATATCCCCTATTCGCCGGATTACGGGAATATCTCGCTTAAAAGCGAACAGGCACCGTTTTATGCGCTGCTGGCAGGGATAGCCCGTCAAGCTGGTTATTCCCTGTCCATGACGCAGGGTGTTGTTTCCGGCCAGCTTGTGACTGTCAATATTCTTAACCAGTCATCTGAAGCAGCCATGCGCCATATTGCTCTTGCTGCAGGGTACGCCATTATTTTTGACGCGACCCTTAAAACGGCAACAATAGCCCGTGTGGCTACGGATACGTTCCGGTTGCCACTGGAAATCATGCAGCAGCTCACGGCCCGTTACGATGTGGGAGGAAATCCGGTCAATTCCTCGGATTCAGCAGGTTCCGGTCCATCGCTTGCCATGTCTGCCGAATCTTCTTCCATTGTTTCGGGAAACAGCATTAATGGATCGGGCATTCAGGCGGGGTTTACCGTGAATGGAACCTATCAGACTGATTCAGGGAGCCTGGGGAAATTCATCCATGAACTTGCAGGATCTGATGCACAGGTCCATGTCATGCCCGAACTGGGTCTGGTTTCGGTACGCTCTGATGCCGTTTCCCTGGAACGTGTGCACAGTTTTCTTGAGAAATTTACGCAGGACGCCATGCGCCGTGTTGAAATCCAGGCTTCAATCATAGAAGTCGATTTGGGCAGCCAGTTTGAATATGGTCTTGACTGGTCAAGAATACTTGGCTCGACCACCACCTCCCTAAACGATGCTTCCAGCGTGATCAATCCGGTTCTGGCCGTGAATGTCACCTCAGCCAGTATCCAGGGCGTGCTTGATGCCCTGCAGAAAGTCACAACGCTCAAGGTTATATCACAGCCGCGTGTGACAGCCATGAACCATACCCCGGCAGTTATTTTTGATGGCACCCAGATTCCCTATCTGGGCTCCATTTCCAACTCGGTAACCGGAACTGCCGGAACTTCGGTTACAAGTGGAGCGGCAAGTTATGTCACAGACGGCATCTCGCTGTCCATTGAACCTGACATCCTGGATCAGGATTACGTCCAGCTCACGATTGTGCCCGTGCTGTCTACGGTCGAGTCCTTTTCCACCTTTAATCTCAACGGTAATACCATTACTGCTCCAACACAGGCCACAAAACAGTCTCTCATGGAGGTTCTGGATGAATCCGGGAAAACCCTCATTCTGGGCGGAATCCGATCCTCCAGCGATAGCGCGACAAAGGATGCCTTGCCCGGGCTGGGCCGTGTTCCCTTTCTGGGAAGTTTGACCTCGCCAGGGCAAAGTGATCGTGAAGCACACAAGGAAGTGGTCATCCTGCTGCACGCGGACATCATTCCGGCTCCTCCATTTGAGCCCCTGTTTTCGGAGGCGATCTGAGCATGGAATCCAGCTGGAAACTTGGGCCTGGAGCAGGAAAAAAACCATCTGATCCTCATCCTTTTGAGGTTGAAGCCGCAGGTGGCGAAGCAGGGGCTGAAGAGGAGGAACACCTCCATTTGAGTACGCCCCCTGCTGAGCCTGAAAGGGGTTACATGTGTGATGACGGGATATGCCAAGCGAAACCTTGCAAGGATCTTGAACCATCTAGGACAAGATTTTCCGGAAGAAAATGGTTCTGCATGTTCTCAAACAAGATCAGGTTATGGCATCAGGCAAGGTCGAGACACAGCCATCCAGGGGATGAGAGCACAGATCTTGCTGAAATTTTCATCCAGGTTGAAGTGGAAAATGGCCGCCTGCTGTTCTGGAAAATAGCCCGTGAGGAGGTCAGCCCTGTTGAGGGAAACGGGATTCCTGAAAACAGCCGGGTTATCAGTTTTACCCGCGAGGATTACCGGATTCTGGCCAAAAAAGGCGTGTCCATCCAGAAGGCCAAATCTCTCGCCTGCCGTGAAACGGCCTGCCTTGAAAAAATGCGGGTTGTCAACCTGAGCCGAAGGCTGGGCATCATTTATGCCACGGGGGCAGGGAGATTAAGGCAGATCCCGTACCGGCTGGTTCCGGGGATGGCGTGTCTTGACCAGCTGATGAAGGAAAGAGGGGGCGCCTTGCCTGTTGCGGTCGGGTTTCATCTGGGTCACCCAGAGGGCACCCGGCTGCTTCTTGTCCATGCTGTTAAACCCGGTACGGATGTGGCTGAGATGCTGGTTTCCATCAATCCCGTGAATCAGGAGGAGCTCCTTAAAAAATTTTCCACGAGGCATAAACTCCAGGACATCCGGATTTACGATTCCGCTGCATTGCTTGTTCATGCGGCAGTTCTGCCTGCCTATCCGGACCGGGCGGAATGGAACGGGATCGATTTGGCGCTGATATCCCGCTATGCCGGGGTGGCTGCCGGCATGGCCTCACTGTTGAGCCTTGTCTGGGCGGTGTTTTTTTTCGTGAGGGTTCATGTCATGCATGCTTCCAGCCTGACCCTGCAAAGGGCTATCAATCAGGAGAAAGGGCGGATTGGGAAGCAGATTGCACAGCATCCGGCCGCTTTTGCCCGAAAGGTAAGCTTGCTGGAAACAGGTATGTTCAGGCGGGCCCAGGTGCTCTGGCGGCCGGGTTCAACCGTATCGGTCAAAGCGACGCTAGATCTGTCAGTTTATACGGTATCCCTGCCGCTGGTTAATCCCAGCCAGTTTGAACCGGGCAGGCCCAGTGCCTTCCCCGTGTCTTCCCCAGGTGAAATCACGTCGGTCCTGATGCTGAAGCCGCCGGCAGGGTGCGAGAAATCAGGCTTGTTTACCACAGGAGACATGAATGAAATTGACCTGCAGTTCCATTGCACGGCTCCTCATTCCGTGCTGGATTCTCTTGTTGGCAGCTAGCCTGTATTACGGCTCGCAGTGGAAAAATGAGGCAGCATTGCTGATGAGGCAGCGGATAGTTCTGAAAGGGAAACAGGTCAGGATGAATGAGGTTCTGGCCAGACTTTTGACCCTGCCTTCCGAAGTGGAAAAGAATTCAACGGCCAGCCTGGATCAGGAGGTAGCGGATGTGATTCTCGCCATAATGCAGAACCGGGTGGACTGTGCGGTCAGGATAGATCAGGTGGAAAACCTGGCATTCGTGCATCCGGTCAATAACCTCGATGATTTCGATGATCTGGAAAGACCGCTTCCCGATACCCGGGAAAAAGTGGAAGGAACGATAATCCAGGTGAAGGGGCAGTATTCAGCCTATCCAGGATTCAAGGCGTTTCTGAAAGCCCTGCATGCCTATCCGGTGGCCATTACGGAACTGGATGAACAAGGCCGCGTTTTTGAAATGAAGCTTGAGGTATTCGGGAGGCAGGGTGAAGCAAATGATTCCTGAAACAGGGGAAGACCTGTTTTCATGCTGGCCTGAAACCCTTGAGGCCAAAAATCCAGGGCGGGCAGAAAAACCCGCAGGAACGGTTTTTGATCCTGCTTTGCCGGTTATTGAGGATATTGCTATCGAAATGGCACCGGAGCCGGATCATGTTAAAGAGCAAAAGGGTGTTCAGGCTGGAATCGAAGCATTGATGAACCAGAACGAACTGGCCCTGCTTTTGCGGGAAATGAAAGTCAAGGATAGCCATATCCTGGCTGCCCTGCAGCGTCACGAAATGACAGGCGAATCCTTGCAGGTCATCATGCGGGATTTCGGGTTTATCTCGGCAGAGCGTCTTGCCCAGGTTCTGGCCCGTCTTCACAGGATGAGCTATTTTTCTGCAACCCAGGTGGATCTGATTGATGCGGCAACCATGGCTCACCTGGATACCCATAATCTGACACATTACGTTCCGGTCGGCTACGATACGCTCAGGCAGCTCCAGGTTGCCATTTCCGACCCGGATGAGGCTACGGCGGCGAGAAACCGTTACCACCGTGAGAACCCTGTCCTGGTCATGGCTTCACCCAATACGATACAGGCCGTTTACCGCACCTGTTTTGCCAATACTGAACAAGAGCTGGATACCCTGGTTGCTGCCTATAATCTTGCCGAGGCCAGCCAGGATGTTGAAAATTACCCCCATCTCATCCAGGACATTCTGGGTGGACTGGTTCGCCATGCCTGTTATGCTGGCGCCTCGGATCTGTACCTTAACTACTCGGATCTGGTTGGTGTCATCCGCCTGAAGATCAACGATGTCGGATCCTTGTTTCGAACGGTCGACCGTCGGCTGATGGATCGTCTGCTGACCAAGCTTGTGGGTGAACATTCAAATGCGGAAGCCCTCAGGCGCGAACCTCAGGAGAGTACGTTTGATTTTGGTGAAAACCAGAAAAACCAGTATCAGGACCTGGTTCATCGCTACATGTTCCGCATGGAACTGATGGAAACCCAGGGCAAGCAGCAGGCCGTGATCCGGATTCTTGACCGGCAAAGCGCCGAGGTTGAATTTGACAATCTGGGTTTTGATTCTCAAACCGCTGCAACCCTTAAGCGCTATATCCATATGCCTTGCGGAATCATTGTGGTGACCGGTCCGACAGGAAGTGGCAAAACGACAACCCAGTATGCCCTGCTGCAGCTCATTGATTCGGTTGAACGCTCCATCCAGACGATAGAGAACCCGATTGAATACCGCCATGGCCTGTGGCTACAGCATGAACCCCCTTCCGGGGAAGGCAATGAAGGGGAGGGAACGCGCAAGATTCTCAATGCCCTTCTTCGAAGTGCCCCTGATGTCATCCTTTTCGGGGAAGTCAGGCGGGATCGGGGTGTTGCCCGCGTCATGTTTGATGCAGCCAATACCGGGCATCTGGTGTTTACCACACTGCATGTTCCAAACGGGCCCATGGCCATCCAGGCCTTCAGGGATATGGGCATTGACGAAACCCATCTTGCCAGCCTGAAAGCCATCATTGCGCAGCGTTTGCCCCGGCGTCTGTGCCCGGCCTGCAAGGTGGATGAAGATCGGTCTGGCATGCTCAGGGAATTTGACGTGCCCTGGTGGGATCGCCCCCAGACCGAAACCAAGGTTTTCAGGCCGTCCGGATGCAGGCGATGCAGATATACCGGTTATATCGGTCGGGTCATGATTTCGGATACGCTCGATGCCCAGACCATCCGGGAGCTGCTCCAAAAAGGGGTGCAGCTTGGCACCGTCATAGAAAACCGGGCACGGGCCGGACATTCCCTGTTTGCCAGCGGATTGCGTCTGGCTGCTGATGGGGTCATTTCCATTGATGAAGCGATTCGGGTCGCAAGGGAAGAATAAGGATCAGGATGGAATGGGCTTTTTATTATTCAGCGATAGGCCAGGGTCATCAGCGGGTGACCGGAATCGTCTTTGCAGACCATTCCGATAAGGCCTTTTCGAAACTGAAACGCATCGGTTATCAGCCTCTTGAAGTACGGCTACACGTCACCCTGTCCATGAAAAACCTGTTCAAGGCTGGTTTTTGCAGCCGGGATCTGTCCCGTCTTTACAAGACCCTCGGCCGTCGCCTGATGAACGGGCGATCCCTGGAGGCAGGTCTTGAAGCGGGTGCAGGATTTGTCCAGGATGAAAAATTGAGGCAGGCGGCAAAACTGATGCGTCAATCTCTCCTGGAGGGGCAGAGGGAATATGATGCCATGCGGCTTGCGGGGTTTAGCCAGCGCGATGCGATGGTGGTCCGGGCTGCCCACCAGTCGGGAAAAACAGGCGAAGCCTTCAGGGCCCTGGGTGCGGATATAGAGCGCCAGGCGAGCCTCAAGGGAAGGATAGGACGGATCTTTCGCATGCCGGTATTCATGATGCTCATGATGTATGGCTTCTTTTATGGTGCGCTTCGTTATCTTACTCCCAGAACCCTCATCTTCATGCAGAACATTAATGCTAGTGTTCCTTCCTATGACGAGAAACTGTTTGCCCTGTCTACCTGGGTGAACCAGCATCCGTTTTTCTTTACCTTCATCTATCTGATGATTCCGGTGGGGATTTTTCTGATGGTGCGATCGAAGGCTTTCAAGGCTGTGCTGGATCAGGTTGATCTGATCCGGGAAATTTCAATCAAGGCAGATCAGTCCACGCTCTGGACTGGTTATTCCCTGCTGCATGAGGCTGCCATTGCTCCCGCTGAAATTGCAATAACCGTCAGTGATGCGGCCGCAAGAGAAGATAGCCGAAAGGCTTTTCTGAAGCTGTCCAGAATCCTGCAAACGGGAATTCACCTGGACGCGGCCACACAGGCTGCGGGGTTTCCCTCCTTTATCACGGATGGGGTCAAGGCTGCCCAGCATAGCGGCAGCCTGCTTGAATCCCTGAAGGACATGACCCGGGATCTGGAAGAGGACGTGCTTCTGCGAACCGAACAGCTAACGGAGAACGTCAGGATCCTGTCGACGCTTATCACAGGAATCATGGTGATGGTTTTTTTCTTCGTGACCTATTATCCCGTTGTCAGCCTTTCATTGAATAACGTGTAATGAATCAATAAAAAAGGAAAAAAGGTCTATGTATCATCCGGTTCCAGCACATCCAGTCAGTCAGCAGGGCTTGACCCTGGTTGAACTCGCGGTGGTCATTTCCATCATGTCGATCCTCATTGCCTCGATTCTTTTCATCAATTCGGGTGGAAAATCTAAGGCGGTGGCCCTGTATAGTTACATGAATACGATGGGCGACGCCCTCATGCGCATGAAGTCAGACAACAACTGCCATACCCGGGTTCTGGCAGGGCTCTATAACCCGGCCCTGGATGAGACGGCTTCAAACACTTTCTGCGGTGTGGCCTACACCACCTGGCAGGGGCCCTACATCAAGCCTTTTCCGGTGGACTCCAGTGGCCATGCCAGGGTGGACAACATCATTTCAGGCGTGAGCATTTCCTTCAGCCAGGATAGCTCGCAGCCAGGGTTCAGTGATACCTACTTCCTGCGTGCGAACAATGTTCCCAACTCCATCATTATCGATGCTATCCAGGACTGCACCGGCTCAACGGTCATCCCGGGTGATTTTACTGACGGAAAATGCCGTGCAAGCCTGGGATCGGGGGGATCTTCAGTGGGAACATTTGATTATCTGGTCGATCTGGAGCCCTGACGTTTCATGCATGGCGCTATTGAAAAACATTTCCCGGTCACCCAGCAGGGCATGGCCATGGCTTTCGTGCTGGTGCTTGTCCTGTTGACGGTGACGGTCTGGATACTCAGCCTGGATTCTCTGGATACATACCGGGAAGATGCTCACGTGCAGCAGGAACAGCAAATCTATCTGCAAGGTGTCCAGGCCGCCCTTGAAAACTGGTACGAACAGCATGCCGCAACCGTGGATGCCAGCGTGGCTCCGGTGAATGTCGCCCCTGTGCTGCCCATGCTGGGGTTCCCCCTTAAATGGCACGTAACCGGGGCGTCCAGCAATCGTCTGGTAAAAGGTGATATTGCCTATCATGTTTTCATGGTCTGGATTCCTGGCAACGTATCCCGTCCTGCTGTACTGGATGCTTCAACCGGGATCTTCACTCCTGGCTCATCAACAGGATATGAACGGGTTGATGGCTTCATTATTGAATCCGGTCTGGTCCAGCACACCACACAAACCCTGCAGAAGGATGCAAACCACCTGCAGGAATGGTTCAAGGCAAAAGTCCTTCAGGACGGGCAGCATCAAATCAACTGGAACCATTTTCGTGCACAGGACTGCAGTGAGGCCGAACCGGATGAAATGCCCTGCATGGATAGCTATGTAGCGCTCAGCCAAACCGGAGTGAAGGCTTTGGCCGGCCTGGATGCAGCAGATGAATCGGATGGCTGGGGACGCCCTGTCCAGGCCAGTAATCTTGCTGATTCCAGCACGCTTGCTCCTCCTTATTCGATGGCGCTAAAGTCGGTCACCCCATGGGGGGACTCCATCAGGATTTTTGCCACACAACCCCTCTGAAAGGTTTTTCATGATTGCAGCCATCCTTGCCGAGATCCTCAAAAACCCCAATATCACGGACATCCATCTCGCTGTCAGGGATCAGGTCTGGGTGCGGGAGCATGGAGATATCAGGCCCTTCGGGGATGCAACCATCCAGAGCCATCACATGGAATCCTACCTGGGAAAGGTTCTCGCGCCTGCAATGAGCTGGGATGATTTCCTGTCAGCCAGGCAGGGCAGTCATGATTTTGCCCAGACCCTTGATGGATGCCGGCTGAGATGCCATCTATCCTACCATGGCCCGAACACTGCGCTGTGCCTGTCAATCAGGCGCTTGCGCAACACCATTCCTTTTCTGTCAGAGCTGGGCCTGCCCTCCGGCATTGAGCGGTTTTTTGGTGAAACCAAAGGGCTGCTGCTTATTACCGGGTCGGTCAATTCAGGTAAGTCCACTACCCTTGCCGCAGGACTGGATTATATCAACCGGACACGATGTGCGCATATCCTGACTCTTGAAGACCCCATTGAATACCTGCTCGTTTCTGACCGATGCCGGGTGATGCAAAAGGAAATCGGGGAGAAGCTGCCCAGTCTTGAAGCTGCGCTTATCGGTTCCAAGCGGGAAGATCCGAACATCCTCATGATCGGTGAAATCCGGACGCGGGAGACCATGCATGGTGCCCTGTCTGCAGCCAATTCGGGAAACTTCGTGCTGGCAACCCTGCATACGGCAAGCGGGCAGCAAACCATAGACAGGGTGACCAGTTTTTATCCGGAACAGGACCGGGATGAGGCCCGTCACCTCCTGGCCTCCAACCTGACTGCCATACTCTGCCAATCTCTAGTGAAGCGCCAGGACAGGGAAGGACTCGTACTGGTCTATGAAATCCTGGTAAACCATGCTCCTGTGCGTGAAGCCATCCTGAGTGGCAAGACCCAGCAGATCCCCAACATCATGGAGACCGGCCGGCTAGACGGGCATGTCATGCAGCACTGGGTGCTGAAGAAGATGATTGACGAAGGAACCCTCGCAGAAGAGACGGCCATGGCCATGGCTCATAGCCGTGAAAAACTCCGGCAGGCGATTTCCAGGCCATGAGCAAAATGATCTTCCCTTTAGGTAGCCTGCAGGGTTTCACATTGCTCGAAATGGCCGTGGTCGTGATGATAGTTACCCTCCTGACCTCGGTATTGGGCAGTACGTTTTCCACCTGGATTCATTTCAGGCAGAGCCTTGATACCCAAAGCCGGCTTGAAGCGGCAGAGAAGGCCCTGACCCTTGCCTACCAGGCTGACCCGCTGGATGTGGATGAGGGTGCCGGCGCAAGCCTTGGTTTCGCCACAGGGATCATCCTTCCTGCGCTGGCTGACGGGACTGGCCGATGCACCTCGACTGCAGCCAGTTTCATTCCGGTTGCTGCCTATTCACCGGATTCTGCATCCCGGTTATACCTTGACGGGTATAACCAGCCAGTCTGCATCTTCATTACTCCCCGACTTTCCCGGTCTGTGGGCGGTGTCCTTCTCTATTACCATGACGTGGCAGTTGTTTCACCTGGGGCCAATGGGCATCTGGATTCGGGGCGCTGCACGACGGGGTTGAATGCGACAACAGGCCAGCTGGCACTTTGTGGAGATGATACGGGCCAGATGATCGATGGCTATGCCATCGCCTTGCAAAACGTACAGGTGACGATGGCGAGGATGAACCGTATTGTGCAGGCCATGCAGGTTTATTTTTCTACGCGTTACGAGGCATCTGCGTCACGGGATGTGTCCATTGACTATTTTGCCTCAGCCGGAACTCCTGCCAGCAGGTGGGATGAAAATGGCTCCATGCCCTCAAGCGGATGCAGTGTGCCCATGGCATTGATTCAGTCCAGCGGAACCAGTCCACAGGATCTTCTGGGTCTGACCCGTGCGGATGTGACGGATGCCTATGGTCAGGTCATGACATTTGATAACTGTTCGGATTCAGTGAGATCTCCTGCCAATAGCGCAGTCAGCATGCAGCTTGCCCCCTATACCGTCCGGATCCAGACCTTGCTGCCTGGTAAGGTCACCCTGGCAGAAACCGCTGTTTCACAGTTTTGAGGAAGAATGGATAATGATGCATCAGAAAAAATTTCCCCTGGCCCTCATCCTGGCCCTTGTTTCCCCGGTGCTTCTGGCTGGCCCCGTCAACCCGCTTACCCTGTCTTCAGCTTCCCGTTCCAGGGTACAGCCTGTTCAGATGGATCCTTTTACAGACACCCCGATTGTCTTTGAACAGGAACAGCGCCTGCTGGAAGAGACAAGGCTGCAGACGCAAATCATGGTAGAACAGGCCAAGCAGGTTCAGCTGAAAGCGGTCATCAACCCTCACCCCCTGCCGAGTCATGCCGGGTTCATCCGCCTGAAGGGCAGATTCAGCCCAAGACTGGATCTGAAACGGAAAAAGCCCTCATTTCACCCCGATGCAGTGACAGTCAAAAATCGGGTCAAGACGCAGCGGACGGCCCGGCTGCTGCCGGGTTCTTTTCCCCTGGGGCGCAAGCCAGCGTATAGAGGCCCCGTTCTGAGCGCAGTCATCCAGGATGGCGAGGTATTGACCGCGGTTCTGACCGATGCCGGGGAAACACGTTTCGTTAAGGTCGGCAAGACCTACCGGGGTATGCCGGTGACTGCCATTGGGCTGGATTCAGTCACGATAGGCGGGCGACATCTGGACTTGAAGACTACTCCCTCGATCATTGCCCTGAAGGATGACCTGCCTAAAAATGGAACGGGGGGGAGCAAACCGGTCATGCCTTTCATGCTTTCGGCAGGGACACCTGGAATCCAGACTCCTGCATCCTCTTCCAGTAACCTGTCTTCTGGCTATCCGGCCCTGCCGGTTCAAAGATGAAGCCGAATATGTACCTCCTGGGTTTCCAGTTCGGGGTAGCTCAATGGCTGCTGGCGGTTACCGGGTTTCTGGCCAGCAGTTATCCAGTCCTGGCCACAGGGATGCAGGCAAGCCATAAAACTCTGGTCATCAATCAGGTAGTCGTGAATGGCCGCTCAGCCATTTTTTCCAAAACTGCCTCCAGTTATTATGGTGCAATGGGTTACAGCCTGGATGTAAGCGGAGATAGTCTTGCCAGCGCCAGTTCTGCTGGCAGCCTTCATGTCCTGAATTATGCAGGTGGACTTGAAGAAGGCACCCTGCTTGCCCAGGCTAAACCCTTTATTGAAGCCCAGGTTGCCCGGCTGGCCAGTCAAATCCGTTCCTACATGCTGGCCAACGGGATAGGCTTTGCCTGGTTCAACTATGATCAGAAAGTCAGGGTGGCCAATAATCCCCAGCCCATGCATCTGGTCTGGTCAGTTGCCCTTGATCAGCAGGAGCGGGCGATTTATGGGGATCCCCAACTGGTTCCGGAACGGCCATCCATCCTTTATGCTACCTATACGCCTTATTCAGTCATGACAGGGCTCCCCCAGGATTTTGCCTACGCTGGCGCCGGATATCTTGACTGGATCCTTGTGGATTATACCTTCCAGCCCCTGTCTGGCTGGACAGACATCAATACGGGCGGAGCATTTGATGATCCCCAGCTTTCCAGTGGGGTAAGTTCGGACCCCAATCAGGGTCTTGAATGCCTTATGGATGAATCAGGCAATACCGGCTGTTCAACAGCTTATCCGGATATCAGGTCCCTTATCAACCAGAATGGGGCAGCGATGGGACTGGTGGATGTGGTCGCTACCCTGCAGCCAGTCTGGGATGAGGTGGCCAACAAAAATGGGGGAGTTGATCAGGTGGCCGAGCTTGGGGTGAGCGTTGATACGCGAACCTGGAAAAATGCCCAGACCCTGTTCTTCATCTATCCGGCAGGTGGAGCCACGTTCAGTGAGACTGGCAGGATAGGCTATGCCCTTGAGGAAAACGTGGATCGCTACGTCTACCGGCCCCAGACGGATACCTATGATTTCATCAACCGGTTTACGACAGTTGCCTTGTCACCTACCCAGAATTTCAGTAAATCAGTGAGGTTTAACAGGGCGCAGAACGCGGCCTGCTCGAGCTATATCGAAGATATCATTGACCCTTTTGCCACGATACGGATATACAGCTGGCAAGATGATACGGTCAACAACCTTCCTCCGGACCGGTATACCCATGTGGCCACGCTCCACTGCAATTAAAAGGAGAAAGGCGTGAGTTTTTTCCGCAGACGTATCCTGTTATTTCTGTCCTGTCTGGTTTTCCCCATACCGGGCAGGGCTGGCAATGATTATGAGGGCTATGTTCAGGGCAGTTCTCCGGTGGCGGGAGGCTACACCATCGGGGTCCACAGGATGGGATATGTGCGTGCACAATGTGGATCGCGAAGCTGTGTCTATACGGACATCAGCACGACCTACGATATTTTCGTATATGGGGATGTCGTCATGAATGGAAGCTATGCCTATGAGGGAAACAGCACCTACCTGGCTGGCGGGACAGACATGAATGATGAATCCGAGGTTCCCGGGGAGTTTGTATCCTGTGATGGGAACCAGGCCCAGATTGTCGTGGCACAGTATATCCGGGCAGATACCGGACAGGTCATGAATGAGGTATTTAATGGATCAGGATGGGTCGCGTCAAAACATGGTTATGTCTGTGTCAATACCGATACGGACTGAAACCCTGAAGAGAAAAAGAAAAGGGTAAGGAAATGGACAGGAAAAAGATATGGGCTGTCATGCTGGTTTTTCCGGGCCTGCTATCGGGCCCCTGTCAGGCAGCCAATGATTATAACGGTTATGTTTCAGGCCAGTCCCCGGTTGTTGGAGGCTATGCCATTGTGCTGGCCCGGGCGGGTTACACCACTTTTGTGGGCTGCGGGAGATCCTGCGGGCGAACGGTCTCATACATGAGCCTTTATGACGTCTATCCTTTTGGGGATGTCATGTTCAGCGGAAGCGCACTTGGTGGGGGCAGTTATGGTGTAACTGGCATGGACAGGCTTGATGAATCCAGTCAGCCAGATGCCATCGTGCAGTGTGGTTCAGTTGACGAGGCCATGATCCCGGTCGAAAACTATGTCCGCCAGGATATCGGGACGGTTGTGAATGCAGTCTATAACGGCTCTTCCTGGGTAGAGGCAAGCCATGCCTATGTCTGTGTCAAGACGGATACCTACCATTGAGCGCGCACAGCCCGGACAGGGCGGGAATTTTCATGAAAAACCTGGGCCGGTTTTTGCTGCTGCTGGCCATTTTCGCAATCCGGCCGGAAGCCAGTCATGCCAGTAATGATTTTTCAGGTTATGTCGAAGGCAGTTCTCCCATTACCGGTGGCTGGGTAATTGTCCCATCCTGGGACTGTACCGGCTATCATGGCGCCTGTTCAACCTGGGTGCAGTCTCCGAAGCCGGGTATCTCACAGCAGGGAACCCCTCCGTATGCCTGGTTCATTTTCCCCTGGGGCAATGTCACATTTTCCGGAACGGATGTTGGGAATGGAAGCTATGGGATCATCTCGACCAGCACGAATCCCGCCGATCTGGCTGTATCCAGGGCTCCGGTTTCCTGCGGGGATGTCAACGACGCGATTGTTCCACTCTATGATTATGTCCGCCCGGATAACGGGCAGATCATGAATGAGGTTTATGATGGGCAATTGACCTATCCCACCTACTCCTGGTCACTTTATGTCTGGACGAAAGGGATCGCATATGGTTGCGTTAAAACGGATACCCATGGCTTGCCCTGAGTCTGGATCACATTGCACGTGAAGCTGAACACCTGTCCGCGCATTCCCCCTCTTAGGCGGGTTCCACGCCAGCCTTGCGCCAAGAGGGGGTCAGGCGGACGGTTTTGGGTTTGACTTGGCTTTTGCCGCTGATTTTCTTGCGTGCCCTGCCGTACCCTGTGCATCCACGTATGCCCGCACCGTTTCAAGCGTAGCCCCGCCAACGCTGCCAACGAAATACGCCCGGTGCCAGAACAATGGTTTGGCGCAGTAAAACTTTACCAGATGTTCGGTAAACCTGTTTCTTGTTCTGCGTGCGCTGGCGGTTTTGAGATTGTTGATCAGCACCGAAATATCCAGTGCGGGGTGGATGTCGATCAGCAGATGCACATGATCCGGTTCGCCACCAAATTCAATCAGCCTGCAGCGCCATCCTTCGGGTATGTCGCCAAAAGCGGTTTCAAGATATTCCAGCAGTTCCGGTGTCCGTGTTTTGCGTCGATATTTCGTCACCAGGACGATATGCAGCTTAATGTTAAATACCGCGTGCGAACCGGATTTATTAGCGTTGTCCATGCTTGCGCCTTAACGGATTGTAGTAGCATCTCATTTATGCAGACTGGTCATAAATTTCGCTGTTATCCC
>JAGWIG010000166.1 GCA_028873515.1 Pseudomonadota bacterium | reverse complement strand
GTACGCACCATGCTCTCGCACACCCAATGTTTCAGGGCTTTGCCGTCTCGTTCATTCTTCAGCACATCACCATTGTGCTTTCACTCATACGGCTGGAGATTATAAAGGGAAGCGCCTGAAGTGACGGGATCGCCATATTCCCACCTGCCACTCGGTCAATCTCCAAGCGTATAAATGAAAAAACCCCGCATTGGCGAGGTCGTTACATTTCTTTAGGGCGAATAAACCTATCGGTCGGTTCGGCACTTTTTATGATTTTCCCCAACACGGGGAAGCTGTTCGCCTTAAAATCATTTATATCACTGACTTATATGTAATGCAAGAATTTTTATTAGTCATTTAATCTTTTACTTCTGAAATATTAATCGCGCCAATCACTCCAAAAGGTAAATATCCTTTTTTCCCACAAGATACACATCTGATTAATCCCTTTTTTTCTTCTTTAAAAAATTTATCTGTTTTCATAATCCCCTCAAAGCAGGATTATCATTTTTTGGGTATTCGGATTATCCGATTGATTTCCGGCTACAGCTCGCCGTAGTCGGTTGGTTCGTCGAAATCGAAGTCAGTAGCCATCGAGCTTCAACGGATGCAGCAGCGTGCTTGGCGTCATTCTGCTTGCTTGAGCGCCTTTCGGATGCCGTCACTGACGTTGCCCTTGCCGAGCTTGGCAGCAATTGAGAGGCTTTCAGCGTCGAGATAGACATTGACTCGCTTCCCACCTTCCATTTCGGCAGGTCGGCCAGCAGATGGCCATTCGATTTCATCCAGCTTATCTCGCCAGTAGTCGCGGTCGCCGGGGTTGCGGTCGAATCGATGGAATGCCAACTGACCGTTATTGTAGGTCAGGGCGGCGGCCAGCTTATGGCCATCCAGGTCGGTGCGACCCACCAAAGCGGTGAACGCCTCAGCAGCGGCGTCCTGGTCCTTGGTGATGGTCTTTTCTGAAATCTGCCCGTCGAATGTCCGAAGGTATGCACGGTAGGTCATGGTTGGCTCCAAGACACAAGCCCCGCCGAAGCGGGGCCGGTAGGGTTACAGGTAGCGGTTTGCTTCGCGCTTTTCGGCGCGTCGCATGGCCTGGTATTCACGACGAATCATGGTGAGCAGCTTGTCACGGCTGGAGCAGGAGAGCGTGCTACCCATATGGCTGAGGCGGTCACAGACCTGCTTCCAGTCGCCGTCGCGATATTCCCTGACATACCCGCCATCACCCGGGCAGGTAAAGGTCCGTTCGACGCGACTTACACCGTCATAGTCCTCAACCTCGTAGGAGAGGGTGACGTGGCCGATTTCGTCAGTGGTGAATTGGGCTTTCATGATTTGCTCCTTTATCTGAGCTTCCAGGAACGCGCCTGGTCGGTGGTCTGCGGTGCTGCATCCCATGACCTTAATTATATACACACCTGACTAAGAGTCAAGCATTTTGTGTGTATAAAACTAATAATTAAATCCTTTCAAGTTCAATATTGGTTTTCACATTCACTTTTCTGTCTATATCCCCCAGGAAATCATGAATCAGTCCAAGCCGTTTATTCAGTTTTTCAACCTGCTCAATTTTCATATGCATGGCTTTGGCTCTTTGTCGGTCCGTAAATCGTTGGATGCTTGTCCCATTGCAGGAAGTGCATGTAATCAACACCTGCCCATGCAAAACCTGTCCAGAACCACCACAATGCTTGCATTTGTCCATTAGCCATTCATCCAGTGCGCATTTACAGATTGTTTCGACAAATTTTCTTCCTTCTCCCCGTCTAAGAAAAAAACGAGTCAGTAATAAAAGTGCTGGTTTATAGCTTTTTGCGTCATTGTCGTATTTCACGCGCCAAAGAAGCGTCCCCAATCGTTTCGACTTGGAGAACGCTCCCAACCGGTCTATAGGCCGCTCATGCATTTCATCCGAATCCAGCGAGGAATTCAATGCCGCCGCAACGGACTCTCTCAGGTTAGGCATTTATTCCCTTTCTTTTCGGAATATCGGTCACAGCGATGGCCATGGTTCCATTTAAGATTGCATCGAACATAAGGCACACCAAATACCACCAGATGCAGTTCATGCCTGCACCCGACGCAGCTGCGCTCTTCCAGGATTTCAATGACCTTCGCCGGGTCCTGATAATAAAAGGAATCAAGCGCCATCAAACAACCCTCCCGTAATAGGATTTGATGGCGTCAATGGCTTCATCCAGTGACCGACATACCGCTGTTTTCCAGCCAAATGTTTTAAGACATTTGATTTCAAATTTCTGTTCGTTTGATAACGCGCCGTTCGCAGATTTAAATTCAATGAACAGACCAATATATTTCCCTTGCGGGATAGGCAGACACCAATCCAGCACCCCGGCTCGCACCCCTTCTTCTTTTAGCTTTATAGCCACTCTTTTGTTTCTTAAACCACCGTTTGGGATGGCAAAGCCCATGTGCAGACCATAGAAATTTACTCGATTCAAAAAACACCATTGAACAAAGGAGGATTGAATCTGGTGTTCTGAGGGATGAAGGGCTCTCATTTCAATATCCCCTTTTCACATAATCTCACCATGCATGCTGGATAATGTTCCCTAAAAAATTGCCGTTTTTCTTTCCTGCTTGCGTTACCTTCATCATACCATTGATGGTGCGCGTGACATAGATATAATCCTAATAAATCATGGGCTTTCAATCCTCTCGCCTTTCCGTGTGAAAGTTCATTTGAATGCGCCCAGACCACACCATAATCAGAACCGCAGACTATGCAGGTTTCGTCACGCGCGGAGTCGAGTATTTTTTTGTTGCGGTACATCATCGGTTAAACTTTCTAAAATTCCATCTCACCTTAATCTTTCCCCATCTGCCGAGCAAAATAGATTGACTTACCCGCTCGGCGTCACTGTTAAAACATCCGATG
>JAGWIG010000165.1 GCA_028873515.1 Pseudomonadota bacterium | reverse complement strand
AAACCTGCTAAATCATTAAGCGAGAAACCGGATAAGGTGTTCATATAAACCCTTAAATAAAAAAACCGCCCGAAGGCGGTCATGGTTTAAT
Organism: Pseudomonadota bacterium; assembly: GCA_028873515.1. Classification (GTDB taxonomy): domain Bacteria; phylum Pseudomonadota; class Gammaproteobacteria; order Burkholderiales; family REEB80; genus REEB80. Next base: position 2,822 of record JAGWIG010000165.1, on the reverse strand, counting down.
GTATAAAGCCCATTCATTAATATATGAAACACACATATTTATGTGTTTACTGTACTGTATCGAGATAATCTTCAAGTTTTATAGCAATAAAAAGAATAGTTTCCATCATGTCCTGCATATATTGCAGTTGCTGTTTTTCCCGCTCTGCATTTTCCAGCTCTATCAACCGCTCCCGTTCCTTTTGTTCCATATCCCGCTTACGTTGTAATTCAGCAATCATGAGCATGAAGGGAAAGGTAAAACCGGCCTCAATCGACAGGATGAGATTGAGTCTTGAAAAATCCGGATTGTCCGGATGCCAGATGTCAGGTAATGCATTCCATGTAAACCAGATGATCAAGAAGATGGTGTAGGTCATAATGAAACCACGACCCTTCTTGAATTTGTCAAACCAGATCAGGAATTTTTCAAACAGCGATGAATTCATGGATGCAGTAATTGAATGGCTGTCACAATAAGAAGTCCAATTGTGGAAATGGCCATGATTGCGGCCCACATATTCGACTGTTTAACCGGAACCGAATCTAATGCCTTGGTCGTCATGGCATTCGCTTCTTTCAGCCGATCAGTAACTGATTCATCAATTTTTAGATGAAGCGAATGAATATCATCCTTGGTGGCCAAAGATTTAAGCCGTTCATCTATTACGGCTTGTCGTTTTTTAATATTAACTACATCAGTATTTAATTTTTGTATGCTTGAAGCATGTTCTTTTATTTCTTCATCATGCTTTTCAGCTTCGAGCTCTAATTGGATGACACGGGGAAGAATGTCCTGTCCACTCATTTATTGTTCTCCGTTTGAAATGGGCGTAAAAAAACCGCCAATAGGCGGTAGCATTAAAAAATAATAGTTATTTTAAATAATTAATCTTTAACCTAATAACCATGAATCAACTAATAATAAAGCCGCTTGCAATAATTGACTTGTTTCAGAATCAGTAATTGAACGGTTAAACAAGAATGGGAATCCTTTAACCGTTTCATAATTATCAGTCTGGATGCCATCCACCCAAGTCAAAGAAGAATAGATTGGAATACTTGTTGTATCCGTAGCTGTTGAAACATAACCGGTTCTTAAGTTAATCGCATTGACAGTGATGGATGTCCCAGAATTATATCTTCCAATTATCAAGTGAGGATCGAGAGCATTGTCTGTTGTAGAATAAACATTGAATGCCCCTACTCTTATATTAGGAGAAGCTCCTCCTGACCCATTCATACCGAGTCGAATTCCTGCTGCTCCCCCTAAAAGTGTATTGTTCGTATTATCTATAGAAACGGAAGGATTCCTGAAAAAAGCACCAAAAGTATAAGATCCTGCAATAAAAGAAGTATCAGAAGATGAAATTGTTTTTGTTGAGGTCGTATATGCATAAAATCCGATGAGTCCATCATCTTGCCATAAGTCTAATAATTGTATAGTGGCACTTAAAGCTAAAGAGGGGGCACCTAAAATTAAATTTTTGCACGTTCCAGAACTAATATCTTCTAATGACCACGCTCCCTGTAGTCCAGAAATTCCTAAAAGAGCCTGTTTAAATTGCGTAAGTTTATTCATATAAACACCGCGTTTTATAGTGCCTGCTCCATCACTTCCACCGTTTTGCCAAAATGAATAGGTATTTTCACATTCAGAAGTAATGATGACTTGTTGTTTATTGTTGGTAAGGATATATAAAGGAACCGGATTCGAGGCAGCAGGGCCAAAAAATACTGTTTCATTAAAACGCACTGTTGGGGCACGATAGGCCGTATTATGATCAACGGCCACATAAGGTTCTTGTGTTCCAAAATTTATATTGCAATGTTGAAAAATAAGATCACTGTTTAATTTCCAGCGAATAAAATCCTGAATATTTGTGGATGAAAAAGGTGTGATTCGCATCCCGCTAATAACAATTTGTTCAGAGAATGGATTGGTGTCCGTGCATTTTGCGCTATCCAAAAACCGCTCTCCAGACAATCCTTCTTCTGAATATCCTCCTAATATATCCCATCGCGCCAGATTGAAACCTAACGTTCCATCTGTATGACCTATGTATAGATCTGTAGTGTTTGTGCCGGCTTGAAGGCTTGTAATCGTTCCCCCCCCTTCTTCAAGATGAACACCAATTCCTGAACAATTATAAGCCGCTAGTCGTCCATATTTCATGGATAGAGTATTCTGACCGGTGATTAATATACCGTTAACACAACTACTGGCATACAAATCATTCAAAGAGGAATCCGAGACTTGATAAGTTGCACTTCCTATCTGGATACCCAAAACACAAGAAACTGCTCGAACTTTACCAATAACAGATTGGATTGTAGGCTGACTCAACGCAGCACTAAAATAGACCCCCCTTTGCACATAAGTCGTATTTCCTAAAACATTAATTCCATCTATTTCAGCTTCACTATTGTCTAGAAAAACCAGCGCATCTTTAAGCGTAGTAAAACCGGATGCATTGATAATCTGGTTATTGAAATCTATAACAGCATTACCTTTTCCTGTGACCGTCACGGTATTAGAAATGACATATCCCAGGCTTTGATTAGAGGCTATTCCTAATGAGAATCGACCATGTTGGCCTAATGCATTAAAAGCATTCTGAATAAATGTCGTGTCATCATTAACTCCATCTCCCTTGGCTCCAAATTGTTTTGGATCAATAACTGTATAAATTAAATTCCAACGACCTGTTCCTCCCGCTGTAGGAGCAATAATCGTTCCACCATTGTCTGTAGACGTATCCGTGGCATTCCAGACATACAAACCTTGTCCACCATCATTGGTCGTATAGTAACCGAGTGTCTGGATTAATGTGCCATTGGCCG
>JAGWIG010000062.1 GCA_028873515.1 Pseudomonadota bacterium | reverse complement strand
CCGCTATAACGCAACAGGGCATCAATCCGGGGCTGCCGCCCCCTGAATGCCACAAAAGATTCCATAGCATCCCGGCTCCCCCCCCTGGACAGAATTTCTTCACGGAAACGGGCACCTATTTCAGGATTCAGGACACCTTGTTCCTCAAACAGCTCGTAAACATCAGCTGAAAGAACCTCTGCCCACTTATAACTGTAGTAACCTGCTGCATAACCTCCAGCAAAAATATGACTGAATCCATGTGCAAAACGATTAAATGCCGGTGGAACCAAGACTGCCACCTGAACCCGTACTTCATCAAGCAATCTCATAATATCCCCAGCATTCCCTATATCCTGACCATTATGTAGACGCATATCAAACAAGGAATATTCAATCTGACGCAGCAATTGCAAACCAGACTGAAAATATCGCGAAGCCAGCATCTGGTCAAACAGGCTTCTTGGAAGGCTTGCCGAGCTTGTGACATGCCGGGTCATCCCGGACAGCACTTGCCATTCCCAGCAAAAATTCTCCATAAACTGGCTTGGCAGCTCAACCGCATCCCATTCAACACCTCGAATTCCTGAAAGCTCAAGTTCATCCACCTCGGTCAGCAAATGATGGAGCCCATGACCAAATTCATGAAAAAGGGTTATGACATCATCATGAGTCAACAATGCAGGGCGATTCCCAAGCGGAGGGGAAAAGTTGCAGGTAAGCAACGCAACCGGGGTTTCGACAATACCGTTTTTTCGATGACGGCCAATGACTTCGTCCATCCATGCCCCGCCCCGCTTCATGGAACGAGCAAAAAGATCAGTATAAAAACTCCCGACAAGTGAACCATCAGAGCTGGTAATTTCAAAGAATCGCACATCAGGATGCCAAACACTTGTCGCACTCTCAACAATATGGAGACCATAAAGTGTTTCGGTTACCCTAAACAGCCCCTTAATGACCCTATCAAGCGGGAAATACTCTCGAACCTGATCCTCGGAGAAATTAAATCGGTCATTTCTTAGCTTTTCAGATACGTAAGAAACATCCCAAGCCTGCATATCGCTGATATTGAGCTTGGTCTGAGCAAATTTGGTCAAATCCGCCAAATCATGTTCCGCATAGGCTCTCGCATGGACAGCCAAATCATTCAGAAAATCAGTAACTGATTTGGGAGAAGCTGCCATCTTTGTTGCTAGCGAAAGGTCGGCATAACTCTTAAAGCCCAACAATTCTGCTTCCTGATTGCGAAGCTGAATAATCCGGGTCATGATTCCACTATTATCCAACCTTGCTTCGCCAAGATCTGACGCCCTTGTTGACCAGGCGCGGTAAATTTGTTCTCTCAACTCCCGCCGGTCAGCGTACTGAAGAACAGCCATCACTACCGGGGCCTGAAGAGTTAACAGAAACCCATCCTTGCCTTTTTGCCTTGCCAACTGGGCTGACTGGTCAATATAGTCCTGCGGCAATCCCGAAAGCACTTCTTGATCACTTATCAGGTACTCAAAAGAATCAGTGGCATCAAGCAGATTTTCCTCAAAACGGGCACCCAGAGTAGACAATTCCTCCTGAATCGCCAGAAATCTCCCCTTATCTTCTTCGGAAAGTTCTGCCCCCCCTAGGCGAAAATCTCTTAATGACCTTTCAACAATCCGTTGGCGAACCCTGTCAAGAAGAACGAAATCAGGGCCTTTAGATAGACTGCGATACTTTTCGAACAGTCTGCTGTTTTGAGCAAAAGAGGCATAAAAAATCGTCAGTCGAGGAAGATTGAGGTTATAGGCTTCTCGCATTTCGGGGCTATTCATCACAGCATTCAGATGCGATATCTGCGACCAGACACGTCCTAACCTTTCTTTTACAGAATCAAATGGTGCCACCACTGCATCCCAAGTTGAAGGAGTGTCATCCCGAGTCACACCGTCCAGAACAGACTGTGCAGCAGAAATAAGCTTATCAACAGCAGGTGTAACATGCTCAGGAAGAATGTCAGCAAACCGGGGAAGACCGGAAAAATCCAGCAGCGGATTATCTATCATAGACCTGTCCAGGCAAAAAATTATGTAACGGTTATTAATCCTGCCATCAATTTACAGGAGTGTTATCGATCAGATCAAATAAATGCCAGATCCCCTAGATTTATTGACAAGTTGGTTGAGCCTTACTTTAGCTGACAACCAGAAACCAAACCAGCTTCAACATGCCCCGGGCATTTTGCTACCCTGATCCACAGACATTTGCCTCCATGCTCCCGTGAGATTAACCCAACCATATATCCGGCGACACCTCAACCTGACATCAATAATCTTGGGCCAAGGTATATGAAAGGTTAAGTAGAGGGCGCCCCATAGGAGGTGCGATAAGCTTCAATAAAAGGCACATGAACCTGAAGCTCATGAGCTTTCCGGATATGATTAAGCAAATCATTAAGAGTTGCTATGCTAATAACATCAAGCCCTAGATGACGATGAACTTCCTGTACTGCCGAAAATTCACCCACACCTCTCTCCTGACGATCCAGCGCGATTGTGACTCCAACAGGCAATGCGTTATAGCGGCGGATGATATCAACCGATTCACGCACAGAGGTGCCGGCAGAAATTACATCGTCAACAATAAGAACATTACCGGCAAGTGGTGCGCCAATAGTCAATCCTCCTTCACCATGGTCCTTCGCTTCCTTACGATTGAATGCAAAAGGCACATTCCTGCCCATCCCGCTTAATGCAATCGCTATGGAAGCGACAAGGGGTATACCCTTGTATGCAGGACCAAACAGCATGTCAAACACTATTCCTGAACTAATAATGGTCCTGGCATAAAAGTCCCCCAGGCGAGCAAGAGACTCTCCATCATTAAATAGGCCCGCATTAAAAAAATAGGGGCTTATCCGCCCAGCCTTAGTCCTAAATTCGCCGAAAACAAGCACTTTACGTTCAATTGCAAATTGAATGAATTCCTGACTTATATTCGCCACAATTATCCCTATCCAAATGACGTAAATTGAATTATACCATTTCAACCCTTTCAATTAGCTACACTTCTTTTACTGGACATTTAAAATTCCGTAAAAAAAACCGCTGAAAAGAGTTTCGCCTTTATCATGAAATACAGTATCCTTTTCGAGCCTATCCATAAAAAGAGTCTGTTGTGCGTGTAATCTCGCTTAACCTGAATGGTATCCGATCTGCTGTCTCAAAGGGTTTCTTTAACTGGCTTGCTGATCAGGATGCAGATATTGTCTGCTTGCAGGAACTAAAAGCCCAGGAATCCGATTTATCCCCACAGATTCTTAAACCAAATGGATATCATGGATTTTTTCATTTTGCCCAGAAAAAAGGCTATAGCGGCGTCTGTCTCTATACAAAATGTAAACCAGACAATGTAATCACCGGTTTCGGGGTTGAAGAATTTGATAATGAAGGTCGCTATGTACAGGCAGATTTTGGCAGTCTTACAATAATATCCGTTTACGTTCCTTCAGGATCCAGCGGACCCGAGCGACAGGAGTCCAAATATCGATTCATGGATAATTTTCTGGTTCACCTTCGGAAATTAAAAGAAAGCGGGAAAGAATTTCTTTTATGTGGTGACATCAATGTCGCAAGAACACCACTTGATCTAGCTAATCCAGCGGGAAACAAAAAAAATTCGGGTTTTCTGCCTGAAGAGCGGGCATGGATGGATCAGATTTTCGATGAAGTAGGCTATGTCGATGTTTTTCGGTTAATTGAAAAGGGCCCACAGCACTATACATGGTGGTCAAATCGCGGACAGGCGTGGGCAAAAAATGTTGGATGGCGGATTGACTACCAAATCGCGACTCCGAATATTGCCAGCAGGGCAACAAATGTCGCTATCCACATTTCTTCGCGATTTTCCGATCACGCCCCTTTAACTATTGATTATTCGCATAACCTCTGCAATCGAAATACTGAAAAATAATGAGGCATCTTCGTTGCAAATCCTATTATGAAGACCTTCGCCAACGATGAATCTAAAGCCCTATCTTGAAGCTTTTCGCAACCGGCGTATCGGCACCCTCCTGATTCTTGGTTTCGCTTCTGGTCTTCCTCTGGCCCTTATCTCCAGTCCCCTGCAAGCATGGATGGCCACCCTTCACGTTAACCTCAAAACAATTGGCTTATTTAGCCTGGTTGGACTTCCCTACACCCTGAAATTTGTATGGGCTCCTTTTATGGATCGCTTTGCTCCCCCGATACTGGGCCGTCGACGCAGCTGGATCCTGGTCGCACAAATCTGCCTTTCTCTTCTAATTTATCTGATGGCCTCTGTCAATCCCGCCCTAAATCCAGGGCTTATGGGAATACTCGCCCTTATCCTGACTTTTTCTTCCGCCTCCCAGGACATAGTTATTGACGCCTGGCGTACAGATGTCTTGCCCGAACAGGAGCGCGGGCTCGGCGCGGCTACCTATGTTCTCGGCTACAGAATCGCGATGCTTGTCGCTGGGGCCGTCTCGCTTATTCTTTCTGATCAGATTGGCTGGCCTACGACTTGGAGGTTAATGGCGCTTATAATGCTACTATCCTCAATCGGAACTTTTATCGCTCCTGAACCAACAGGAACGATCACCGCTCCCCGAACCCTGCATCAGGCAGTGATAGAGCCATTCAAAAATTTCCTGACCCGGGATCACGCCTTAATGCTGCTGCTGCTCATAATATGTTACAAGCTGGGAGATGCCTTCGCTACCTCCCTTAATATCGTATTCCTTAAAGAAACCGGATTTACGTCAACTGAAATTGGTGCCATCTACAAGATCGGCGGCCTCATTGCCCTAATGCTGGGAAGCTTTACCGGGGGCCTGTTAATGGTGCGGCTCGGACTATATCGTGCCCTTATGTACTTTGGCTTGGCCCAGATGGTAACCGTATTGCCTTTTGTCGTCCTTGCACTGACTGGGCGGCATTATCCAACGATGATTTTTGCGGTTTGTGCTGAAAATTTTGGCTCCGGACTGGGCACGACTGCTTTTGTAGCCTTCCTGATGGCATTATGTGACAAACGATATTCAGCAACCCAGTTTGCTCTACTTTCAGCTCTTTCAGCCATAGGTCGAGTCTTTGCCGGGCCCTTTGCGGGCATATTGGCTGCTCACTTTGGCTGGGTCACCTTCTACACCATTTCCTTTGCCACATCCTTACCCGGAATCATGCTGCTTTATACCCTGCGAACCAACACCCTTACACTAAAACTGGAAAAAGACTACTAACCTCGCTCAACTCTATAAAGCGCGAGATTACCAAACAAATTAGGAAAAAACCTGACCTGCCTCCCATGTTGCAGAATCCGTTTTTCAGCAATCCGGATTTTTTTTTCCATACAAAACTCTTCAAAATCATCAAGCGTACAGAAATGAACATTGGGCGTATCATACCAGTGATAGGGGAACTCTTTCGACATGGGCATATGACCGGTTAATAACTGCCACCGATTCAGCCAGTATCCAAAATTAGGAAGCGTTACTATGGCTTCGCGACCTACGCGTAACATTTCTGCCACGATGCCCTCAGTATGGCGCATTGCCTGAAGAGTCTGGCTTAGAATCACATAATCAAACGAATTGGATTCAAATACAGACAGCCCTGCCTCCATATCAACCTGAATTACATTGACTCCCCGTTCAATGCAGGCAAGTATTTTCGTATCATCAATCTCGACACCATATCCTTTTACCTCCTTGGTTTCGATAAGATAATTGAGAAGCGAGCCATCACCACAACCCAGATCAAGAACTTTACCCCCATTCTCTATCCAGGTCGCAATCGTTTTATAATCCCGGCGTTCCATCATCATTCCCGAAAGTTATGTGCTGCATATAAATACGAATAAGCGCGTGATAATGGGGATCTTCCAGTAAAAATGCATCATGCCCGTAATCAGCAGTAATTTCTGCATAACTTACATCAACCCTATTATCCAGCAATGCCTTGACAATTTCACGGGAGCGTTCAGGCGAAAACCGCCAGTCACTTGTAAATGAAACAACGAGAGTACGAGCCCGAACCCTGGAAAAAGCAAGCGACAAATCATTTCCATGTAAATGGGCAGGATCAAAATAGTCCAATGCTCGGGTCATAAGCAGATAGGTATTTGCATCAAAAATACTGGAAAACTTTTCACCCTGGTAACGTAAATATGACTCTACTTCAAACTCGACACCAAAGCCAAAACTTATCCCGCCATTTTGCAACAGTCGTCCAAACCGAGAACCCATAACATCGTCAGAAAGATAGGTGATATGGCCCAACATACGTGCAAGCTTGAGCCCTCGCGCCGGAACCACACCATACTGGTAATAATCTCCCCCATGAAAATCCGGATCCGAAAGAATAGCCTGTCTCGCAACATCATTAAAACCTATATTCTGGGCTGTCAATTTAGATGCGGCAGCAATTACCAGAGCATGATTGATGCGATCAGGGAAAAGATAGCTCCAGGCTAACACCTGCATGCCGCCCAACGATCCGCCAACCACTGCAGCAAAACATTCAATTCCAAGGTGATCAGCCAGCATCGCCTGAGTGCGAACCCAATCTTCTACAGTTACAAGCGGGAAAGACGAACCAAATGGTTTCCCGGTAGAAGGGTTGAAAGATGAAGGACCGGTGGAACCATGGCAGCCGCCAAGATTGTTGCAGCAGATGACATAAAAGCGACGGGTATCGATAGGCTTGCCCGGACCTATCATGTTATCCCACCAGCCGGGGACACTTTCAGTTGCTGCATGAAAACCGGCAACATGGTGATTTCCGGATAAGGCATGGCATATAAGCACGGCATTGGAAGCGGTTGCGTTCAAGATTCCATAGGTTTCAAACACCAGTTCAAATCCAGGCAAAGTTACTCCGCTTGCAAGTGTAAAGGGCACGTCAAAGCGGGCTACCTGAGGTGTTACTATCCCAACCGAGTCATTATGCATGCGCGCGGGCCTTTAGCCTTGAGCAAATTTCAAAAATTTCCATTCAATCACAACATCAGGCATTGAGTTTCTGAATAAGGGCCCGAATTTTCTGACTGTCTTCCAAACGAAGCACGCGATTCGCAATCGGCGTAGCTGAAGGTAAATCAGTCTTTAATATCTGTTGTTTGACCGACAGGATATTCGCTGGATGCATGGAAAATTCCCGCAGCCCCATACCTAAGAGAATCCTTGTCATGCTTGCATCACCAGCCATCTCTCCACAAACAGAAATTGGTTTGCCTGCTCGATTTGCATCCTTGATGGTATGGGCAACAAGCTGCAATACGGCAGGGTGCAGCTGATCATAAAGATTGGCCACAGAATCATCTGCCCGATCAATAGCAAGTGTATAAGAGATAAGATCGTTTGTACCAATAGACAGGAAATCCAGCTTTTGGGCGAAAGCATAAGCCGATAACGCTGCAGCAGGAACTTCAATCATCCCGCCAACCGGCGTTTTTTCATGGAACATAATCCTATCTTCCCGCAGGGAAGCTTTGGCCTGCTCCACCAAACTGAGTAGCTGGGTGATTTCAGACATACTGGAAATCATCGGAATGAGAATCCAGACATTACCAAACTTCGATGCACGCAGAATAGCGCGTAACTGGGTATAAAACAGGGCCGGTTCAGCAAGGCAATACCGGATAGCGCGCAAACCGAGTGCTGGATTAACTATTGTGCGCACCTCCCCTGCAATAGGTTTATCAGCACCTAAATCTAGGGTACGAATCACTACTTTGCGACCCCTCATTCCTTCAGCTACGCTTCGATATGCCTGAAACTGTTCCTCTTCATCAGGTAAATTATCCCGATTGAGAAACAGGAATTCACTTCGGAAAAGGCCAATCCCGGTCGCTCCGCTTTCACGTACCTGCTCAATATCACTTGGAAGTTCAATATTTGCATGTAAATCAACAGGTGTGCCGTCTATTGTCGCTGTGCGTGTCGTTTTAATTCTTTTGAGTTTCTGTTTTTCAATCTCCCAGGCTTCCTGCAGCAGTTTGTACTCGGAAAGAACCTGCTTGTCCGGGTTAACAATTACTACGCCCTGAGTGCCATCCACAATTAAGAGTTCATTTTCCCGAATCAATCGGCGGGCGTGGTGCAAAGCTACGATAGACGGTATAGACAAACTCCGTGCAAGAATGGCTGTATGGGAGGTTACCCCACCTACATCAGTAATAAAGGCACCAAAATGATGGCGTTTGAAAAGAATAACATCTGCGGGAGACAAATCATGAGCAACCAGAATCAAATTTTCTTCAGACGAAACTGAGGCACCATCCCCGTGACCCATCAATGCCTTGAGGACACGCTCAACCACCTGCACCACATCAGTCTTACGTTCGCGTAGATATGTGTCATCCATCCCCTCAAATTGACTAACAAGCGTATCCATCTGCTGCTTGAGAGCCCATTCAGCATTGCACCCCTGATTTTCAATAATTCTTCGGGGCACGATGGACAAGGAGGAGTCATTCAGAATCATCAGGTGCATGCTTAATATGGCAGCAAGTTCCCCTGGTGCAGAAGGGGGGATATTTGCACAAAGCATCTCAAGTTCAGCACGGACATGTGAAATTGCTGTATCAAAACGGACCACTTCCTCAGCAATTTTATTACGTGGGACATTATAGTGTGCGACTTCAAGGGTCGCATGCGAAACAAGGTGTGCGTAGCCAATGGCAATCCCGCCTGACACCCCAATACCATGCATGGTAAAACTCATAGATCTCCCGGTCGCCACCCTGTCAATCATTCAACCTTTATTCACTCTCACCAAAGCGATCATTAATTAAATATAGCAAAGCATCAACCGCCTGCTTTTCATCCTCACCTGTCGCCTCAATATCTATAAAACTCCCCTGATTTGCTGCCAGCATCATAACCCCCATGATACTTTTGGCGTTGACCTTACGGCCATTACGTTCAAGCCAAATATCAGACTTGAAATTACCCGCCAATTGGCAGAGTTTAGCAGATGCCCTTGCATGCAACCCGAGACGATTCTGAATTTCAACGTTTTGACGCAACATAACAGATATCCTGCGTAATTTGCACTACCCCCTCGCTGCCACTGCTAACAGCCTTGGAAACCACATCCAGCAAGGGATCATTCCGGTAAGTAAGGGCACGCATCAACATGGGAAGACTGATGCCAGTTACTCCTTCTATACGTCCGGGCTCAAGCAGGGCACAAATGATATTACTCGGGGTAGCACCGTACATATCACTAAAAATCAAAACGCCATCGCCACTATCAAGCCTTTTGACACATTGTTTTGCCCGTTCAAGAATATCCTTTGGATCATCCGAATCTGATACGCCAAGGGCTTCGAGCTTCTCGGGCCAATAACCCAGTACATGGCTTGCACACTGGATAAAACTTTCACCCAGGTTTCCATGCGCGACAATTAAAATCCCAATCATTAATATATGCGTGAAGCTCCGGTTCCGAAACCGAAGAGGTCGGGCGCAAACCAGTTACCTTAGCTTGCCCGGGTGGCGTACCTGTCACACCCTTTAATGCCACCAATAAATAATCGTGCCTTTCTACACACCCTATTCTGGTAATGCCTGCAAGACACGTTCTAAAAAAATACCAAAATTAACGCCAATCAGTTTGTAAAACAAACTCACCGAACCTATTCTTATTGCCGCTGATTTGCATTAATAGGCTCGATGATACACCATCAACACAACAAGATAGAAAAACACCTGATCTTTCCCAAATAGGCGGAAATTCTAACATTATTTAAAAACTGCGCCCACCAAAGATGAACCTCAACCAAATCTTGATTCAAACACATTAATCATCATTTCAGCAGTATCAAAACCGGTTTGCCGGAAAATCTCCTGCATGCCTGTCGGACTGGTAACATTGATTTCCGTCAAATAATCACCTATCACGTCTAATCCAACCAGCAACAAACCCTCACCGCGCAGACGCCGGCCCAACAGCAAGGCAATTTCCCGGTCTCGATGTGAAAGAAGTCTAGCCTCCCCCCGTCCTCCTGCAGCAAGGTTCCCCCGGAAATCGTCCCTTGCAGGAATACGGGCTAGCGCGTAAGGCACAGGCTCTCCATCAACAATAAGGATACGCTTATCCCCCTCCATAATCTCAGGAATAAACCGTTGCACCAAAACAGTGCGACGTCCATTTTGAGTAATCGTTTCCAGAATGACATTAAGATTAGGATCATTTCTGCGAAGCCGAAAAACACTGCTCCCTCCCATCTCTGACAAGGGTTTAACCACCGTATCCTGCTCTTCAGTCACAAAGGTTCGCAAACGTAACAGATCACAGCTTACAAGCGTTGGAACAATCAAATCCGGAAATCTGGCAATAGCAAGTTTTTCATTGAAATCCCTAACTGCACGTGGGCGGTTAACAATATGGGCGCCAGCATCTTCTGCTAGCTCCAGAAGATAAGTTGAATAAAGATACTCCATGTCAAAAGGAGGATCCGTACGTAACATGACCACATCAAAACTGTTCAGGGGCCGCTCCTGTGGTTCTTCCAGTTCATACCATGGTACTTTTCCATCAAAAAGCGAAAATCTTCGCACCTGCGCATGCACCCCGCTTCTCCAGTAAAGATCACGGGGCTCAATAAAATAAAGAGAATGTTCTCGACGTCCTGCCTCCCGCATCATGGCATAGGTCGAGTCTTTAGATGTTTTAAACGTATCAAGCGGAGCAGCTATAAAGGCTATATCCATCAGACTGCAGCCTGAATTGCTTCAACGCTTGACAGGGTATCTTCAAGCTCTCTTGCTGCTGCCAGCAGAGCAAGCCTTGCAATCACACCATATGCATAAAAGCGGTTAGTGAGCACCTCGGGGCATTCTGCGGGGTCGGGTAGACAACAGGCGGTTTCGAAAGCAAGAGGCACAAAATGCATGCCCGGTGCATTAAGATTCTCATCCTGCCCACGATTTGTATGAACCCTGTAAAATCCCCCTACCACATAATGATCCATCATGTACACAACAGGTTCTGCAACAGCCTCATTTATATTTTCAAATGTATACACCCCTTCCTGGACCATCACCCGCGATACTTTAAGCCCCTCTTTCACAATAGCCATTCGGTTGCGCTGTTTGCGATTAAGTTGAAGCACCTCTGATGCTTCATGTACACTCATAATTCCCATGCCATAGGTACCGGCATCTGCCTTGATGATGACAAATGGCCGGTTCTCAATACCATATTCCTGATATTTCTTTCGTGTCCGTGTCAGAATATCATCCACAGCCGCAGCCAAATCTACCTGCTCATTTCCAGCAGAAAAATCTACCCCTTCCACAGCGCTGAAATAAGGATTAATTAACCATGGATCAACACCAAGAAGCTGTGCAAACTCATCCGCAACCCCATCATACTGAGAAAAATGGGTGGATTTACGGCGTACCGCCCAGCCTGCCTGGAGAGGAGGTAACAGCCACTGGTCAAGCCCTCTCAGGATTTCAGGAATACCCGCACTCAAGTCATTATTAAGCAATACCGCACATGGATCAAAATCTGGAAGCGTAAGGCGTTGCCCTAAACGCCTTACGGGTTCAATCAAAATACTGCTCCCGTTTGAAAGTGCCATCTGGACTGGAGACGTAATATCAGGATTAATGGATCCAATCCTCACTTTGAGCCCAGCCTGACGCATAATCAAATGCAGGGTGGCAACATTTTGCAGATAGAACGTATTTCGAGTGTGATTCTCCGGAATGATTAGAAGTTTTTGCGCTTCAGGACAAATCTTTTCAATAGCCGACGTTGCCGCCTGGACACAAAGTGGCAAGAACTCTGGATTAAGGTTATTAAACCCTCCTGGAAACAGGTTTGTATCAACAGGAGCCAACTTGAAACCGCTATTTCGTAAATCAACTGAAGCATAAAAAGGGGCTTCGTGATCACGCCACTGTCCTCGCATCCAGTGTTCAATTGCGGGCATCGAATCAAGTATATGCTGCTCAAGGTCTAGAAGAGGTCCAGATAAAGCTGTCGTCAAATGAGGAACCATATATCTCCTGAATAAAAGCTTTGTTGAAACGCAAACCTTTATCATCATGCTAAAATAATCACATGTTGTAATTATAACATCTCTTCGACCCATTTTATTCCAGGTCGATACCCATAATTAATACATAAATAAAGCTAACTAAGGATCAAGATATTGATTTCGACTGCTTCAGTCACCATACAATTTGGTGCAAAACCCCTTTTCGAGAATGTCAATGTCAAATTTAGCAATGGAAACCGTTACGGGCTTATCGGTGCTAATGGCTGTGGCAAATCCACTTTCATGAAAATTTTATCGGGAGAACTTGAACCTTCTTCTGGATCGGTTTCCATCGACGAAGGCAAGCGCCTTGGTCGTCTGCGACAGGATCAGTTCGCTTATGAAGATCAGCGGGTCATCGATACTGTCATGATGGGCCATGAAGAACTCTGGTCCGTCTGGCAGGAGCGCGATACCCTATACGCCAAACCTGAAATGAACGAAGAGGATGGCATGAGAGCAGGCGAACTGGAAGGTCGGTTTGCTGAACTGGATGGATACACGGCTGAATCACGCGCAGGGGAACTCCTGCTTGGTGTCGGAATTCCTGTTGAAGACCATACACGCCAAATGCGTGAAATTGCCCCAGGATTCAAACTTAGGGTTCTTCTTGCACAAGCCCTTTTTTCAGATCCAGACATTCTTTTGCTGGATGAACCAACCAATAATCTGGATATCAACACTATCCGATGGCTGGAAGAGATATTAAACAGCAAATCGAGTACCATGATCATCATTTCACATGACCGGCATTTCCTTAACATGGTCTGCACACATATGGCTGATCTGGATTATGGAGAGATCCGCATTTATCCGGGAAATTATGATGATTACATGACCGCTTCAACCCAGGTCCGCGATCGGCTTCTAGCAGACAACGCCAAGAAAAAAGCACAAATTGCAGAACTGCAACAATTTGTTTCACGGTTCTCGGCAAATGCGTCCAAGGCCAGACAAGCAACATCACGTGCCCGCCAAATCGAGAAAATCAAGCTGGAAGATATCAAGCCTTCTTCCCGTCAGTCCCCTTTCATTCGATTTGAAGTAAAAAAAACTTTGCGCCGTCAGGCTGTTGAAATCAAGAATCTAGCAAAATCCTTTGGGGAACTGCACCTTTTCAATAATGTATCTTTCAGTATCAATGCTGGCGACAAGGTTGCGTTCATCGGACCAAATGGCATCGGTAAATCTACCTTGATGAAACTTCTGGTGGGCGAACTCGCACCCGAAACAGGAAACGTCACCTGGAGTGACAATGCAATCATTGGCTATTATGCCCAGGATCATGCCCAAGACTTCGACTCCGATCTCACTGTATTTGACTGGATGAAACAATGGGCTCAGCAAGGTGACGACGATCAAATTATCCGGGGGACACTGGGTCGACTCCTTTTTTCTGGAGATGATGCAAAGAAATCTGTAAAAATTCTCTCTGGCGGGGAACAGGGTCGAATGCTATTTGGGAAGCTGCTGCTTAATCGCCCAAATGTACTTATTATGGACGAGCCAACCAATCATATGGACATGGAATCGATTGAAGCCCTCAATTTAGCCCTTGAACTCTATAATGGCACACTATTATTTGTTTCCCATGATCGTGAATTTGTCTCTTCTCTGGCAAGCCGAATCATTGATCTAAGTCCGAAGGGAATAACCGATTACCCGGGAACCTATGAAGATTATCTGACAAGCCAAGGCATTAACTGATGCGCTTCTTCCTAACCCTGCTCACCAGCATGCTATTATTTATTGCAGCAACACAGCAAGCCTATGGAAAAACGATTGTTGTCATGGGTGACAGCCTTTCTGCAGGATATGGGATTCCTCTTGAAAAAGCATGGGTCACTATTCTAAACCAGCGTCTAGAACGGGAACATCCCAACTGGCATCTCGTTAATAAAAGCATTAGTGGTGAAACGACATTCGGAGGATTATCAAGAATTGATAATGTACTGAAACAATATCAGCCCGGCATTGTAATAATTGAACTCGGAGGTAATGATGGATTAAGAGGTTTGCCACTTGCTAATTCAAAGGCCAATCTGAAATCCATGATTGACAAAGCCAAGGCGACGCACGCCAAAGTCTTACTTGTTGGAATCCGGTTACCTGAATATTACGGTTCACGCATCAACGTCGAACTACAAGAAATGTACAGGGATATCGCAAGTGAAACTCACATCAAGCTCTTACCTTTTCTCCTGATTGCGCTTGAAAATCACCCAGAAGACTTTCAAAGCGATGGGATTCACCCATCAGTAGCAGCTCAGCCACTTATCGCATCAACACTTTATAGTGCTCTTAAGCCATTACTATAAAAGGTGAAGGCAATCAGAAATCATTCTTCCGGCAAGAATATCTTCTCTCTTTCCATCCCTGCCAGATATATCAACATCATGAAAAGCCATCATGTTCACTCGCTTTCTTGCCTGTGTAAGATTTACCAGCATGCAATTCATCTCACCCGGTATCCCTTATCCAATCATGCATTATTTACCGATAAGGGACTCCCATGTAAAAACCATGCTTACCAAGCCATAGTACGGCTGAAAAAGGAACAAGTATTTCTTCTCGCCTTCCCCCAGCCAAGAAATCCATCAATGAGTAAATTAATATCTGAATATAAACCTATGCCAAACACATTACTATCGAGTAGGGTGAGGGGTTACCCCCTCAGCCCTCTCACACCACCGTACGTGCGGTTCCGCATACGGCGGTTCAAGTAGAACGCTGGAGTTGCTGGTGGATTGCCACCAGCGAGACCAGCCCGAGTTGCGTGAAGTGCTTTGGCGGCAA
>JAGWIG010000164.1 GCA_028873515.1 Pseudomonadota bacterium | reverse complement strand
CAGGATGAAAATATTTTCAGAGGACATATTCATTTCTTCACCTTTATCCATTCATCCCAAAGCGTAACCATCAGTTTCTCCCTTCTGCTTCTGCAAAAATTGGTTCATCAACCTTTTTTTCTGAGACGGGTAACTTGCAGAAATCGAGAAGCAAATCTATGAATTCCAAATTCTTGGGGCGAGGAAGTGAATTAAATATTTTTTCCAGAATCGGGTTATATGCCATGAGATCCATGACACGATCCCTGTTAGCCATTTCCATCTCATGCGCGGCATCAAGAAGAATCGAGTCGGCCATGACTAGAAACTCCAATGGATATTGAAAATTGTTGCCAACAAAATCCCCCACACGTCTCCTCTCACTGAGGACATTTCATAATGAGGTTTTTGATTTTCGCGTAAGTAACTAACGATTGTTCCCGCAGCTATTCCTGATACGACAGCAGCCACTTCGTTGTGGGTCACGGCCTTGACGACCTGGCCGGTGACGACTGTCACCGCTCCGGTCCCAATGGCATGGCAAGCGATGTGATGGCCTTCCCCGCACCATCCGGGGTAAGGAAACTGCAATGCATGGGCTTTACCACCCCACAGGAACGCGCAGAACAAAATGAGCGATGAAAATTCGATTAGTCTTTGCATGATATTATTCTCCCTGGAATTCATTTATTGTTCCCCCTCCTTGTCCACCAGATATTCAGCCACGCGCTCCATCACCATCGCTATCGTATCGTCGTGACCTACGTGACATGCCAGCAAGTGAAAATCTTCCAGTGGCATTTTCAGCAATTCGCCCATCCTCTCTTCGACGAGCAACGTGCGTTCTTCTGCTTTATCGAGTTGATCCATATAATCGTCATAAGCTGCTACGGGGTCAGGAATGTTCTGCATGTTTAATTTCCCCAAAAAATTGTGCTTGCAATTAATATAAATCTGTTTAATAATGTTGTCAACAACTAATTTAATTTTATTTAATTCTTTTTTAGGTAAATGAAAAATGGAATCAATCCAGTCCATGATAAAGAAACTGGTAAATCGTGGTTTTTCCGGTAAAGAGCTGGCTAAATTACTTGATGTCACACCCGGCTCCATAACCTATTATAAATCAGGGAAAGTGAAACGCATGGATATTGAGCGTTACAATAAATTGCTGAAATTGATTGGGATATCCGGGAAGAATAAATCCCCCTGACTAATATATACTACTTCGTAGTAGTATATATTAGTTCAGATGACCTAATGGGGTTATTATCAACCCATCTCCGCGAGAATCCCCTCGCTAAGGAAATCGAAAATGCCTAACAGGATTATTAAAGAATCCATTTGCACAAGTGAAGAAATAGATTCTCTGGACGGTGATATTGAATCCTTCTTTTATCGGCTGATCGTTAATGCCGATGACTTCGGTTTATTGGATGGCCGACCTAAAGTACTTGCTAGCAAATGCTATCCGTTGAAATCAATTGATATCCAATGCATTTTAACACGGTTGGAAAAGCTGGTTTCTGTTGGACTCATCTATATCTATACTGTTGATAATAAACCGTTTATTTCAATACTTTCATGGGAAAAACATCAGCAGATCAGGGCAAAAAAACCCAAATTTCCTATGCCAAAATCCGGTGTTGCAATCAATTGCAATCAATTGCAATCATTTGATACCTCGTGTGCGCGCGCAGAATCCAATCCAATCCAATCCAATCCAAAAAATGCAAAAGAAAATATAAAAAGAAAAGTTTTAAAACCTAAAACGAAACCAAATCCTGACATTCTCCTGCCGGACTGGATTCCAGAACAGGCATGGCAGGCGTATCTGGAAATGCGGGTAAAAATACGCAAGCCGATCACTGAGAACGCAATCCTCATTGCCATTGCCCATCTGGACAAGTTCAGGCAACAAGGCATTAAACCGGAAGACGTGCTTAACCAGTCCGTTCTGAATAGCTGGACCGGACTATTCGAGCCTTCAAATAAAAACGGAAACCGTAATAAAGGGCGTTATGACCCAATGGAAACGATTAAACGACAGCAAAGGAGTGAGGAAAATGACTTCTCAACAGAGTATCGCGTGGTCTAAAAAAGGATCTGACGGATTAACCCATATAACGCGACTTTTCGACAAATTCCGGGCGATGTACGGGGATCGATTCATGAAACAGTTTGAGCAGGGTTCTCAGGAAAACAAGGATGATTTGACACAATCCTGGCTTATCACCTGGTCTGAAGGTCTTGCAGGATTCACCGCACTAGAAATTAAAACTGGATTACAAAGCTGCCTGAATGTTGAATGGGCGCCCTCCCTGCCGCAATTTCGGAACCTGTGCAAACCCCCACCCGATTACGAAACCTTGTTCAACGAAGCCTGCCGGGAATGCGGAAAACATGCCGCTCTACGAAAATGGACAAGCCGAATGGCTTACCACGCTGCAAACGTTTTCGGACATTTCGAACTCAAGAACGCAACCTGGTCTGCGGCAAAATCCCGCTGGACAAAAATAATTGACGAACTCCGTGCCGTGGGTGATCTCGATCCGATTCCTGAGTATCACGAGAAACTACCTTCACCCGGAAGGACGACCCCTGACATGCAAAAAATCAATCACTATCTTGCAGAATTACACCGAATCGTTGGAAACCACGAACGGGAAAAGGAGTTAAGCTGATGAACTTCGCTGACCTTTCTAAATCAGATCGATTGCAAAGAGTCAAAAAACTGCTCTCGGATCATCTGGAACATTCGACACGAGATATTGTTTATGGCGCCGAGGTGATGGCTGTATCGGCGTGTATTTCCGAGCTTCGCAACAACGGCCTGACCATCCATTCGCGCAGGAAGGAAAACATCTGGTTCTACAGGATGGAAGCATGAAACCCGTAATCATCGGTAACGCAAAGCTTTACAACATGGACTGCATGGAGTTCATGGCGACTTTGCCTGACAAGACGTT
>JAGWIG010000061.1 GCA_028873515.1 Pseudomonadota bacterium | reverse complement strand
GACGTCAGGCTTGACTACATCCAGCCCGGCAACCCACAACAGAACGCCTATGTGGAGCGATTCAACCGGACAGTCCGTTATGAATGGCTGTCACAGTACCTGTGGCAAGACCTGGCTGAAGTTCAGATGTTTGCCACGCGGTGGATGTAGGATTACAATCATGACCGCCCACACATGGCCTTGGGCGGGATGACACCGAAACAGCGACTGGCCATGGTCGCTTAACGCTACTTCTACCCCCAGCTAAAAATGGGGGGATTACCTATCCTATTACCGCAATCCCAATAGTTAGAAGGAGATTATTGTGAAACGATAGTTGAGCAATACGTTTATCAGACCAGAATCGATATCTTTCCTGATATTCCTGCTTCATAGTTTGTTGTTCGTTCATCTTCCTAGCCTAACGTTAACTAGACGCCAATTGTGTCTGATAATCTGAACTTGAATGCGCACTATCACCCTTTCCTAAAGCAGCCATTCCATAATGGCTGCAACTGGGACGACTCTGCCGCTTCTCAGTGTCCGCCTTGACGCAGTCTACTTCATAGGGGCAAGTGGCAGCAATGGCAGAGAACTGGCCAGGTCAATAAATCGGCCTAAACGGACTTTGGCCAGTCGGTCGATATCGGGCGGCAAAGGGTCGGTGACCTGCCGCTCACACCTTCATGGCTCTGAACGTCAGCTTTCCCATTTGACGAACTGGGCGCTCGGTGTCAGGAGTGGCCGGCCGGGAATCAAATCTGTCAGTCTGCAAGAGGGGGAACAACGGTCTCCGGAAATCCCGGGGCGATTCATGCTAGGGAGTTTTTCTACAGCCTCAACGCCGCGCTTCAGCCGCGTCCCTGACGACGAGAAGCGGCGGCGGGGACGTCGGCTGGAAACGTTTGTTGGGCGGCGCGTTCGAATGCAAGCTGACTCTCAATATATGCCTCTTTGCTGTTTCTTGGAAACCACGTCGTTTCTCGTTGAGCGTTGAGTTTCTTTGATACGCTCAGCAGGAGGTTGTGGATGAAATAGCCAAGAGCCATTCGGTTTAGGTTGTACAGATGCCATTGGTCATATCCGAGCGTGGCTCTGTCTGTGCTGGGGTCGGATGGCCAGTACTTAATAAGCGCATTCGAACCTAACGCGACATGATCAATGACCCGAGAAGCTTGTCCCTCCGCTACTGTGTTAAGTGCTTGCAGGAATGGTTGGCAATTCGCCGTACGGAGGTCATAGGAAAAGAAGCCGACAAATATATGGAAGTCCGAGCTGCGGGACCTAATGAGCTCTGCGTTGTCTGCAAGTTTCTTTGGTGCTGCACGGAATTCCGCATGGCTTGTATTTGATTTCACCTCGACGATCCCGCGACACGCAGAGGGTGTTACAAATACAAGGTCTCCGTCTCTATACAAAATCGGCATTGAGTTGTCATATATCAGGACATCGATCTGCGTGCTGCAGCCATCTTGGTGCACGACAAATCCTCGGCCTATGGTGACACTTTCCGGAGCAGAACGTCTGAGCATGCTGCGCAGAACTGACTCTTTCCACTCTCCGTCCGTTGGCCAATGTGCGTCGTTCACTAGATGCCTGACTCTGTTTTTTAAAGTCTCACATTCGTCGATGAGCGACTGAAAGTAATCTTCGAGGTTCATATTTACCTTTGTGACGCCCAACGTTGAAGCTGTGCGGCGAAAACGAAGCGAAGCGTAGTTTTACGTCCGTACGAGCGACTTGTTATACGATTCTTGTGAGTGTGACCGTGCCGCCGATCAACTTCCCATCGAGCGTTAGCTGAGCCCACCTGCCGTTTAAGCACATATTATTGGGTGTGGTTTTGTCAATTATAATAACACCCGCGGTTTCATCGTGCTGGCCATTCTCAGTGCCCAAGTACTCAAACGTTATGCACCACCCATATTGCTTACCAATTAGTGAATAGCATTTAGATGATCCATTGTGATTCAAGGAACCAGTACATTTAATCTTTCCAAGAAAAGTACTATCGACTACCATTTCGTCAACAATAATTGGCCCGCCGCTGTCAACAGCCCATTCACCCTTAAACTTAAATCCCTTTTTGAAGGCAACTATCTTTGATGACTTTGAATATCCTTGCACAAATATAACAACCAATGGCGCGGACACTGTACCTACAAAGGTTATTATTGCTGCAATTATTGTATCCGTCATATTTCAAGACTTTCTTATGTGTATGTAATGATGCGACCAGTCATCTTCTGCCTCAAACCTAATAGGCCAGGAATATGTATTTAATTCGATAGACGCCAAGTTCTGTAGCCCAGACACTATTTCGCTAATTTCATGCGAGTAAAGCCTGTCAATGGTTCTATTTATTAGCCTATCATCTTGAGTTCCGTACTCCATTATCAAGTCAACGCCAGACCCATATTTATCATTAAACGGCTCATTCCAGGATGTGATAACAACGTCATTTAATGTTTTTCTATTCTTTGATCTAGGAGTGTACTTATTTTTAAAATAGGTATTATTTTGTATTTCAAAAAACAACTCATCAATATTGCTAATTGAGAAGTAATGTTTGACTATATTGTGAATCTCTCCGAGGGGGAAAGTATTGAACAAACAAAATCCAGCATGAAGCGTGAGATTATTTACTGCCATATTGCCTGTGGGTGAAAATATTCTGATGTCACCAGCCAAGACCGTAATTCCATGCTTCTTGCATATTTCCACCTTTTCTTCATCACTATCTATGCCAATTGATCGTATATTATAATTTGACATTAAAGCCTTTATAAGGCTGCAATCGCCGGAGCCAAGATCGACAATCATATTGTTTCTGATCATTGTATTTGATATGTGTTCTGCCAGCCTGTTGTAATCAAGTATCTTGGCTACACTTTTTGAGAACTTATTCATATCAATCTAACTATTTCATTAAACACGCTGCAAAGTCGTTTGTGATCTTTGTTTTTATATGAAACAACAAGATCATTCAGCTTTTGTTTTAATGTTTTGGAAATCATTTTTGATGACATTAATTTCTTAATCAGGACATCCCTGTCCGACTCGCACAGGGTGCTTTCGTCTTTTAGAGAAATAAGAAAAACTCCATTTTTAAAAACGCTTTTTTGGTTTTGCCTAGTATCATTCTCTATGAACTCCCTATTGACATATCTAGACATTACGCTAACCAGTTGATATATGTCGTCCCTGGATAAAGAAGGGCTTCTGGCTTCAGTTTCTGTTCCCCATACCAAGATTTTTCTTTTAACCAAGAAGATTTTTGCTGATGGACTCAATTCATTGATGTTTTCTGAACCTTCGCTAAGGATGTCAAAATATAAATAACTGTCTTCAAAACTTACGTCGTCCCATACGCCGTTAAACGTGTAACAGGTATTATTGGCGCCAGAAAATATTTGTTTTGCCAGACTGTCACTTATTGGCTTTTCTCCATCTTTTAACTTCCCTTTCTTTATGAAAGCTAGATCAACTTCCTTTCCAAACGGGATCTCTCCACTAGTACCTATGAGGCCAACTTGGCTGCCATAGATATAGATACTTTCAATATCCTCGCCATCTAGTTCGTAGCTAAAGGCGGCGAGCAACTTCCTAAATTCACTGATATTCAATTCATCCCTCGAGATTTATGTCGTATAACGTTAAGTAGGCAGAATTTTTCAAATGTATGCGGGAACCTGTTCTGCATAAGATGCCCTGTCATGCCCACCTAAGTCTCCTATAAAGATGCCCAATGCAGATTCGCCTGCCACGGGTAGCGCTGTCAGGTACAACGATTTATTCAACGATATCCTCACGTGTTCTTTGATTAAAGTGCGGCCAGGTGCATTGTTCAGCTAGTTACCGCTCTCGACCAAACCAAGATCTTCCATCTCTCCCCGCACCTCCTGAATCTCTCGGTTTAGCTGTATGATGTACTCTTGAGCGACCAGCGAGAACAAGTCCGTGCCAACCTCCTTCATTTCGATCTCAAATTTGCCTTTTTTGACCCACATGATCAATTGATTGAAGGCACTCTTCACGTCCTTTGGTTTGTCGTCTGAAAGCGGGATTTTGATCTCCTCGCCGGCATTCTTAATCAAAATGAAATGCTTCTCTTCTATTTCAACAACTGCAACGCTAATTGTTTCCATAGATTTTTCCTCGTTCACCAAAAGCCTCCTCGCCGCCCTCAAGGGTTTTCATGCTCACTTTTTTCCAGTCAAGAATATCGTCTCTGTCTTCGGGGTTAACAAGATTATTGGAAAAGGGATTTCCGATGTAGGTCGAGTAACCACCCGGGCCGTGGCAGCGGTAGATTGAACTATAAGGAAGTGTACGCACTGCAATGTTTGCATCATGGGTAGATATGAAGACCTTCTTCCCTGCGCGTGCGCGCTCCTTAAGAAGGGGCACAATCACGTCATTAATATACTCGTTACCCAAACTTCTCTCAGGCTCATCCAATATATAGATATCTTTTTCGGTTTCGAGTTCTTTTTGCAGCATAACCATCGATGCCTCACCGCTAGAGGGGGCATAGTGATTGCCATTGATGGCGAAATATCGTTTGAAAAGCAGCAGTTCGTAAACTGTCTCAATGTGCTCGACATCCTCAACACTATTGAGTTCTGCTACATATTGGAACAAGTCGTCTTTATAGACATGCCGCAGTATCTCACGCACTGTTTTTACGAACTGCTTCTGTGAGCCCTTTTTTACCCCTTTTAATTTATTCAGTTCACTGTCGGTAATTGAACCATTCTGAAACGTGAACTCCGTTACCAATTCCAGGTTGCCCTTATTTCTTCCAAGACTTCCCACCGATTCCGATTGTATTGGAATTAAACTATCAACACACTTAAGGACTTCAGTAGCATTTGCCGCAATACGAGCGCGATTGAGTGCGTAGTCCCGGAAACCCGGTGTCGTTGGTTTTGCCGGATCCCCAGTCTTTCTCTCGACCTCAGTCCGAAATTTCTCAATCGCTGCATTCAACAAATAAATCTCTTTCCAGCTAGAGAAGGACTTCCATCTCTCTTCCCCAAGCCGTCTGAATAAGTCAGTAACACTCCCTATCAGTTTTTCAAGTTCTTCTGAGGTCATCACCTTCTGCACAGATGGGTGTCCTGTCAAGAATTCCAAAAACTCGGCGGCCTTCTTGCTGCCTTCATTAAACACGCCAAATTGTCGCCGAGACGGACTTTCATCCTCGGTGTCGATATTCTTGATTTTGATTTTCTTCGCGTTCTTGTTTGCTGTTTGTGATCGAAAGTAGTTCACGTATTTTCCGACACTGGTGATGTCTGCCTCGGACGTTCTTCTGAGTGTTTCAATTTCATCTTTACAGTAATTAATTCCGTAACTACTTAGATTTAATGAAATGTCGCGGCCCTTAGTATCAAAAATCGCATCAAGTCTATCGCTCGCCGATGTATAAACTGAGGCATCTATTCCCACCTCAGAATAGTGCTTCGCTATTGCAGAAAGTATGCAGGACTTACCTGTGCCCTTCGGACCAAAAATTACGTTGATGTCGTTGAAGACCCTCAGTCCCAAGCGAGTGTCATCTTCAAAAGGGGTCAGAACGAGGTCTTCTGCAACCTTTTTATCTAATGCTGTGTTGATCGTCGTCGGGTCTTTCTCGAGTAATAGGCAAAAGTGCTCGAAGCTCTCAACAGGAAGGCGAAGATCGGGGAGATTCACGGATTCATTTTCATAAGCAGACCAATCGTGAATGTCAGAGCCATAGATGGAGGCATGACCGTGGGAAATATATATGCCTGCTGAGATGGAGTTGGTTACCTCCTTGATCACCCGACTCGGATTGGCGGTGCCTGCAATTAGAGCTTCAAGTGCCACGTCTGAAATATTGGGTATTTTCTGCTTGTAGTGGGCCACGTATAAGGGCTTGAGCGGTTCGAAGCTCTGAAGAATTGAGCCAATAGTAGTAGTAAAATTGCCTGGAGTGGAATTTAATGTGAGCTTCTCTACAACATCAGAAAATGTTGCAGCCTTTGTTGGCGACACGATGACAAGTAAATGCCCTCGTGAACCTTGTTCAATGACGTCGAGTTCGATTCCTGGCCAGACCTGCACCCCTCCTTTCAACCCATCTTCAATTTCTCTGAACTGAGCGAGATCAAAGACGTTGTGATTCGTTATCGCAATAATTCCCACTTCTGTGGACGCGAGGATTTCGCAGAAATAATTCGGAGTTATCTCCCTCGTCGGAGCATCCCCTGACTTGCATTTCTTAGTGTGTGTATGGAGGTCAATTTTCATGTATACGGCGACCTAGTGTCGGCAGAAAAAGTAGACACTCTAAAAGTTCCAATTATCAGCCGATGTTATTCTGAATTAATAACAGAATCAACAGTAATTCAATATGTTGGAACAACTCTAAAAAATGCAGCACTGGATGTGAATCCAGGGAATTCCGGGGACATAATACGTAATTCTGGATCTACTTCCGCTCAAACGGAACGCTGGCGTCAGGAATAGAGCCAATTCCAGACCGCTTCGGCAATTACAGTGAGCGACTGCAAAGGACACCGAGTACGTATTCAGAGCCGCGCCGCAAAGCCGCCATTCGTTTCCACCACTTGACTCGCAAGGGCTGTATTCCGCAACGACCGTCAAGATACTCTCGGTGCCCTTTCCAGACATCGGTCAGTGTGACGAAAGGGCGGTAATAGACCGGATTCCATTTAGCCGCAAGGTACAAATGTTTCGTCTAAATTATATGAGCCATAGGCAAAGCGCACATGCCAAGCATTTTGATAATCGTCGGATAGCACCCCGATAGTCAATGGCATCCCGGCAAAAGGTTTCATGTTCTTACTGCACATATGAACAATCATCAACTCAAAGTAAAATGGTATTTCTCGTGTTATCGCTTCCATGAATGACGAGATAGAACAACGCTCCTGAGAGCTTTTCCTAAAGTCGATTTCGATTGATGGGGGTTCAATTGTGCCATCAGCCTGCAGTTCAAAATCGCGCGTTTCTACACCTGCCAAGTTGGTGTGCTCTAAACAATCACGTGTATCGCGGATCAATTTTAAGAACGGTGCAGCAGACTCCAGAAGCCTGTAAAAATTGTCTGTTTCTCCATAGTTGTTTTTAACCAGCATTTGAAAATCGCCCCAATGTTTGCCTTTCATCTCTGGATAAAAGAGGCGGACAATGTGCATAAGCGAGATAGAAAAATGGTCAGCCTTTTGAAAAAAAGACTTACAATACCCTCGAATATTTCCTATAGCTGGGATTGTTATAGATACATCTTCCTTTTTAAGATTCCGAGTCTTATCTATCGCCACTTCTTCCGCAAATTTGAAGGTCTTGGCGGTCTCCTCCATGGAAACAAGGTCACACAAAGCATCAAACGCGAGTTGCAAGGCAATTTCAATATCAACTGATTGAAATTACAGACGAAACATTACCTTTTCCTGCAATAACGTTCGGCATAGCAGATCTGAGTTTGTTCCATGATCGAACAATTTTTGCTGCGAAATTGGAGCTAATTGCGGATTCTTGCGTTCAGGGTCAATTTGGTCGGCCACCTGCATGCGGTAGGTGTTTTTTTCGGTAATCAAAAGAAGACCATCACTGATCGTGAACATTTTCTTGATTGGCGATCCATCATCTGGATTGTTGATCTTAAAAGATCCGCCGCAATCGCGGATTGGGAGAGGTGGCTTATCTTTCATGCTATCCCATGCAATGCGCAATTTTGCTTCAGTGCTGGCTGTCCGCTCACGGGACTAGCAGCCAGTTTAACATAAGACTTGTTGTTCAACTTTAGAATGACGGTTCTTGGCGCCGAGCGCCAGTTCGCGGAAGTGGGAAAGCAGCCGTTGAGAGTAATCCCGTGCTGAGCGTCGGGTATCTGGCCATATGCAACCCGACCTAACGAATTAACCCACAGTCGGCTAAGGTCGAAACTCAGCCTTTGCAGTCTTTGGCAAGTTCCAGAGAGTCTGGCGGCAAATCTGCCCTTTCCCGCCGTTCAGCCGCTGTTAATCATGGCTGACTGCTTACTCCGCTGGCGAATTCAGGAATTGGTGGTCTGTCTCCAGTTTCTCGAACATGTTGGAACAGTTTTGGTAAGTTTGACCTTCTTTTCAAGACACATAGACCTTAAATTTGTATGAGGTGGAAACATCTCGAAATTTCGTGAGTTTCATGCCATGTAAGGCTTATGTGATTATGACAATCACATGAGGTTTTTGCCGAATCATGAGGTGCAATTCCTGCCACCTTCAGCACACCAGCACCAGAGCCCAATAGCACAGATCACACTGAGCACCACTAAGCTAGGATAATTCCATGAAAATATGTTGTATTTACGAAAATGTTATTCATATATAATCCAATTTAATATGTGAGTAAGTATATTTAAACTAAACTCAATATGTGAGTATGGTAGTCAGAGGCTCTAAGGTCAATGCGCGAAAGTTAATTAAATCATTGAATATTATTAATATTATTATTATCATGAAATCGTTGGTGTAAGGCCGACTCATTTCTGATGAGTTTCCCAGTTTGCCTCCAAAACAAGCTGGGGCAGGTATCCAAAACCTGGGCCCTACACTGACACTTGATGTTTATGGGAGGCGGGATATGGTCAAAAGAGGTGCTGATAAAATTAACCAGAAAGTAAATCGACTCAAAGAACAGTTCTGGCCAGAAATTCCTGATGAGCAGCTATGGGATCGAAAAGTGCGGGATGGCTTTATAACCACTCCTCGTGCCATGCCACTAATGATGTCAATTATTGATGATGCAACAAAAGGGAAGCCGGCTGGCTTTGCCTATTTCGCTTTATGGGCACGCTCTTTAAACGAGTGTATTGTTGAAATTAAAGACCCAGGCTCCATGGCATACGAAATCGGCTTTACAGGTGAGCGCCGCATTAAGCCATGGCAGGATAGAATCTTATCGCTAGAAAATCTCGGATTTATTAAGACAGCACCAGGTGCGTCAGGAAAATATAGCGTTATTCTTCTTTTGAACCCTTACAAGGTTTTTTATCAGTTGAAAATGGATAAGAAAATTCAAGAAGAGTCATATAACGTGTTGTTAATGAGGGCGCAAGATATTGGGGCGGATGATTTGGAAGAAGAACATAAACGAGCTGACAAGGAACTACGAAAGGAGAAACAAACGGCAAAAAATGCAAAATGATAAACCGCTTCTTTCAAACGACATTTAATAACTTTAAGTGGTTAGGGGGGTATAGTGGTTAAGGTGATAACCAAGGTTAGACTTATCAATTTCAGGCGATATAAAGAGTTTGAGATAATCCTGCAGCCTGAGCGAAACATAATTATTGGGGATAACGAGTCTGGTAAATCATCAATCCTCCAAGCTATCGATCTTGTATTGGCTGGAAGTCGCAGTAAGGTGGAAACAATTGGATTAGAAAGCCTTTTTAATGTTGATGTGGTATCAGAATTTCTGGCAAGTGGTAGAGACTACGACAAAATGCCGGTACTTAAGGCTGAACTATATTTAAACGAACAACACAACCCAGATCTAAATGGAAACAATAACATTGATGGGAAAATGTGCGATGGTTTAGCCTTGATATGTGCCCCTATGGATGAGTACTCTGCTGAGATTAAGGTCGTCATGAAGGAGGTGGACGCAACTTTTCCTTTTGAGTATTACTCAATCAAATTCCAAACGTTTTCTGGTGAGCCACATGGCGGTTTCCGAAAGTATCTCCGGCATCTTCTCCTCGATAACTCGCAAATCAATAGCGAATACGCTATGCGGGAATATGTGAAGAGTGTTTACAGATCAAATGCAGAAGATATTGAGAGACATAAGCACCAAAACGAATATAGAAAACACAAAGCCAACTTTAGGGACAATGTCTTAATTGATGTAAATGCAAAACTGGACGATTACCAGTTTTCAATTACAACAAATACAAAGTCGAACCTGGAAGCTGATCTGACGATTACCGAAGACGCTATCCCAATAGATAACAAGGGTAAAGGGCGGCAATGTTTTATAAAAACAGAATTTGTCTTGCAAAAAAGGAAATCAGCCCATCCCCTTGATGTATTACTACTTGAAGAGCCTGAGAACCATCTTAGTCATTCAAATATGAAACGTCTTATCAGCACGATTGCCCATGCCGAGGATCAGCAGATGATATTGACTACGCACAATAGCCTAATATGTACCCGCTTAGATCTGCGAAACGCGGTCTTGCTGAATAGCTCTAGTTCAGCTTCTGCTGTATTGGCTGATTTAACACCAGAGACTGCCGAATTTTTCATGAAGGCACCAGACAATAATGTCCTGGAATTTGTATTGTCTGCTCGGGTAATCCTTGTTGAAGGAGACGCTGAATTCATCCTTATGGAAGCGTTGTTCAAACAGGTAATAGGTGAGGATCATGAAAAATCAAACATTCATATAATCTCTGTGGGCGGAATTAGCTTTAAACGCTATCTAGAAGTAGCAAATCTGCTTGGAGTACGTACAGCGGTACTACGCGACAACGATGGTGATTTCAAGAAAAACTGTCAAGAAGCATACGAAGGCTACGTGTCAGACAACATCCGTGTATTTTACGAATCAGATAACACAGTTCGCACCTTCGAAATATCCATATACCAAAACAATGCAGATCTCTGTGACAAGATGTTCTCTGAAGGGAAGATCAAGCTTTCTCCACAGGAATACATGCTAAACAATAAAACAACAGCAGCTCTCCGTCTGCTTCAGGAGGAGGCCGCACATCTGACTGTACCGGAATATATCAAGGATGCGATAGAGTGGATCAGAGGGTAATTCTTGCAGTAGCTGGATCAGGGAAAACTTCATTCATTGTCGACTCTATCGACCCCCGCCGATCAAATCTAGTAATTACATATACTGACAACAACTACAGGAATCTCCGGAGCAAAATTATCAGAAAATATGGCAGCATTCCAGCTGGCACACGTATCTATACGTATTTTTCGTTTCTGTACTCATTTTGTTTAAGGCCATTTTGTGGTGATGTGTGTGACCTAAAAGGAGTCAATTTTGATGTTCCACCTGACTATACACGCCGTCTCAAACGTAGCAATCTGTCCCACTACATAGACTCTAATCGACGCATATACGCATCTCGTATCGCGAGCCTTATTTTTAATTTTGAGATAGCTGAAGATGTGCAGCAGCGGATTAAGAAATACTTTGATGCTATTTATGTTGATGAAGTTCAGGATTTCGCCGGAAATGACTTCAACTTGCTGTTACTCATATCAAATAGCATTGATGCTGTTCTTGTCGGGGATTTCTTCCAGCACACGTATGACACAAGTCGTGATGGCAACATCAATAATGGTCTTCACGACGATTATACGAAATA
This sequence comes from Pseudomonadota bacterium, assembly GCA_028873515.1. Lineage (GTDB taxonomy): Bacteria > Pseudomonadota > Gammaproteobacteria > Burkholderiales > REEB80 > REEB80. The sequence goes on along the minus strand of JAGWIG010000061.1, from coordinate 3,620 downwards.
CAAGCAAGCCTTTGGAGAGAAAGGGTTCGATATAGACGAAACAGCGTTGAGGAAAAGTTACCGTTGTAGCCCAACAACGTGTGAGTTTGTATCAAGAGTTCTCGGTATATCGATAGATAGCCACCATGACAGAGAAAGTTTGTTCCAATTTGTTGATGATGAAATGCTGGCTGAATCTATTTTCCATAGGACACATACCGTAAAACTATTCTATCAGTCACATAGTAGGTATCCATGCAATTCAGAGAATTGGGGGGCTTCAAAAGGTATAGATGATTATGATTCTGTGTGTGTTGTATTGAACAATAGCACTGAACAGCTATTTCGGGCAGGGCAATTAAGTAAATTACCTCCAATAACCAGAAATAAGCTTTATGTCGCCTGCACCCGGGCGCGATCTGAGTTGCTCTTGGTACCGGAGCGATATGTAAAGAAATACAAGAGGTGAAGTGTTGGAAGAAGATTGGCGCCATATGCAGATGAGAGTCATAGAACAGTTAACTAGCATTTGCATTGGCCATATTTCTAGAGAATCAAACTTAAATTTAGCGGGTGCTACTGAAAATTGGGGGGCGTCGTGCAAAATGAATTCTTACTCTGAGATAGAAAAAAAACAAAGCAAGGGCAGCGGTAATAGGTGGTGCAATTGAATCCCTTACCCGAAATAGATCAGTCTCAACTCTTGCTCGGCGTAGCTATGTCCGGGACGTAAGAGACTATATCTTAGGGAAAGATAATTCATATGATGTGTTGGTAGCGAAGAAACTATCGGACACAACTGTAGAAAGATGGGAATCGTTTTATGATTCTATAGTTCAAAGCAGATCACCTGAAAATCTTAAGGTAGCTTATTTATCCGGGCCAAACCCAGAAAACGACCTGAGAGTATTCTGTCAGGCTTGTGTACTTCCAGAAAATATTTGGGCATTTGAATCAGAGAACTCAACCTATTCTGATGCGGTGGTGTCCGCACTGAATTCTGAGTTCCCATTTATTAAGATAATCAATGGGGGTTTAGATACATTCATTGAAGCTTCGCCACAGCGATTTGATGTAATTTACCTAGATTTTTGTGGGCCGCTTCCTAGCAGAAACAAAAAGCAAAAAACACTTACTGCTTTAAAGAGAATTCTTGCAAGACACGCACTCAATTCCCCGGGAGTTCTAATAACAAACTTTTCGCTACCTACAATAGAGCAAGATGAAGTTGGCGGGTCATTACTTTCAAAACTGGTTTCGTGTTACCTATATCCTAAAGAATTGCTTGAAGATAAAGACTCGCAAAAAGGTTTTTTCGAAGGGCCGGTGGCGCATGGCTTAGACCCTGATGAATGGTTTAAAGAGGTTTCGAACGATCTGAACTACTACTATGGTGAGTTTGTAACTCGCCTATTGATAGATCATGCTAGTCTAATATCTACGTACAACAGGTTTCCGAAGCAACACTTTCTTTACAAGAAGTTTTTTAATGCAGATGAGAATAGCCTTTTGGGTACTCTGAAGAAAAGCTATTTTCATTTTGACGAAGAAGATGGTGGTGGCGATGTTATTGTTGATTCAGGTCAATATCCTATTTTGTGGACTCTGGCGGCGTTGGATAAAGAATTAAATGGAAGAGATCCGAATTACCCTCAGTTCGTTAATGATGATGAAGAATTTACCAAGTTTGCAGAACAATTCTTGTCGCAACTGGACGTAAATGGAAGCAAAAAAAGAACTGATCAATTCTTTTTTGACAATTTGTTACCTGCTCTCTGAGGGGGATGGTCAGGAGAAGTTTTGGTCTGACAAGCTCAAAGAGCTATATAGCAAACACAGTTTCAGTGATTTTCATCAATTTTGCGACCTTGTCTTATTCCATCAGATATTCGAATCGCTATTTCGACAAGTTGCTATTCCCTACCATGTAAATATCAGTGAAACCAAGCGGTGGAGTTATAAGGCGAAAGCTACACCGATGTATATGGACATGATAATACTTGATGAATGTCGATATCTATATGACTGGATGCCAACAACAGGCATGTTTTCGAATGCAATTAAAGATATTGAGCGACAATTAAGTTTCCGGTTTGCCCTTGATGAGGTTGCGAAGCATAGGCGGTGGTACAACCCTGAGTATTTTTTCGGCACAGCAGTAGTTGATCATTTCACTAAAGGTTTTAGTGCTAAAACCCTGAAGCCTAGAGAAGCAATTGAATAAATGATCTCTAACAAGCGCATCTAGGTTACGACGTCTTCCCGGTTTGATGTAGCACGGGGATATAGAGTCTGATGATGCTGTAACCGATTTTCGTACCAATTACTTTGGTTGGCTGAGGTCGTTAAGCCGCTCAATTAATAGAATCGCACCTGCCATTTTCATGCAATTTGGCATGCTGTATTTGGGGGATCTTTTAAAATTTAGGCTACGTATAGGCTACAACACAACGGAAAATAGCGGAACACAACGGAACGCAACGGAACGCAACGGGACAAATCCATTGTTTAAAATCAAATGCTTTATTTGTAACGACCTGATTTATAAAGGATAAAATCGCCGCATTAAGAACTCTTAATCCGTTTGTCGACAGTTCGATCTTGTCACGATCCACCAGAACATCGAGGATCAGCATTTGTCTGAGCCTTTTTCATTTCTCCGCGAATTTCAGGGTGAATCGACCACGATTCTGTAGAGAGCTCGTAACCAATATGTCTGGAACATTCACGAAAGCTGTCGTTTAGCAGCACAATGCCGTTCGACGGCTTTGGCCGAATTGTACGCATAGACCATGTGGTCAGCGTCTGAGTTCAAAGCCACCTGGCTGCCAACGCGAGCTGTTCGGCCATAACGAACATTCAAAACAGTCGATGGCGGTGGCTGCTTTACACAAGTTTTCGGATGCAGTCGATTCAGATAGCTATGACTTTCGGCATATTTACGCGAAAGGTGTATGGGGGTATTGTTTCTCGGATGCTAAATAATAATGGGTCTTAGGAAGTTAAAGCGGATTCAATCTCAATAATTTGAGTAGTTCAAGGTAAAGATTATCACGGCGATGATTAAAGCGATATTCAGTTTCTTTCAGGTGCAGATAGAACGTATGTTTGGGTACGCCATTAAACTTGGCCAACCTACGTTTTGCAGTGCTCCAGAAAGATTCAATGCCGTTAATATGCCTTTCACCCTTCGCAAACTCATTCTCCCCATGATTCACTCTAAAGTGCTTGTCAAAGCCAATATCAACCAGGCCGTCGTAGCCTCGCCAGCCGTCGGAGTGGATCACGGTGGCTGCTACATGACCCTTGATCATGCCCTGCAGTGTGGCCCTGGAGCAGTCTGGCCCGATCCGGTATAACCTTTATCCTGCCGTTTCAACAGTCCGGATATGATCGTTTTACCCCAAACGCCTCGTTCAGGCTTTCCCCGGACTCGACGGGCACCAGAACAAGACTCATCCACTTCAACTGCGTCCTTAAGAGGTGTAGCCACCTCGCAGGCTTTTGTCATGCACTGGCGAATTTTAAGATAAATGCTATTCACAGATCGAACCGAAATGCCAGTCAGTGCAGCAGTCCTGGTAGCTGTAAAATCGAGGGAAAAGCACCTTGCAGGCTGCCGAAATTGAGTCCCGCTGATT
>JAGWIG010000163.1 GCA_028873515.1 Pseudomonadota bacterium | reverse complement strand
GCAATTGCACTAGACTCGACACCAGACAAACCTACTTCAATCAATTCTTCCAGAACTACATCACCAACCACACCACTAGATTCAACACCCGTAGTTCCAATGCTGATGTCAATTCCAAGTGAACCAACTTGACCAACAATCACATCACTTGATGTTTGTTTTGCAATGTCAATTCCTATGATAGAACCAACATCGGTCGTTAGTGAATTACCAGTGATTTCGACTTGCAGACTTGCAAATACTTGTCCAGATGAACCAGTAGCAGAATTACCATTCAAGATTCTGGTTAGGTTCTGATTGGTGTTGACTTGACCCACATCACCAAGACTAGATGAACCAGTAATGGATTGACCCAATGCTTGACTATTAGACACACCAGATGTGTAGATGTATCCAGAATTTCCAATTGCATTGATGTTGACGCTTTGAATGGAATCAATTGAGCCAACATCCAATGTAGATGTAGAACCAACCAAATTGGTGATCAATGCTTGTGTTGTTCCAATTGAACCAACATCCAAGTTAGCAACAGCACCATTAATTGATGATGTTGAATTCTGACTTGTTGAAACAGAACCAAGTGCGCCGGATGCAAGATTAGAAGTGATGCCAACATTCACCAAAGCTGAATTGGATTCAGTTCCAGCTAAACCAATTGCACCATTGCCAGTAATGCCAATGGACACAACAGAATCAGTTGTTGTGTTGCCTGCTAGACCACTACCAGCTACACCTACCAATTGACTATTGGAATCTTGATTGGTTTGGATTGAACCAACACTAGATGACAATTCAACACCAGAGATTGATCTAACAAAATCCGTAGTTGGAATGACTTGACTAACAACACCAATTGATTCAACACCAGAAATTGATCTGATGAATTCGGAACTTGGTGTCACATAGGACAACAATGGATGATAGACATAATCACCACCAAAGTAACCGGGCGTTGCATAGTCTTGCGTTGAATTGATGGAAATGTAGTTGCCATCAAGTGCCAAGCTGACATTCTGACCAGAATCAACTTGACCTACATCACCAACAATGGATGAACCAGTGATAGCTTGAACGATGAATTGTTGTGCTGTGGTTGAACCAATGGATGCACTGGATTCAACACCAGAAATGGATGCAATGTAATCAACTGATGGAACAACAGAACCAATGTCCAAGTTAGAAGCAGCACCAACCAACGCTATGGACTCTACAACGCTATTAACAACAGAACCAATAGTAGGAACTACAAAGTTACCAATGATACCGTTAACGACCGTTTGTGTGGCTTGGATAGACCCTATGGATGTAGTTCCAACCACACCATCAAGCAAATCATCATCAACTTGATCTGTTGCCACGCCACCAACATCGGAAACACTAGAATTGCCATTCAATGCAACAGAAACAGCTACGCTATTGGTGACAGTACCAATAGATGTTGTTAGTGAAGTCTGGGTGAGGTTTGAAGCTAGTGATTGGTTTGTTGTGATAGAACCAATACTCAATGATGATGTGATGCCACTTAGATTGAAACCAAATTCGGGTGGATAGACTGAACCGATAGCACCAACAATCAAGTTTGGTGAAATTCCAACATTCACGGTTTGTGAAGCAATCAAGTTACCAATGGAAACGGTTAGTGAATTTCCAGTGATTTCATCATTGTCAATTTGATCAGTGGTTACCGTGTTGACGGTAGCAATTGCAGCCACACCAGACAACCCAATCGTGACTGATGTTGATGTGGTAACAGTATTGATTGAACCAGTTGATTCAACACCAGAAATAGAACCGTATTGGTCTTTCTGCAATCCAACATTGGAAATTTGTGTGGTAGATGAAACACCAGTTAGCGCACCACCTTCTAATTGTGAATTGGTTAAGCTATCAACCGCAGTCGTAGATTCAACCCCAGAAAGACTTAGTGATTTTTGTTGTGTTGCAATTGAATCACCAACTTGCGTTGTGGATGAAACACCAGACAAACTTGCAATCACATCAGCAGTAGTGCCAACAGAACCAGTTGAAACAACAACAGAATTTCCATTCAACGTATTGGACGCAGCAGCAATTGCATCAATTGAACCAATAGTAGGAACAATGAAGTTTCCATTGATTGCATTGGAAACAACTTGATTGGTTGCAACAGAATTGATTGAACCGGAGCCAGAAACACCAACAATAGAAATATTGATTGCTTGGGATGGAACAACAGTAGAAACAGAACCAGTAGCAGAATTACCAATTAGGTCACCAGATTCAATCTCATTGGTGTCAATCAATCCAACACCAGAAGTTGAAACCACACCAGACAACAAAATGCTTGTGGCTTGATTTGTTGCAACAGAACCAATAGATGCATTAGCAACCTTACCAACTAATGTGTAGCTGATCGTTGGTGTCATGTAACTAGGCGCTGGTGTCAACACATAGTCATAATCAAAATAACCGGGAGCTACATAGTCCGATACTTGATTGATTGCCGCAGCATTACCGGAAATTGGAATACTGATTGACGGTGAATTGTCGTAGAAGGCTTCGGTTTGCGGTGTAAAGTTGCTTGAATATCTAGCAACACCACTTGTGATCCGCAATTCATCAATGTAATATGCAGAACTTGACCAATAGATGCTATTTTGTGCAACCTGAATTGATGGTGTTCCAAGTGCAATAGCAGTAGTGGAACCAATCGAAACACCATTCAAGAAAATTTGAAATGTGTTGTTGGATTGGTTATTGACGTATGCAATATGGTTCCATGCATTAATGGTTCCAGAACCAGTTACATCAAAGATTGGTGTATTATTGGGTGCACCAATCCGAACGTGAAATGTAGTACCAGATGTGATAGCACAATCCATCATGAATCTTGACGGATATGTGTTATCGTATGACGTAATTATTGTGTTGTAATCACTTTGAGCAGCAAGTTGATTTGTAAAATATATTTGACATTCAACCGTA
>JAGWIG010000060.1 GCA_028873515.1 Pseudomonadota bacterium | reverse complement strand
ACAAACAGCCATTTACTTCATAATTAAAAAATGAATCTTCCACATCTGGCTTCCATACGCCAGTTTCACTGATATCGCAGAGAACTCCTAAGCAACAGAACCCACTTCCTCGACGAAGCGCTCCTCTTATCTGCTCATATTTCCCTGATAATAGTGCAGCAACCCACGCTTTAGATTTTTCTCGTTGTTTTGGTGTCAAAACCAGCCCTTTCTCTAATAGTTTGTGCGATTTTTAAGAAGTCGTGACCTTCGTCATTCATTTCAGGAAGAGTGAAAAGGAAGAAGAGAGGGAGTCCAGAGACACTTTTAATCTCCACGTATGGAACTGCTTCCATATGAGCATCTTGCCAATACTCTTTACCTTCTACGGTGCGCCAACCCATGGGATTCAATAGATCGGCGGCTACTCCCATGCAGCAATAACCACCATCTTTTCTAAGAGCGCCAGTCGTTTGACAGTATTCTCCGGACTCTAAGGCAGCAATCCAAGAGGCTGTCCATTCCATCTGCTCGTCGTTCATTCTTTTTCCTTTCTGCGTCGATTATATCGCAGTGTGGGCGGAAAGTCAAATTACAGCTTGATATCTCTCTTAATATTCTGATTATCTCTCTTATACTTAGTCAATCTTGATTTAGGGGGTGAGGAAGAAACGAAAGGATTGTCAATGAGTTATCCAGACGTTCTTCCATATCCCATCTGCTCTGACGGGTGAAAATCGTTCCTTCCACCAAAATCTTCCTTTATCCACTAACGTATTAAAAGGACAACTATTAGTACGACTATTAATACGGTTAAGCCACCACCAACGTACATGCTAGTTACCTGCCGCTTCCACTGCTAAAATCAGTGGTACTGTTACCCAAAAAGCTAGACCAGCGGCTATCCAATTGATGCGCGCCGGTACTTCAAATGCTCCTAAGATGAACGTAATTAACGCTACTGCCAAAAGTATTACTTCAACTGCTGGACTCATATCTCTTACCTCTTTCTTTTATTATATGTTTTTTACACTTGTACTAAAACCTTTTTCTATAAGTGCTATAAACTCTATGTATAGAACTAGCACAACTCTTACTATTTAAGTATAAGAAAGAAAGAGAATAAGAGGAACCAGCCGTAGTCGTATGTTATACTTTTGAAAGAAATTAGAAGCATTTTATATGAGGGTTGATAATCTTATCTCCACAAAACTCACAGAAATCATTACTCATATATTCAATAATATTTTCCGCAATTGTAAGAAAAGGAATCCCACCATCATTCATATCAACAAGCTCTTCTACTTGCCAGCGATACAATCCAGTCAGATTTTCAATAAAATCATAAGGTACGTCTCTAGAAAGCAATTCTTTCCAATTATAAAATAATGCCTCCCATACTTCATCTTTGTAACCCTTTCCCCAACCCAGCGGATCGACGAGATTACACGCTACACCTAAGCAACAAAAACCTTCAGATGTACGAAGTGCTCCCTCAACTTGAGGAAAGTTTCCAGAAGTAAGAGCGGCTACCCAACGGGTATTAAATTCTTTTTGTTCTTCGTTCATATAATTTCCTTTCTATGTGGATCGAATACACGTTCACCGTTGTATTCGATATGTTCGTCTATTTCATGTGTCTCGATGGTACGAAATGCTTGGCGAAGTGCCTCTGGTATATGGGCTTGGTCAGTGGCATAAGTCGCACATCTAAGTTGTACATTACCTTGCGCATTATACATATCAGGAAAAGTAGAAGCTGCTTCCACTCTATACGTACCATTAGCATTTTTCTTCCATTTTACTTTTCTACTCTGAAACCACGGAGAAAGAGTAGGAAGGATGAAGTGAGAAAGAGTATGACCATTCCTTTCAGAAAAATCTAGCTCTTCTATCCACTGAGTCTCCACACCGATAATAAAAAGACGAGCATCTAACAAAGAAGCGATCGGTGGAGATAGTTTTCCTTTCAAAGAAAGTCGATTACCTAAGACTGCCACTCCCGGATAAGACAGTTTAGTTAGATCCATCGGACTCCCGGCTTATACGTTAACATAATAATCAATTCTATGTGGATCGAAGAGCCTTACTCCATCGATGAGAAGGAGTTCATCCACTTCATGTTTTTCAATGCTAGTGAATCCCTGAATCAAACAAGGAATCAAGTGTTCTTCATAGTAGTAAGTCAAATGTGCGCCAAGATACATCGGTTCGTGCGGTGGATTTATATTCATTGTTTCCATACAGTAGAGGAGATTCGTTCCCCCATCTTCATTATCCTCCAACTCAAAACTTCTACCGCGAGGAAGAGGCTTCAATACTGACCGACTGTTTATCCAATCGGTTGCAGCCATGTGGCAGAAATAACGCAAAGTCGTAGGATTAAGAATCCCCGGAGGGAAATCTTCTACCATCCCACGATACCAAACGCGCAGCAATCCATTAGGAAGTGGCGCAAATAGAAGAGAGGGAAGAGAGACTGACTGTAAGAGTTCAACTCCTGTCTTGAACATACTTCTCTCTAAATTCCTTACCTAAGGCATAAGCGCCAGCATTTTGTAATAGAGGAGTGGCATCGAACCCAGCGGTAAAAGCACGAATATCGTCAAATGTACAAGACAGAGTATCTTCTAGAAAATTAAAATCGGTGTTTGTTGGATTCGCAAGTAGGACGGCACCCAAAGGACAAACGCCTGTAGGAGAAGCAGTCCAACGGTTATCCCAACGAAGTCCAAAACCATTGTCTGAAGTAATACGTACTCCCGCTGCTTTCGCACTCTCACACCTCTCTATAAGAGTGAGACGCAATTCATTTATTTCCAACGTACTTCTCCCTAAAGTATTTCCCTAGCTCAATTTGTGTCTTATAGGGCTTCTCTTCCTCTTCTGGTACAGTGCAACCATCGAAAGTAGAGACGAAGACGGACAGCGCACCATAGTTCCAACCAAGTGCTTTCTGTGCTGCTGAGGCAGGAGATTGAATAACTGGCTGAGTGAGTGCAACCGCCCCCATGGGACAGACGGCTCCCTCAACAGTCCATTCATCTGCGAGAGTAAAGTCTTCCTTCAACCCACAGATTCCATACGTACCATGTGTTATCTTTCCACCAGCAGCTAGATGTGCGGTGATTGCGTCTTCAATAATCGTTCGTGCGTCCATCATTTTCCTTTCTGTCCAGATGGTATCATAGGTTCCAGTGGTTGTCAAGTACCTTAATTAGGAAGGGTCTGGAGTTTCGGCAGATTCCCAAATTCTCAAATTCCTAATTTTTGATTTTTGTAAAAAATTTTTAATATACTGTGAGGGTATGGGCTGTGGATAGGGGCCTGAAATACATAAATTGGCCATTATGGTCAAGTCAAGTATTCTTTACCTCGCGTACGAGCCACATTCCCTCGCATGTTGATTGCTTTCACTCGCATACGACCATACCGCTCTGTATGATCCACGCCTTTACCTCGTACGTTGATCTCTTTCACTCGCATCCATACTAAGTGCATGGCACTGTTCTTCTATAGTGATTCTCTCTTCTTCTTCTTGCGCATCCTGTATGATGTCACGAGCGAAGCTCGCTATAGAGCGATAGTCTGCTTTGGTAAACCTTTCCCTCTCATACTTTCCCATGTAGTAGACAATCATATCCATGTTGTCTAGTAACGAGTCTACGCTCACGTCTTTACCTTTCCTTTACTTTCGCGGCCACGTCCACGCCTTTACCTCGTTAGATGGCAACAAACTTATAGAACTGTTCCGCCGTCTGTTCGTACTGAGGATTATCAAGATCTTGATCACCATACATGAGGTGAGGCCAACAGCGGTAAGCCATTTCATACTCCCCATCATACTTCCGAATCCGCATGGTAAGAGGGAAAGTCCGAAGGAAGTTGATCATATCCTCAACTGTATCAATGCCGGGAGCTTCTTCCACCGTCTTTACCTTTCCTTTACTTTGCGCCCTAGTCAAGCTTGCCAGCGTTGATTGCGCGGCGGATCTGTCGCTTGCGATAGGTGCGCAGAGGCTTGCTGAACCGCCACCCATCGTGACCGGGGCAGCAAAACCAAAGGCGCGGAGACTTCGCCTTACCAGAAGAGGGATTGCGACCGGAGAGCTTGAGATTCACGCCTTTACCTTTCCTTTACACTTCGCGCACATTGCGGTCGGAAGCTTCCACGCGGGCGTGTCGTTTGGCATGGCATCGCCTACGCGCACAACCGTCTTACCACAAAGGGTTTCGACGTAAAGCGTCCGCGCATCCATCGCGCGATGGGTCTTCGCGTTCCAGCCGGTGAAAACTAGTTCAATTGCCATACCCGTATGATAGGCGATGGCCGACTAGATGTCAACAGTCGAAGTTAATTTCTCTTTCCATTTCGCGGTCCACGCGTTCATCGTACCAGCGATCAGGATCTTCGCCACAACGGCAGCGACGAGGATTTCCTCCGCAATCGGGACACTCGTCTGTCTCATAGTCCTCTCGGATAGAGAGCTTCCATGCGTCATATCCGGGAAGTGAGAAATCGTCCACCTCTACACCTTTACCTTTTCTTTACTCTCTGCGCCGAGGGTGCCGCTCACACCCTTTACCTTTGGGTCTATGCTCCAAAGAGTTCGATTGTGTCAAGCTCCTCTTGAAGCCTTGCCATCTCGCGAAGGATGTTCGCCTTGCGGGCGGCGATGGTATCGAGTTCAAAAGAGAAGTCCACACCACCGGCTTCGCGGGAAAGGTCGATAATTTCGTCGTTGCTTTCGTAGCTCACTGTGGCTTACCTCGTTCCTTGATGAAACAAGGATAGCAGGGTGCGACACGGTTGTCAACACCCTTTTCTTTCTTTATCTTGCGGGCCACCCCCACGTCTTTACCCTTTATCGCGTCCAACATGAGAACGTATGGCGATAGGCTTTCGCGCGTGCCGCTGCCGCTGTGCGTCCATAGAACACGAATCCATCGAACGCTTCCGCCATCCAGATGCGCGTTCCATCGGTATGATGTTGAGGATTTTCGTGTTAAACATCGCCGGTCATCGATTTTGAAGGCTTGACACCTGTGGCCTGACCGTGCTCTTACCAAAGCAGAGGTGCGATCAACTGTCGGCGTCCCTCACTCGTATCGGAGAGACACAGGATGGTTTCCCTAAGCTCTGTCAGGGTGAATCCACACCTTTACCCTCTCTTTCCTTTGCGGCATTCTGCGCAGCCCACATAATCTCCGGGCTTCTGGTAAATGGACCATCCGGTGTGAACCACTTTCCCACAATACGTCTTCGGATCGCCAATGTCCATGCGATGAGTGGTTGGAATAAGTGGTTCACGGACGATGACCATCAGAATGCTGTCCACGTCTTTACCTCTGCGGTTGATATGAGCATCATCGCATGGCCGTGCTAGCGTGTTAAGAGGCAGAACGTTCCGTATGGCGATTCCCGCATTGCCAAATGGTTACCGTTCGGAGTCTGACAGTGTACATAAGTCCGACGAACATGCGAAGCCCACACTCTGAACAGTCCACGTCTACCCTCCCGGTCTACGCTACGCCTTTACCCAGCCTTTACCGGGGCCGCTCTCCCCGGTCGTTGGTCGGCTATTCGACCTTGGCAATCAGGCCATTGGCCATGGTCACATTGGCGAACCATGAGCGCTTGACGTTGGTCACAGGGAAGCTACCATTATCCCGGTACTCCGCCCCGAAGAAGGACGTTTCCGAGTAATCGAGCGTCTGGCCAACCGCCGCCTTGAGGGCTTTTTTCGTCTGGTAATGTGCGTGCATCATGGTGGGCAACTCCTCTTTCGTTCTGAGACGATTATAGCATGGCTGTCAAGAAAGGTAAAGATTTGCATTTTCGCTTCTGACGGTCCACCCTCCACCCCTTTACCTTGGTAAAGACGTAGAGTAAGAGCCCGCTCGGCTCCCACCCTCTACTTAGGCTTAACCCTGATCATGAGAGGGATTCCGGGAGAACATGCCTCTCCGCAGGCGCGATGCAGAGAGTTCACACCATGGGCAAAACATTTAACTAACCTCCTACATATGATTATAGAGGATGAATCATCGCTGTCAAGTACTTTTACTCTTTCTTTATTTTGCGCCCTTTACCTTCGCGTCCACGATTATAGCACACCGTGTCAAGCATCTTTACCTACGGGACCGCCGAAGGCGGCAGTCTCTTTACCCGACCTTTACAGGTCCACGGCTGGCGGGAGTCCATGAAACCAGAGGCAAAGCGTGTGCCAGAAGATAAGAGAAGAACTACCGTTCCCACGATCTTTGGCTGCTACGCCACCAGCTTTGCTCCACGAGGGGGTAGGTATCCTACGCCCTGCACAATCCTCTTCGACGAAATGACCGCAGACAAAACATTTCTTCATGTGGACAGTGTACCATACCTTGTCAACTTTTCTTTACCTTCTTGCGGCCATGTTCCCACGATTCCTCCACACGCGCAACGGATAGCTCCAGTGGTTGTGTCCACCATTCTCTCACAGTAGTGACACGTTTCGATTGCGTTCCAACGAGTAGTCTTTACCAGCATGTCCGCGTCCTCGCCTTTACCTTGCCTTAACCTTCCAGAAGTTCCACGCGGTTCAAATCAACCCATACATCACCGCGTCCAGCGATAGGCCGTACCTGTGCGTGAGTGCGGCCCCAGCCACCATCACGAATGTCAACGATCATCACTTCGATATCGAAGTCGCCTGCGCGAATGAGGCCAAGTCGATGAATGAGAGAGGCTGCTTGTACTGTTGTCATACGTCTATTTTAGCCTTTTCTGTTTGTCCTGTCAAGCGTTTCTTTACCGGCGCTTTGTGCGACGAATCGGGATCATCTTTCCTCTTTCTTTACTTGCGGGTCACCTCTACGCTCCTACTCCTCATCCGAGCCATCAGAATCGGAGCAAGGCGTGATTTCGATGTAGTCTGCGCCAGCGAAGCAACCGCCCATCGGCGCTTCACGCTCGCAACGCGTGTTGAAATGGAAGGTTGAGCCATAGGTGGCCGTCCCGCGCGTGCGAAGCGCTTTGCTCATCTGGTGGGCGCAAGGCGAGCAGAGACACTCAGCGAACAGGTATTCAGCCGACGACTGCGCATCGCGAACGCGACCATAGGTGTCGTTCGAATCCGGAATGCAGCCGCTCGAACCATTCATAAGGTGGAAGTGCTTCGCCATGGGCTTACCCTCGTTCTTTGATGTCCCTATGCTACCATGCGGGAACGACAAGTGTCAAGCTTGTTCTGATGATAGGCGACAGTGTGGCCGTACCCAAGCCAACACATTTAGCAATTGGGGTCATATGCCGATCCACTGCCATAGCAGGTATTCACGGGCGAGATATCGTGGCGGTCTACGCATCGGAGGCGATCGCCATTAGCGTGAAGTCTGAGCCATGCGCCACCAACGACAATGTATTCTATGTTCACGCCTTTACCTTTTCTTTACTTTTGCAGATCCATGCGCCCGACATAATAGCCGATTTCGTCAAAGATAGAGATGAATGATCCTTGAGGTTCATACGTTACCGTATATGTCCATTCAGGATCATCCTCTTGAAGACGGATGGCGAGCTTTTCCAACTGAGCATCGGGATCTGCTTTGAAAAACCACACGTCTTTACCCTTCCTTTACTTTCATGCCAGTCGGATGGACGATGGGGCGAATACCCAACTCGTATGCTTCCGCCATGATCTGCTCGCGGGACTTGCGTGGCTGGGGTGGATTGTGGTCCACATAGGGCATGGGATACGCTGGAGCAACCATCTGGTTCACCTCTCAAAAAGAGTATAAGGGTAATGGCCCTACTTGGCAATAGAAGGTTAGTTCTTCTTTACCTTTCGGGCCGCTGCGTCTTTACCCAAACTTTACGCTGTTGAGGAGAAATGTGGCGGCAAGGTCGCGATTTGCGAATCCGCTTTTGCGCTGGCCGAGTAGGTTAAAGGCGGTCCACGCCGTAGCGCCCTTTACCACGCTACCGACCATTGTGTTAGTCGTAGAGGCGCGAACAACCCATTCGCCTTGGTGTCCGGTGTAGAGCGGTTTAACTTTCATATCCTTACCTTACTCTTTTGTGCGCCCATCGTCAACAAAGGTAAAGACGAAATTCTGGCGAACCTTGAAACTAACCTTATCTCCGAGATGAATATCCATATAGGAGTTTGTCGCTACCGCCTCATTGACTAGAATGCAACCCTGCTCCACCATGCGCACACCCTCGCGACCGGTGGAGAACACCTTATGAGCGACCAATGCTTCCCTGAGAGTCCGGGCCATGTCTTTACCCTACCTTTACCATGCAGAAGGTCCACGGAGTACGACCGCAGATATCGACATTGCCTTTGCTTGCGGGATCGCCACAGAACACGCACTCGGGATGGTCAGGGAACAGGATGTTCTGCCAGCGAATGAAAAGGCTAATCTGGCGATTCGTGTAGCTCATACCCGAAGTATAAGGCGAAGGGGAGTAACTGTCAAACCCTCCCCTTTTCTTTACCTTTAGTCCCCCCGCGTCTTTACTTACGCTTATGGTTCTCCAGATTGTGCTTGTTGGCGGTGCAGGGCACTTCACCATCGGCGCAGCGGTAGAAGGACATCGTATTGCCAGCGCCATCACGAGCGGCATCGTAGCCGGTGAGCTTGGCCTGAGCTTTCCAATCGGTTGAAGGCTGGACAGACATATAGTACCTCTTTCTATCAATATAGTAGGGCATATCGCTCAAGATGTCAAGAGTAGGTCACGTCTTTACCTACCAGTCGGGGCCGTAATCCTGATCCTCCCCTTCCCAAGTGTAGCCGTCCGTATCTTCGAAATCGGACTCGTCGCGATCATATCCTGCGAATTCGCAGTTCTCACAAAACGGACCGCCGATGTAATCCGTCATCGAATTACAACGAGCGCAGCGAATGAATTCCGGCTCATCGTCGAAAAGATCGAGATCCGACTCATCCTGACAGCGCTTCCATTCGGCCTGCTCTTCCTGCCAATCGTAATCGTTCGATTCGTAATCGCGAAGCATTTTCCGTACCTCACCTTTGATGAATTAATAATAGCACGGCTGACTGGCGCTGTCAACACCTTTACCAAGGACAAGTAAGCGAGTCTTTACTTTTGCATTCTTGCGCCCGATGGTCCCGAGCGATCTTTACCTTGGTAAAGGGCGTGGACGCCGAAGGCGCACTTCTTTACATTCTGGTCCTTACCCCTTTACCTTCTCTTTACCTAAGAGTCCACGATTATAGCACAAGATACTACTATGTGTCAAGCGACAATCTGTCATAGGTAAGACAAAGAAAAAGGGCCTTGCGGCCCATTCTCTCGTTTACGTGCTACCTTTTAGCCGTATACGATCTCGTTGAACAGTCCGGCCTGTACGACGCAATCTGCGACTTCTGCATCACAATCACGATTCTCGTAATCGACGACAGCGATAAAGAGGGATTCGCGGATCGTATCGTTGACCGTGATCCCGCCTTCAAGGATGCGCTTGATCCCGAGTTCGATAACATCGCGGTTGATGATAAACTCTTCCGGATCTTCCTCGTCGGTGAGTTCAACCGTAACGTTGAATCCAGTCAGATCTTCTGTGCCATCTGGATTGGACCAATGATACTGGCTCACGCACACGCTCCAATAGCCGATGCCACCTTCGAGCGCAGTCGTGAAAAGTTCGTTCGGAAGAGCCTCAGGAATCGGGAGTTCGAGTTGAATCGTGGTCATTGCTTACCTCCTGCGGTAATAATAGAGCAATCATCTGCCGCTGTCAAATGACAATCTTCTATCTTTACCATTTCTTTACCGGGTCCACCGCTTTTACCCAATCTTTACGTGTGGGACGTAAGGCGCTGCGAGTGGAGCGAGTCCAACGAGAATGAACATGGTGGCTGCAAATAAGAAACTTTTCACGACTTTACCTTCCCTTTATCTTCGCACGACTTGCAGACACTTTCAGGCACTGCATAATGCGCGTAGAAAGTCGAACCGCAGTAGGAGCAACGAGTAGCAACCCATTCAGTTCTCATTCTTTTATCCTACTCTTTCTGCGCCATCGTGTCAACTAAATTCGATCTGCATATTCATTAACTAGATGGTTGTAAATCATAGTAGCTCTTACACCTAAGGGAATAGCGAATGGATCAGTGATTTCCATATCTCCTAAGCCATCGCACCCCTCGACAAAATAAGCGATATCCGCGCGAATTCTGACCAGAGTTATAGTCGCTGGCGAACCACACGATTGCTCTGATCATTTGTTCGTCCATGCCTTTACTCTTCCTTAACCATTGTCGCTGATAATGGTAGTTTCGTTAACCCAACGCTCTCCGATTCCAGCTATAGGCTGAACGAGAAATTGCATCGCACCATAGTGTGGACGCACATCGACGATACGTACGCCGTAGGAAAGGCCATTATCGCGAATGAATCCAGTTGTGCCAATGAATGCTGCCATCTGTGAAGCTGTCATGCGACTATTCTAACCCTTTCGTTTGGTCCTGTCAAGTCCTTTTTACCTACCCATGCGCCATTCCCAACGTCGATGAGAAGACTCGTGATGTGGTGAATGCACGTTAACGAGGCAATCGTCGCATTGCTCTATAAGTTCGCGACGTTCACGTTGGCGAGCTTTCTTATCGCGTTCGCAGGGTGCGCAGTACACATCGAAATCGCAAACGTGCTCTCCGTTTTCAACGGCCAGTCGGTATTCGGCTGCAATGCTCATACGCTTATTATAGCAGAAGGATCGAGCGTGTCAACCTTTACTTTCGGTTCCGCGTCCACGTCTTACTTTTTCTTTACCTTTTGTGCGCGGGTTAAGGCTAGGTAAAGGCGGTGGAATTAATTTAACCATGACCACGTTCTTCTTTTAACAATATCCCCTACACTTGACACACTAACACCATACTCATCAGCTAAGGTTCTCAATAACTCTTTATTATATCGTCTTTCTCTTATAGATAGTACATCTCTCTCAGATAATTTACATTGTGCATTCTTTGCGCCACGAGTGGAGTTTCCATTTCTAACCATATCTGTAATATTATCTGATTGACTACCTACAATTAGATTCTCCGGTCTTTGATCTAATTTATTATCATTATAATGACGAATAACCTTTCCTTTAGGTACTGTCATACAATTTATTATTTCCCATATAAGTCTATGAGTCCGGAATCTTCCGGAAAGTTTACCATTCCAAATAGGAACGGTCACCATAGGATACCCATTACTATCAAAAGTAGGATCTAAACGGAAATATAATTCTCCGTCTATTAGGACTAAGCGATCATTAGTAGGGTGTGTTTTCATACCATAATTGTAACACAACTATATTGACCATTAACACCCTACAAACGATGATTAACTTTACAAACAGGGCCATATCCACGTATTACGCTTTCTGGATCCTCCAGCCGACGACCGCAGAATGTGCATTCGCCAAGCTCTTTACCATTGCGGATGATGAACTCGATACCCTCTTCACCTACCGCTAGGATGACATCCTTAACCCTCTGGACGTATGGGCCGGAACCCTGAGCCGGACGATATCCGCCATCGGGAATGATGGTTCCGAGAAATTTCCCGCTCTCAGTACCAAACTTGTTGAATTCGCGAACGAACCGATGGGTGACCCACAGGCGAGCGCCATCCCTTGCAAGGGAGAACTTGAATTCGCCAATGTAGGCGGCTTTCATATCGTGGGTGGTGAAAATCTCGGGAAGGGCGGTGGTCAATGGAAGCTCCTTACCTTTGATAAATCTAGTATAGGGTAAGCGTACGAACGTGTCAATAGATTTCAAAACATTTACCTAGGTAAAGATGGCGTGGACCTAGACCCATAAGTAAAGGCGTAGACTATGGACCACTAGGTAAAGAAGCCGCTCTCTCCTTTACCTTTCCTTTACTGCGCCTTTGGTTCTCCCGCTTTGAGAATCTTGTTAGCGGCGTTGATGATGCGATTTGCATTCTTATCATCGATGCTACCTGTCTTGTACCAGTGCTGAATGTAACCGCGCTGTTGATCCGTATTGTATCCGAGAAAAGAGAGGCAGAGTAGTGCTACACATTCTGCTTCCATTTCTTTTTGTCCGCGATCCAATTCCTTATCATCGACGATCCGTTCCTTCTCAGTGTGAAGGATTGAATGGCCCATTTCATGCAATACTGTTGCAAGGCGATCCGGCGCTACCGGATTAACAGCGTATTCTTTCAACGCTGGCATAGCGTAGCCAAGCGTATTACCATCGACCAGCGCGAACGGTACTTCGATTAGTCCGAGATTCTGCGCCGCGAGCTTTTCATTCCACAGCGGAATCACAACGGATTCAATTGGCTCACCATCGGTTTGCGCAAGAACGAACCATTGATTCTTAAGCATGAAAGAATGGCGCGTATGCTCTTCGCCACTATCGTCAGTCTTAGTGAATGTCAAGGGCATCCACAGACTGATCGCCTTTTCACCGCGCCGTACCTGACGCCCGAGCGCTGACCATGCGCGATAGGTTGCGATGGGGCCGATAGGAATGTCGCGCATTGTGCATTGCATCATCGCAAGCAGCATGTTGCCGACTGAGTAGTTGTGGAACGCGCGGAAAGCAGCATTCATGCTACCGGGACGAGTAACCGCATCCTTAAGAATCTCGGACCATTGAGGCTTTTCCATTTCGTCTCTCCCGCGTTTGATAAGTTGATTATAGAGAGGGAGTGCTCGAAATGCAATAGGCTGGATGAAACTTTACCAAGGTAAAGAAACTTGACACGCGTGTTATAATCATGGACCACGAGGTAAAGAAAGCATAAAGGTGTGGATCCGGACCGGAAGGTAAGGATTTTCCTTTACCATTCGATCTTGGGCTTGAACCCGAAGGACTCCCAGCGCTCGATTCCGTAGTCGGTGCTTACGAGCTTCACGCTATCGGTATTGACTTCCACGATGTTGGCGCTCAAATAGCGAAGCATATCGAGGAACCCGTGGAATTCCATTTCGTTCTGCGGGTCAGGCTTGCGAACGGTGTACTTAATGTTCATGCGTTTATCTTACCCCTTTCCGAGTCGGCGTGTCAACATGTCGCGAGCGTCCTTTACACTCAAACTGCCGCGAAGTGTGTTACATCGAAAATGTGCTAGTTGTAAATTGGACAATATCGCTCGTCCACCCTCCTTCACAGGGAGAATATGATCCAACGTGATTTGCATCGGATGTTGATTAGTATATTGTGGATCAAGATACTCGTCACAAAGCGCACATACGTTACTTCGCCTATAGAGAAGCGCTTTCCATTCTCGCCGTATGTACGACGGTATTCCACGAATGCTGAATTCCGTAGGCTGGTTTTTCATGGCCTTAGTATACCCATCGATGTAGGTTCTTGTCAACTTCTTTTTTCAGCCAACCGAAGCTATCAATCGTATGTAATTCTGCAATCGATGGGTATGGTGAATGATTGACTTTCGCATGGGCAGCCTCAGCGTAAATGCTTATTTCACCGATGAAATATGGAACGCCATTCATGCATCGAGGCGTATCGAGCATTACTTTACCATTTCGTTCGCTGTGGGAGTGAGTGGTGATACGTCCGCCGCAGACAGGGCACTTAGGATCAGCCTTGCAACACGTTTTCATTACCTTATCCTATTCTATAGGCGGGCGATTGTCAAGAGGAATCCAGAAAGGAAGTAGGTAATCGCAATCACTAGGATCACCGACTTCTGTAGTAACGAGTGACCTATCAGATGATCAGGGACTGTGTGCAAATCATCCTAGGCTGATTCAGGAACAGTATATATCTCTGTAGAGTATCGATGACCAGACAAGACACGGATACAACTAATGAGTTGAACGTCTTACCTACTAACCTTCCTTTCAGGTTGGGCAACCGTGGCCAACGGTTCGGCAAAGATGGCCATCCTGCCTAAGAGAGACCATCCCTCATTGGGACTCAGCCTTTCTCTCCCGACTTCCTTATCAGTGTAGCACGACCGCTACACACTGTCAATAGTCTATTTCGATCTTTACCACCGGATTCGCATAGTCCCGGTCACTAGATCCATAAGTGAAGGCGATGCTTTTGATTGGATACTCTCTGCCATTCACCAGAACAACAAAGGGATATGAATCTATCTCCTTGCCATGCTCCCGGCGAAGTTTGTTGAGAAACCGGCGAACGATACGAGTATTCATCCTTACCATTTCTTTACTTTCAGTCCGGTCACGTCTTTACCGTGACTTTACCTTTATACCGGCTGTTTTGCGCGTCTTGCGTCCAACGCGAACAGGCCGCTTGCTGATATCGATAGTGAGCAGGCCACGTCCAGTGACGTGCATTCGCTGGCGGTCAGCGTGCTGATTGCGTTCACGGTTGGTCAGTTCGTATTCCATAGGATTAGTATACCACCTTTCCTAGACTTGTCAACGGCAATCACAATTGTACGTGTGGCCGATACCTTTTCGGATAGGATGAGCCTCACCGCGAGACTGTACCTCTTCGGCCCAAACGTTGGCGCGAATGGTGGAAATCACTTATCTTATCGCATCCCGTCTACGCTGTCAACAATCTTTACCTTGAAGTCCGCTCTACGTCTTTATCTTGTCTTTACTTAGCGATTTCGCTATGCCGGTTCGTCGAATCCCGGCAACTAACCGAAAGAGGCGTATGTACTCGCCTTGCCGGACACGAACCCGGCTTACGTGCCTGAGGAAGGAGGTTACTTGCTGGACCACTTACCAGCGGCAAAGGCGGGCTGAAGGCGGATGATTTCGTTCATCGCATGAGCACGGTCAGCGCGGCGGGTGGAGTTGTTGACGATCTTTTCAAGGAGATCCTTGACTTCGGCAGGTGTCGGGGTCAGGTCGCTAACTTCGTTTGCCATGTGAGTATCATATCCTTTACTAGGTGGGCTGTCAAGGGTAAGATTCTTACCTTTACTTTCGGTTCTCTCTAGATTCTCTCTTTCACTTCGATGCTCTTATCTTATTCCTTTTCCGCCGCCTTGTCAAGCCTCTTTACCCGATTTTCTTCTTTCCACTCTACCATCATTTCCCGCCACTTTATGTCACTTTCCTCTTTTTGGAGAGGCTGAAGATATGGGAGAAAGTAATCGGTGGATCGCCAATTACTGATAGGAAG
>JAGWIG010000162.1 GCA_028873515.1 Pseudomonadota bacterium | reverse complement strand
GCACCGGATGGTGGTATAGATAAAAAGAAAATTACCGATAAAGAAACAGGCCAGAGTTATCAGCCTTATGGCCACTTTGTTGATTTGACAAGATACTTCATTACCTTTGCCTTTGCCGGGGAATATGCCTCATATCAACGTGGTGGAACGGCGATAAAAATAAAGCTGGGAAAAAGATTCAGCAAAAACAGTCTAAGTTAATAGCCTATAAAACGCCCATTTCAATTATTTTTATATTAATTCGCACGAAATACCGTGCTAATGGGATATTTAAGATTAAGGGACTACGTAAGTGTTATTCAAACTCCTTATTTTAATCAGTTAATTCAGTTCACCGATGCCAATAGGCTGGCAAAGGAGAACACAGCGTTAACGGAGATGAAAAGCTATCTCGCCGTTAAGTATGATGTTTCAACAGAGTTCGCTGATACTACTGTATTCGCTTATCTTATCAAATACCTTGCTAATGCTTTGGTGGAGCTTAATTTTCCTGCTTACGATGCAACCTCGGCTTATGCCCTTAATTCACTTGTAACATATAACGGTCAGGAATATTACAACACCACTTCAATACCTTCAGGCGGTGAAGCGTGGAACCCGGCGCACTGGCAATTAATAGGCGACCAATATGATTTATATTACTTAGCTTATCCTTATCCTTTATTCGAGGTAAAAACATTTTACAATATCGGTGATAAAGTCTATTGGAATGGCAAGGTTTATCAATGTTTAAGCCAATCGGTTGAAATAGGCCACTTCACTAAACTACAAGACCAAAACACAAATCAAAGCACGCCCAATGTGCAAAATTTCTTCCCCGGCGATGGTTCTTATAATTCCATCCAACAGTGGGGAACAGGAACGGTTTACAGTGTTACGGGCGTATACCCTAATGGGCCTGCACCGGCTGCATGGTCGGCAGGCTCCTACACTATCGGGCAAACGGTAACTTATAACTCGGTGATATGGCAATGTATCGTCGCTACGACAACTGCAACCCCAGGAGCTGATATTATTAACTGGCAGCCTATAACATGGACATTTGGCGATAACAGAAATGGCCAATTGGTTCAGTACATGTGCTACATGGTGATATGGTATTTATCTGATACGCTTGCTCCACGCAACAAGCCTCAGTACTGGCAGGATAATTATAACACGGCTATTAACTGGCTGGTGATGGTATCGCAGGATGATAAGTTACAGGCCGATATACCGCTGATTCAGCCCGCTAAAGGCATGAGGATACGCTTTGGAAGTCAAACGAAACAGACTAATAATTACACATGAAAAAGCTGACTTTCATAGATAAGTTAAAAATCACTAAAAATATGTTTTTCCCCGGCGTAGATGGCTTCAAATCTACCGCCACGGGCGGAGGCATGACATCAACAAATATTCAGGCATCAATAGTTAATGATGCTAAAAGGTTAGATAAGTTTCAGGCTCCGATACAGTTACAACGCATCAAAGTAGACCTTCAGTATTGGAGAGATGCGATAAAAGAAGCTGAACGCCCTTTGCCCGCATTGCCTTACCGGGTAATGATGCAGCAAATATTTCAGGACACTATTAACAATGGCCATGTGTCAGCTTGCATAGAGAAACGCCAAAGCCTTGTCCTGTTGAAAGAATATCACATCTGCAATGATGATGGAACGACAGATGAGGAAGCCACAGCTCTTATAAACACAGCTTGGTTTAGATTGGCTATGAAGTATATGTTAGATGCCAAAGCGTTCGGTTATTCGCTTATTTCATTTGGCGATATGGTTAATGGTGATTTTCCTGAAATAAGAACGATAAGGCGCTGGAATATTTCACCTGACAGGTTGATTTATGCCCCCTTTCAATATGTTCCTGCCGGTATTCGCTTTCTTGACCCCGAAGCAAAAGACCCCAATGGAAATAAATATGTAGACTGGAGTATGTATATAGAAACAGCCAATGAACTGGGTGTTTCCCGCTGTGGTTATGGTTACCTTTATAAAGTAGCCCCTTATGAGATTGTATTACGAAATCTTTTAGGATGGAATACCGATTACATAGAAATGTTTGGCTCTCCTTTGCGTGTGGGTAAAACAAATAAAGCAGGCGATGAAAGAGATGCGTTTGAGCAAATGCTGGCTCAGGCTGCTTTCGCCGGATATGCACTTTTGGATAATATTCAGGGAGAAGAGATTGAATTTGTAGAACAGAAAGGCGGTACCGGGGCTGATGGTTCGGCTTATTCTTCACTTGAACAAAGGTGTATGGACATTATCTCAAAAATAATACTCGGCCACCCGAAAGCCATTGATGAACCACCGGGCCGTTTAGGTGCGGGAAAAAGCAAAGGCAGTTCGGGAATAGGCCAATCCCCCGCGCAGATAGCATTAGATGAAAAAGAATCACATGACAGTAGGGATTTGGCTGTTTGGCTTAATGATATTTATATCCCTAAGCTGATAAACTTAGGCTTAAACCTGCCATTAGGCAAGAAGTTCGCATTTAAAGACGATTTGGAACAAGAACAAATCAGAAGGAATGAAAATCAGAACAACCTGGAAGATGCCCAGGTTATGCTTACAATTAAGCAAGCTGGAGGAAGTCCCGACTGGAAGTTTTTCAGTGAGCGGACGGGTATACAAACAGAAGCGGCACCTGAACCACCTGTTAACCCTTCTTTTTCTAAAGAGATTCAAAATAAGTTAAAAAGCATTTATAAATGAGCCCGATTCATAATATAGATGCTATTAAGAAACAGACCTTACACTCTGTTTACGTGCGCAGTGTGTCGCCTTCACGCCCTCCATCATCGATTTATATAGCTACGGCCGATGAGATGAAAAAAGCATTATATAAAGGCTTTGGCGGTGATATGTTGAGCTTCGATTATGATTCACCTGATTTGAACATGTTGAAAGAATTAAGGGAGAATATTTACATGTTCTCCGGGGCAAAAACTTTTCATCAGACCTTAGAAATGAGCAATGAGCTATTAGA
>JAGWIG010000161.1 GCA_028873515.1 Pseudomonadota bacterium | reverse complement strand
GCTTTGCAGAAAAATCGGGGGGCGAACTTCCTACTCGATCGGAACAATCCCTTCTCTTTGCTAATGCCAAACAACATTTTGAATCAGCATGGTATTGGTCATCCGAGGCTCATTCTTCAGATGGCTACGCCTGGTGTCAGGACTTCGACCATGGCTACCAGTTTTACGACGGCACCAACGGCAGTTTGCGTGCCCGGGCCGTTCGCAGATTAGCTATTTTGTAATTTAACTATTTAGGTTTTTATCAGCATGACTCTCCACACTGAATTACCTATTTATAAAGTTGCTTATGATCTTCTTGACGCTATCACGGATCTTGCCAAAAACATGCCGAGAGATTTCAAGATTTCCATTGGCGGAAAACTTCGTGATGAGTGCGTCGAGATTGTGGTCCTTATATTTCGGGCGAATTGCGCGATAGAAAAAACATTGCACCTGGAATCACTTATTGAGCGATTACAGGTTGCTGATTTGCTTCTTCGTCTGTCACGGGATAAACGACTTATTTCAACAGGTCAATACGCGAAAGCGATTGAACTCACGAACAAGGTAGGTAAGCAAGCAGGTGGATGGCGACGTTTTTCAAAAACGCCCGTTTCATGAAAGGTCAAGGCCATTATGACTGAGCGAAATATTGATCTGGTCGTGCCGCTGGCTCAAGAGACCACCGACATGCGCATAACAGATACGACCGGGAAATTCCCGCAATCGTCTGGCGCAGTTTCTCTGTTGATCGGCGAAAGTCTTCGGCAGGGTGACGTAGATAGCACGATGCGGCCTGGTATCAGAACTTCAACAATGGAAACCAGAATTACAACAACACCAACAACAAAATGCGTGCCCGGGCCGTTCGCAAATCAAACCGTTCGCTTTCATGCTGATTTTTCTTTTGAAGAATTAACCAAGGCCTATTTTGACTGTCGTGAGAATAAACGTAATAGCCAAACAGCACTGCTATTTGAACAGGATCTGGAACATAACCTTTTTAAACTATATGAGGATTTGATTAATGGTGTCTATACACCTGGTAAAAGTATCTGTTTCGTCATAACCCATCCAAAACCGCGTGAAGTCTGGGCTGCGGAATTCCGCGATCGAATCGTTCATCATTTGTTGTATAACCATATTTCACCACGCTTCTACGCTTCGTTCATTGCAGATAGTTGCGCATGCATACCTGGGCGCGGAACGCTTTATGCGGTCAAAAGACTTGAATCAAAAATAAGAAGTATCACGCAAAACTGGAGTAAGGAAGCTTATTACCTAAAGATGGATCTGGCTAATTTCTTCGTCAGTATTGATAAGCAAATGGTTCATACCAAATTGGCAGAAAAGATTAGCGAACCATGGTGGCTACAACTGGCCGACACAGTCCTTTTCCATGATCCGCGCCAGAATTTCGAATACCGTGGAAATCCCGAAAGATTAAACCGGGTCCCATCCCACAAACGTCTTGGTAACCATCCTTCTCATCTTGGGTTGCCAATCGGTAATCTTTCCTCACAATTTTTTGCCAATGTATTGCTAGATGCTTTCGACCAGCATTGCAAGCACCAATTACATGCCAAACATTACATTCGTTATGTCGATGACTTTATTTTGTTACATGAATCAAAGCAATGGCTGAATGATGTAAAACGCGATATAGAATCATGGTTGCCGGAAAATCTATCTCTGCATGTGAATCCCTCAAAAACAATTTTGCAGCCCATCGAACGAGGCGTTGATTTTGTTGGGCAGCTCATCAAGCCATGGAACCGTAGCACCCGCAAACGCACGGTTTATGAGGCCATTAGAAGAATAAATACGATACCCATGAATGAGCTTTTCGAGGTCGCCAATAGTTACTTTGGCCTCTTGCGACAGGCCCAACACAGTCATCATGACAGGGCGCTTCTTTCCAATGCATTACGGCGCCGTGGATATACCATCAAGTCAGATTTAACAAAAACATATCGAAGAACGGTTCAAGTTGAAAGAAAAATAGCATGACTAAAAGCCGTGGAATTTTACCGCCAAGAATCAAGTGGACTGAAGAAGACGTCCCCGTTCATAAGATAAAAGGATAAATATGAAAGCCTCGCCATTACGGGAGTTTAAACCAGATGAACCTGTTGAACCTGTTAATATTGAAATTCATTTGGTAAATGGAATGAATGATAAGGGGCCGAGGTGTTAGGGGGATAAATGCATACAATTTTAGGCTTGATGATAATAGATGCGGTATTTATAGCATGGGGTTGGTTTGTAGAATCTGATGAAATATTTGATACAACTGTCACAGGATTCGTACTTTTATCCATTGCATTATTTATTAACTGGTGGTGGTTTTGAAGGTTAGATAATGGAATTATTTACAATATTCACATTGATAGATTATTCATATCCTTTTTATTATTCTGATAATACGATATTGAGAAAGGGAAATAATATGGGTTATCCAATGACATACGATCGTGTAGTAAGCAGAAACAGTCTTCAGGGTGATTATGACAATCCTGATAATAATATTCCTGAAAGCTTGATACGGGGTGATCTACGTAGATTTGAAACTGATATGCGGGATGATTATCATCTAAGCTTGTTTGCACATTACGCAGAAATAACAAAAGAACAAGCAAAATTAGTTCTTGACCTTTTGTTCGATAAAAATGGATACATTATGGTGCAAGCACTTAATAAACTGATGGAAGATAAATGATGGACTGGCAAAGAATAATGATACTTCTACGTAAATACTATCGTCCTATCAGCGATATCAGCATGACCTTGGGGCATAACCCCTGCTGGGGTGGTAAGTTGATGAACGGGATTACGAAGGCTCCGAAGCGGGACGATGCGAAAAGGTTGTGCAAGATGGTGATGGAATTTGTGCCGGAGCTAGAATGGCCTGTTGATATTCAGGAATATTTATGATATAAAAAGAACGTGTTGTTATTCATTACTCTCTATTCCCTTCACCCCCGCTGGTCGGGGGATTTTTTTAGAATCC
>JAGWIG010000160.1 GCA_028873515.1 Pseudomonadota bacterium | reverse complement strand
GATGCAGCTTCGCTCTTCCAGGATTTCAATGACCTTGGCCGGGTCCTGATAATAAAAGGAATCAAGCGCCATCAAGAGTCCTTTCCGTAATAGGATTTAATGACATCAATGGCTTCTTCTGTTGAATGACACACCGCTGTTTTCCAGCCGAAAAATTCCAGATATCCAATTTCAGTGATCTGTACGCTGGAAAGATGCCCTTTTCTTGATTTAAATTCGATAAACAAACCATGGTATTTTCCATTGCTGATCGGCAGACACCAATCCAGCACTCCCGGCCTGACACCTTCTTTCTTAAGCTTTTCGGCAACCATTTTGTGCCGCAACCCACCGTTTGGAATGGCAAAGCCCATGTGCAAACCGTAGAAATTTGTCTGATTCAAAAAACACCATTCCACGAAAGCGGATTGAATCTGATGCTCTGATGGGTTGATGGACCTCATTTCAGCACCCCTTTTTCCAGCAGGACTAGCCAAGACTTCTTCATGGCCTGGTGAAACCTGTTCAGGATTTCCTGATTACTCCATCCTTCTAAAAAGATACGTCTGTCAAGCACGTCATGGCACGATACGCATCCGAAACACCCACAATGGTCATGCGCCTTGATGCCTGTTCCGTGACCATCCTCTAGCAGATTAGAATGGCACCAGACCGTGGTATCCGTGCCATAGTCGCAGCATGGGAAACGCAACGTGCACTGCTCATGCCTGGCGGCCTGTCGGATTCTGTTGTTGCGGTAGTTCATATCGCCCTCGCACAAGTGAGCAAATCACGTTGCAGATTGATGTGCCGACTCTTGGACAATTCGACGTACGTAGGGTTGAGTTCAATGATGAGTGATTTTCTGCCATGCTTTAAGGCCACCTCAGCACTCGTTCCAGAACCTCCAAAAATATCCATTACCCAATCATTAACACCACTTCCAGCCAGAACGCAGGGTTCGATAAGCTCAGAGGGAAATGTTGCAAAATGTGCGCCTCTATAAGGTTTTGTCGCCACATTCCATACTGATTTCTTATTTGCTCCCAACGAACGTTGTTCGTTGGTTGTCATCAAATCCCACCGTTCATTGAATCCGGCGTGCCGCCGTGAATGTCCGCGCTGCTTGTCTATTTTTTTCCGGCATTGGCCGATAATTCTGCTTTTTGTAGAGGATGCGTTTTGCACACCACAGGCATCAAAGTCTTTGGTGGATGATCCTTGGTAGCCTTCGTTCACTTGTTTGATTAAAGATGGAGAGGGGGGCGTTTTTATGGCTTCTGAATCATAGTAATAGTGCTGATTTTTTGAGAACATGAAAATGTATTCATGGGATTTGGTGCACCTGTCATTGACCGATTCCGGCATGGGATTAGGTTTTGACCAGATAATGTCCTGTCTTAAAACCCAACCGTCAGCCTGCAATGCAAAAGCCGCTCTCCATGGAATTCCCATCAAATCTTTAGCCCTTAACCCAATTTTATTGGCTTTTTGGGGTTTATTTATTCCATACAACATGCCTTTGTTTTCACCTTGCTTACCAACAAGTTTTGACTTATGCGCACTTCCATCTGGATTTGAACATTTCCCGCTGCCCGCATAACTATCTCCCAGGTTAAGCCACAGCGTTCCATCGTCCCGCAGCACGCGCCTGACTTCCCGAAATACGTGAACCAGGTGGGCAGTATAAGATCCAGGATTAGACTCTTGACCCAAGCAACAAACCATGGGAGGGACAGTAAGAGGATTAATTCCAGCCATAGGCACATACGTAATCTCAGGCCAGTTTGTAGGTTCAACCCCATAATCCCTTAATCCAAAATAAGGAGGGGAAGTGATGCACGTTTGCACAAACGAGGAGGGAAGCGTTGGCAATATGAGGACATTGTCGCCATGAATTGTAAGTGGGCTCATTAATTCACTCATCGATCATTCCCTCTGCCATTTCCAGGATTTGATGTTCGGTAAGATTTTGCCAATACCGATCAGAAACAAAACGACAAAATCCGAGCATCAGATCATGAAATTCCATTTCATCCATCAAGTCGAAAGCGATGCTCTTAGGAATTCTCTGCGTAACCTCCCCTAACCCTGATATGATGATTTTTAATTCTTCACATCCGATATTTCCTTCAAGCTGCAAGCGCTTCAGTGTCAGATGGTTATCTAACAATTCAAATCCTTCGATATTTTTACGTACCAACTTTCC
This sequence comes from Pseudomonadota bacterium, assembly GCA_028873515.1. Taxonomy (GTDB): domain Bacteria; phylum Pseudomonadota; class Gammaproteobacteria; order Burkholderiales; family REEB80; genus REEB80. The sequence continues at coordinate 810 of JAGWIG010000160.1, read as the reverse complement.
GAACCTGTGAACCAGTCGATGAAATCCTGGGTTACGGCATTTTGAAATTTTTGTTCCAACGATTTCACCAACAGATAATTTTGATTGCCTGAGCTGCTCTGCTGAATAATTGTCTGCGGGGATTAGTGCGCCTTTTACTACTCTCATCATGATTAGAGCACTCATGGCCGAACCTTTTCTGACGCTGCTCTCCATTTAACGAAATAAACCGGCATTCCGATACTTTCCTCCAACTGCTCGGCTATCTCCCTGACCGTTCCTTCAAATTCACCGCAAACATAGGTTCCATGCCATTTACGAAGAATGAACCGCATGTCGGTGTCATGAAGGACGATGACGTTCATTGCCCTAGCTCCTTGGCTCTTTCCGTATTTCCGACAATTCCATGAAGGGTAGCCAGATAGTGATTGATTCGTTTCATGTCAGGAGTTGTGCGACCAGGCGCAGGGATGGCGTCGCGATATTCGGGAATGGGATCAAGATCCCCTATAGCTCTCAGCTCATCAATGATTTTCGTCCAGCGAATCTTGGCTGCTGACCAGGTTGCGTTCTTCAGCTCGAAATGGCCGAATACGTTCGCAGCATGATAGGACATTCGATTCGTCCACTTTCGGTTCGCGGCATGTTTTCCGCATTCACGGCACGCCTCGTTGAACAGGGATTCGTAATCGGGTAAGGGTTTACAGAGATTACGGAATTGAGGCAGACTTGGAGGCCATTCGACATTCAAGCTGCTTTGCAATCCAGTCTGAATTTCCAACGTGGTTAATCCTGCTAAGCCTTCTGACCATGTACTAAGCCATGCCTGTG
>JAGWIG010000159.1 GCA_028873515.1 Pseudomonadota bacterium | reverse complement strand
TTCTGCTGTCCATCGCCTCCGGCGCTGGACACCGGTTAGCACCTCAACCGGCCTGTCATCCCTGTTGCTCATAGTCATATCCATAGCAATACTCCCAGTCGTTAGTTTAAGGAATATTGCCGGTACTGCAAATCAGGGGGCTACTACAATACCACTCTCTTGAAATGGAAAATATCAACTATCTAGTAAACTGCCATTCTGAACTTTACTTTTAAAACACACACCCAAATACCGTTCAATAATTGTAACGTAACATGCTATATTTACTTCGTTTTATTGTATTCAGCACAAACTATTACGCCATCGAAATACATGACGTACAGTAGAGCCAGATAACCTAGGTGGCCAAATCATCCAGTCAATTCTTGTAGTAGAAATACAATTAAGGATAGAACCTTAGCCGCTTTTTACTAATAAACTGTTCCTCAATTACTTACTATCCGTTGGCATAAAGACTAACCCTTCCAAGCATGCTCAATGAATTTAAACTAATTTCATATATAAAAGTATTAGCAAAACTCTGAAATTGTTGTAGGAAAAATCCTAATTTAAGTTTGATAAATCAACTTCTATCAACACTACTGGATGTACAGCGTTTGAAATTAACTTTTAGCTACAGGGTATTTAACAACTAGCCCCCTTTTCTTTTCATATGATGAACCAAGTCTTGTGGCGACGTCTCCCCGCTTTTCAGTAGTACGGAACTTTAAAGTCCGCAGTTAATGTAACCGGTTTTTCTGCCATCTGCGCTACGTAGGCTGAAGCCGCCAGACCACCTAGTGATTTTTTTGATCGTTCTTCATTTGTACTCTCGCCGCCAACCCTCGATCACCGTCTTGGCATGCACCAGGCTGACGAACCAGTGTTCGTTCAGGCTCTCATCCCGCAATCGTCCGTTGAACGATTCGATATAAGCATTCTGATTAGGCTTGTCTTGCCGGATCCGAAACAACTTCACCCCATGGGCATATGCCCAGGCCAGCATTGCCCGACCACAGAGCTCCTTACCATTGTCAGTGTGAATCGCTTGCGGCAAGCCGCGTTTTACCGCAAGCCGATCCAGAATACGGGCAGAACATGACCACTGATGCTCTGCTCTGGTTCGATAGCTACGCTTCGTGGTCAGCTTCATCGACGGCCGTCAAACACTTGATGGCACATACCCGGCGGTTCTGTCGAACACGAAACTCATCGACCATACCTGATTGGCTTGCTGAGGCCACTCCAAGGGCTGACGCTCCGATATCGGCACCTTCTTGCGTTTGCGCAGCCTAACCTGAAGGCCAACTTCGACATGCAGCCAATCGGGCCTCTTGTGATTGATGAGATGTTCGGCCATACGCAGCTTCAAATAAATCATCCCTGCGCTATAACGGGGTGTCGTGTTAATGGCCAAGTAAACTGACCCACCTGGGGGTGCGGTAAAAATCTTGGACTACCTGGAGGGAGTCTATAATATATTCATACGATGACCGCATTCGAGCGGTCAGGCTCTACATAAAACTTGGGAAACACACCGCAGCAACTCTTTGCCAGTTAGGCTATCCGACAAAGAATGCATTAAAAAGCTGGTATCGCGAATACGTACGATATCAGGATTTGCCGGTGGCCTATGTTCGTTCGAGGCCGAAGTATTCGGACAAACAGAAAAGGATGGCTGTCGAGCATTATATGAACCACGGTAACTGTTTTGCCTGGACTGCGAAGGCATTGGGCTATCCTGGGCGTGGAACCCTCAGGGCCTGGGTCAATGCGTTACACCCTGAAGTCAACAAGCGCGTCGTCAGTAAAAGCAAGGCCGTAACGCATCATCGAGAGGTGAAGCAGGCGGCAGTGATTGATTTGTGCACTCGGCGGGAAAGTACGCGAGCGATTGCACATAGGGTTGGCGTGAGTCGGCAGACATTGTATAAATGGAAAAATCAGCTACCCGGTTATGAGGTTCCGGCATCCATGACACACCATGATGATTCATCACCCCTTCCGGGGACAACAGAACTGGAGCAACAAGTCGAAGCGCTACGTCGTGATATTCGGCAGTTGCGTCTTGAACATGACCTATTGAAAAAGGCCAATGAACTGCTAAAAAAAGATCTGGGCATCGATCTGCGACTTCTGACAAACCGGGAGAAGACCCTGCTGGTTGATGCCCTGAGGCAAACCTATATGCTGCCTGAACTCTTTGCCGAACTGAATCTTGCACGCAGTTCTTACTTTTATCACCGGGGACGACTACGATCTCCTGACAAATATGCTGACGTGCGTTATTTCATTTCAGACCTCTTCGGGCACAATCACCGCTGCTACGGCTATCGTCGGATTCGGTCTGCACTGGGCAGGTTGCATATCGTCCTTTCCGGGAAGGTCGTGCGGCGTCTGATGAAAGAAGAGCATTTAATCGTTGCCTCAACAAAGCGGCGACGCTACGGTTCTTACCTTGGTGAAATCAGCCCTGCGCCAGAAAATGTCATTAACCGTGATTTCCAGGCAGCAGCTCCGAATGAAAAGTGGCTCACCGATATCACGGAATTCCAGATTCCGGCTGGCAAGGTGTATCTCTCACCAATAATTGATTGTTTCGATGGACTGGTGGTCAGTTGGTCAATGGGCACGAGCCCTGATGCCGGGCTTGTGAACTCCATGCTGGATGCAGCTATTGAAACGATAGCCCATAGCAGCGCACGACCCATTGTTCATTCGGATCGTGGCGCCCATTATCGCTGGCCTGGGTGGCTCTCACGGGTGTGCGATGCAAAGCTGATCCGCTCGATGTCACGTAAAGGATGCTCGCCCGATAATGCGGCCTGTGAAGGTTTCTTTGGGCGATTGAAAACGGAACTGTTCTACGTGCGGAACTGGCAATCTGTAACCATTGAGCAATTCATTGAGGTCGTCGACTCATCCATCCACTGGTATAACGAAAAGCGCATTAAAATCTCACTTGGATCACTAAGCCCCCTCGAGTATAGGGAGAAACTCAAATTTGCGGCATAAACAAGTCCA
>JAGWIG010000158.1 GCA_028873515.1 Pseudomonadota bacterium | reverse complement strand
AGAAAAGACTCAATCACCCATCGCCTCGCCATTCCGCTACAGCTTGCCCCACAACAAAGGAATTTATGGTGAGCACAAAACCTAATCAAAAAGGGGGTGAATTAACGAAATGGGCCGGGATTCTTTGCAATGACCCTAATTTTTGGAAATGGCTAGAAACGAAAGGATGGAGCCCTTATCGATTCGATTCATTTACTTCAGGAGAAATTGTCCGAACGATTTGTGGTGTTCAGTCTCGACGAGAACTGGATCACAACCCAGCAGCTGCCAGGATATTTCGTGAAGCGATCATGCGCCCTTTTGACGAGTGGAAACGATGCCAGAAATTCTAAAAGAAAAAACCTGGAGGTTTGATCGTTATCTAGAATTTGTCAGAACGCTTCCGTGTTGTCGGTGTGAAACGACCATAGATATTCAGGCCCATCACATCAAAGGAGTTGGGCATTTCAGTGGTGGGGCCCTTAAAGCTCCTGATTGGGCATCCATGCCTGTTTGTCCTGCATGTCATCTTGAAATTCATCGTTCCCCTTCATTGTGGCCGCTGCAATGGGAATGGATTTCTCGAACTTTGGGTAAATGGGTTGAACAGTTAACCATGGGGATTCTTCCTTAATTTCTGGAGGTGAATATGGACATGAGCGTTGCTGATGATTTGACAAATGAAGATGCAGGACTTGATGAATTCCGAGCCTACAAGAATCTGGCTACTGCAGTTTTGGCCTGTGCTATCAAAGATAGTAGAACTTCATGGAAAAATCTCGCCTGTAAACGTGCCAGGATTTATCTATTGGGAGGAGGAGAAGATCACGTTTTCTCAGTAGAAAATATCTGTGCATTGCTTAATCTCGATCATGCCAGATTATGCATCTGGGTAAGGTCTCTACGAGGATGACTTTTCCTTCTTACATGTTTGGTGACCCGGCTATTGTTTATGAACGTAAGGAAGCCAGGACATGTCAAGGATGTATTTACCATCAACATGTCCTGCAGCGTGAAATGTGCCTTAAGGGAAATAAAATAATGAAGCGGTGTAAAAAATATAAGGAAAAGAATAAATGCCTAACCTGAGAGAGTCCGTTGCGGCGGCATTGAATTCCTCGCTGGATTCCGATGATTTGCATGAACGCCCGGTAGATCGACTTGGGGCCTTCTCGAAATCTGAACGCATCGGGACGCTTCTCTGGCGCGTTAAATACGACAATGACGCCAAAAGCTATAAACCAGCACTTTTATTACTCACACGGCTTTTCAGAAAACAAAAGGAAAGCAGGAATTTTATTCACTCTATTTGCAAATGTGTCCTTGATGAATGGTTGATGGACAAGTGCAGGCATTGTGGAGGAAACGGTCAGGTTATCCAGGCACAAACATTGGTTCAATGTTCCTCATGCAATGGAACAGGCATTCATCGTTTTAAAGACAGAGAACGTGCCCGTGCATTAAAGATGAATCTGGATCAGGTGGAAAAACTGAATAAACGGCTTGGACAAATCCACGATTACTTAGGTGATATTGACCGCAAGGTTAATGTGAAAACAAACATTGAATTAGAAAAGTGGAAAGATTATGAAAATTAATAAATTACCGTGGGCATATCATTGCGTGATGTCTTTATTGTTATGTATTTTATTTGGGAATTTTATATCGATGCTAATTTTTATTCACCCAATTTCGCATTCTTATAAGTTTATTCTTTTGATAAATGGAATGTGTTTCATTGTGGTGGTATATAATTATTTGATAGATTTAACAGAATAATTGCTTGCGTTATATTTATATGAATGATATAAAACAACCAAGGCTGATAGATCTCGTGTGTCGCGGGAAAATATAACATGTGCCGAACCGACCGATAGGTTTATTCGCCCTAAAGAAATGCAACAACCTCGCCAATGCGGGGTTTTTTCATTTATACGCTTGGAGATTGATCGAGTGGCAGGTGGGAATATGGCGATCCCGTCACTTAAGGCGCTTCCCTTTACAGTCTCCAAACTTATGAGTGAAAGCACAATGGTGATGTGCTGAAGAATGAACGAGACGGCAAAGCCCTGAAACATTGGGTGTGCGAGAGCATGGTGCGTACCTGACCCGTTAAGCCTGAAATTCACCACAGGCCACTCATAACCAAAGCCCCTTGACCGGGGCTATTTTTTTGTGATGGTTTTCCCACAGCATGGGCATTTTTCTTTGGCTGGCGGCTTTAAGGTTCGATGAATGACGGATTGATCCAGACCGAAAGTCTTGGCAGCCCGGTAAACCGTCATGCCACCCTCGACAGCAGCAAGGGCGGCAATCAGGCGTGGGGAACGGGGACGGCTCATTCGTCGCTATCCAGCAAAAACGCGCGGATGCACGCGGCATCGCTCCGATCAAATCCGTTTGCAAATCCGCGTCCGGCAAAAATGTAAGCTTTTTGGGAGGGGTCCAATGCGTAGATATCGAACTTCGTTTTTGCGCCCCGGAACCGGACATTTGATTTGTCTTGTACGCGAAATTCGTCTGTGCTGTAAATGTCGTTTGTATTCATGATCTTTTTCCTTTGTGTGTTTGTTGAGTGACTACAATTGATAGTCTACACGCATTAATCACAAATGCAAGCACTTTTTATAAATATATTGTAAATAATTTCAGGAGTCGCAAATGTCTACTCTCACGCAGTCCCAGCGCAATGCCATGCCGCAGTCTGAATACGCGCTGCCGGGCAAGAAATATCCCGTCAATGATCTCGCGCACGCCGTGAATGCCAAGGCTCGTGCTACGCAGATGGAAGAGAAGGGAAAGCTTTCTGCGGGACAGGCTGAAGAGGTCAAGGCTAAAGCTAATAAGGTGCTGGGACGCAAGATGGCGCGGGCGTTGAGTAAATAAAATGGCCAGAAAAAAGCCTGTCTCCCGTAAAACAGATAAATCAGCTAAATCAGCGCTTATCGACCGTATCTGTATCCGCATTGCCTCCTCTGAGGATGGACTGGTAAAAATCCTGAAGGAGGATGAGGAATTTCCGAGCTTCGATAC
>JAGWIG010000059.1 GCA_028873515.1 Pseudomonadota bacterium | reverse complement strand
CGTTCAGGAGAACAGGACGATTGAAATGAGCAACGGGCAGATGCCGCAGCAGACCATCCCCATTGCTCCCATCGATCCAAACGCTCTGCTAAATGGAACAGCAACCCTGCCCTAAATGAAAGAAGCCCCGAAAGGGGCTTCTGGTTTACATCATCAGGTTTTCAAGCTTTTTCGGCGTCCATCCATTGCATTGAATTTTACCGAAATTATTACTAGCAGTTCCGAGCGTACTTAATTTATATTGACACGAGCTATCAGTTTTATTAGCTGTTCTGGCAACACCTGCGAACTGTGCATTTAATACTTCCTGTTTTACCAAGTGTGCATTCTTAAATTTAAGAATATCGCCGTTATGCACATTAATGTTTTTTGGTACAAGCATTTCCATTGCTAATGTACCTTTCCAGAAATCATTTTTAATAAATCCATCAATCAATTTATAGTCAGATCGATGCAAACAGACACTCTGCGGTTCAACCAGACTGCATATATATTTCTGATGAAAAAAACCCTGGTACGCCATGAAATAACCACTAGTGCCAACCACCTTGTTACTATCTTTCATGGGAATGCCAGCACATCCAGCCAACCCTATCACAGCCACAATTACTGCAAAAATCATTTTGTTCATTTGTTTTCTTTCTTTTCTTGTTTGCATGATTCTATTGTATAGATTTATTTTTTTTGTCAAGGGTGGTTGTAAAGCGGATGTCGAATTAAAAAAACTATCTTTAGTTCTGAGAAAATGGAGATTTTTACATTTCCTTCTGGAAAACGGGCCACAATATCCATCTCTCCACCCATTGCTTCAACATGGCTGCGAAGGGTAGATATATACATATCTGTTTGTTGTTCCATCTTGGCAACAGACGGCTGTTTGATATGCAGGATAGACGCCAGAACCTGCTAGGATAAACCCCTGGCCTGCCGTAGTTCCTGTAAAGGCATTTCGGCAAGCAATTCCTTGGCTCTTTTGTTAGCCCTCTTACGTTATTCGTGCAACATCTTTTCCCTAAGCCGCGAAAATTTTTTAGCCATTACTCGACCTCCTTCTGCTTACGCAGATTATATTATGTTGCTTCGACCAGTTGAATCCACAAGTAAAAGCGGACATTTCTACTTTGCGGGAAACCGAACATTTCTATATAGCTTTTCGAAAATCAAGAACCACTCCTTAAAATTTTGGTAGGTAGCAACGTTATGAACTCTTGGGCATTAGATTCCCAAGCGCCGTTGTAGTACCAAGTAGTAACCAGAGTTCCGCCTGCTTCTTTTTTTAGGTTAAAATATAGGTATGTAACACGAAACAATGAATTACCTCCCATTTTGACGTAAAGTTCAGCGTCACGGCCATAGAAAAATCCTTTTACCCTTAGACCACCGCTCCATAAGAAATCTCCACCGGCCATGTTTTGGTCTGCATATTCTTTGTACTTTTTAAACACAGTTTCAACTGGCGCAGCTACTTCCCATTCTTGTTTATTTTTACTATTATTTTTTAGGTCAACAATAGTCGTAGTGCAACCTATCAACCCAATTGAAAAGAAAATTATTACTAATATAGATTTTTTATTCATTGCCACTCATTCCGGTCATTTTAGATTTTGCTTTCATCGAGGTTTTCTTTCTTTTCTTGTTTGCATGATTCTATTTTACAGAGTTGATTTTTTTGCCAAGGGAGCAAAATCAGCGTTGTTGATTGTGAATCAATTCTTCCGCTGATAACGGTTTTATTCATCAGCCATGAACAAAAGGCCCCGGTTTTCAGGGGTCAGAAGTCGAGCCACAGCCTCCGATGGATTCAATTGAGATCTAAACCTCCTACGCCTAAATACAGCCGGAAGTTTAATCTTTAAGAACTAGGCACATATCATCTGTTTCATAGGTTGAACTTCACTGGTAATCCTGGTGATGAGCTGTTGTTCTGCCATTTTAAGATCATAGGCCTGTTGCAAATTTAGCCACGACAGCGCATCACCTCCAAAATAACGAGATAAACGCAAAGCCGTATCAGCGGTGACACTGCGCCGCTCATGGATAATTTCACCAATGCGGGTAGCAGGAACATGAAGTGCGATTGCAAGAGCATTTGCGCTCATATTCAGTGGGTTAAGGAAATCTTCACGCAGGACTTCACCTGGATGGATCGGGCGCATACGATTCTGGATTTTGCTCATAGTGTGCTCCTAATGATAATCAACGATCTCAACATGTTCTGGGCCTTTCTCTGTCCAAACAAAACAGATTCTCCATTGATTGTTAATACGAATGCTGTGCTGCCCCTTACGATTGCCTTTAAGTCTCTCCAAATGATTACCAGGTGGGGAACGAAGAAACTCTAATGTCACAGCACTATCTAGCTGTTGCAGCTTTCGTTGCGCTACAGCAGCGATATTATAGAAACGCGCAATACCTCCACCTTGGTATAGGGTTCTGGTGTCTGCACATTCAAAGCTTAATATCATAAGTGATATTTTATAACGTTACACGTTAAACGTAAAGCGTTAGCGAACATCGCTCTATTCATTGTTTCAATGATGTTAAAAATCGCTTAAATTAGAGGTGCTGGCAATAGGTGGTGGGTTCCCAATGGAAGATGAAATTTTAGCAGCAGTAAGTAATCATTTTGGAGCAGCTTAATTATTCTGGAAAATTTCATTTATGAAAAAAAAGGAATTAAAAGGCATATATGTGCAGGGTATGGGCTGTGTTTCCAGCTATTGGCAACAGGTGACTGAAAATTGCAGGCGCAAATTTTCCTGGATAGAACGTTGTGTTCCTGGCACTTTTAATGTGGATGTTAATTCAGGCATCTTAACTGAAGGAGTCAGATCCTGGTTTGACCAGTTTCTGAAAAAGGTGAAACGGAAAGGAGGGGAGGGTTATGTTGATGGCTATGCTGGTGGTTATACCGAGGGCTATGTGTACGAATTTGCCAGGGTAACCAGGATTAATGATCTAGGCATTATGTGCTGGATATATCGTGGAGAGCTTGGTGCTAATGTGCTTGAACTCCTTTCATATTCTAAATTAAGCCAGAAATTAAATATAAGTCATGGGGATGAAGTCAGGCTAGTAATCGAAGAAGACGAGCCTGTAAAAGATTCTGTGTAAATGCCACGGAGTTCAATATAGACTGTATCTGCTTTAAATATCGCCGTGATAATCTTTATCTTGTGTTACTCAGATTTTTAAGAACAAATTTACACTATCATCCTAAGATCCTATTTTTTTAAAGTTATTTCATAAACCTGATACCTGGTAAAATCTAAGATGAAGAAGTGGTCGCAATATCAGTTCAGGCTGCCTGTCCGTGCGGCAACAATACATCCACCATAATTTCGGAGTAGGGCACATGAATGCGGCCATTTTCATCTTTCGCTACAACTTGCCATTCGATAAGCTTTTCCACATCGTTATGCACGTTTTTATAATTGCGTTTCAATCGTCTGGAGAGTTCTGCAACAGTCATTGCGCCCCCTTCACGAAGCATGGCAAGCATGTTCCATCGACAGGGCGTAAAGACAGAAAATAGCTGACTTACATCAGGAAAGCCAATACCGAAATAGGGTTCAGGAGTTTCGCCGCGATCCAATGCGCTCATCATAGAGGCCGCCCGTGTAAGGTTAGCATCCAGGGTGTCGCCCACTTTTATATTCAAAACAGATTTGCTCATTTCTGTACTCCTTTTACATCAGACAGGAAGTCGGTCATCAAGCTGGCTGGATCTACAAAATGGTAGTGTTCCTCATGGTTATCCACATGCTTATGATCGCCTTTGCCACGTTCGTTGTCATAGCCGACCATTCGTTTCCCATCCACCACATAAACCAGCCGATATTTATAGTGATGCGCTGAAGGGGAGACACATTGCGGAACATGCCAAATCACGATTTCGATAAAACCGCGCCCATAAACTTCCTTGGTATGAAAAAGTTTGATTGATTTCATCAGAGGTATTGCATCATATATTTAATATGGTGTCAAACACCATATTATGGTATACAGAAGCCAACTGGTCCATAAGTATCTTTTAGACTTGAATCAATACAATCAAAACAGGCTGGAACCAAATGGATGCTATTTCCCGCTTTTTATCCTGTTGTCCATCTTGCAGAGCATCTGGCAATTTTCAGACACTGTCTTTCCGCCTTGGCTCCATGGGATAATGTGGTCGGCTTCCATTTCGCCAATTTCAAAATGCTTGTGGCAGATTAGGCAAATGCCATTCTGCTTCTCGTAGATTTTTACCTTCATTTTTTCGTCGAATGCTCGCAAGCTCAAGGTTTTCTCGTTGCCCGTCAAAAGGTATTCGTAAATGCCTTTCTTGTTGTCCACTTCGTCGTCATCAATGAGTTCCGTAATGCGTTGTTCCAGCTTCGCTGCGTTCAGCTTGTCGTCCTTGTGGCCGTTGTAGAACCCACCCCAGTCAAGCCCCTTCATGATTTTTGAACGATACTGCGGAAAAGTACGTTGAACCCAAGCAATCACTTCCTGAAAATATTGCCATAGTTCTTGTGCGTCAGTGTCATGCTGGTGGCGGCTCATATAGTTTTCAATCTTGCCACTTGAAATCCACTCCAGAGCTTTTTCCAAATAATCCTGCCGAATCGGGGAACCATTCACATACTTCTCCCCGATTTGATACGCTGGAGCACCGCTTTTGGAAAACCACCGCTTTGCATCTGTGAGCCACGGTCCTGTGTAAATCGCATTGCGCAATTCCTGATCGGTCAGCTTTTCACCCGCGATGTTGATGATCTTAAACCAATCCAGCTTTTCGCCTTCTGTGCCTTCGCACACGTAAACTGAAAGTTCATAATCCAGAATCTGATTTTGCTTCTCAGCCGTGAGGTTGTTGAAAAACATCGGCGATCCGTCAATCTCTACCGCAAAGTCACCTTGAATATACTGGCAGATACTCACGGTACGCTGCTGGCCGTCCATAAGTTCGAACCCACCACTTGCCACAACCCAATACATGGTGTTCAATGGAAAATCCTTGCGCACGGTGTTGATGACTTCGTTGCGCTGCTTTTCTTTGTAGATGAACTCGCGCTGAAAAGCTGGGCGAATGTTCAAGTTTCCTCTATAACCGCACACACCTTCTTCAGACTTATCTTCGTAGCCGTCAGTCAGTTCACGGATGGCGATTTCTTTCAATTCAATTTTCATATTTTTCTCATGATTAAAAGACGGGCGTAGGTGGATTTGTACTCGCTCCCAATCCTGATTACACCTCGTCTATTCAAATCCCCCGGGTTTGGTGCACCTCCTTGTGTGTATTCTTTAGTTTTTAATCCAGAATTATTATCTCTATCTGTTATACCCAAAATCTCAAACTGCTCTGGATTATATTTATCAAGGAAGGTAATTGGCACGCCCATAGCGCCGTCATAATCTACCGGAATTTCCGCCACTTTGCTAACCTCAATCGCATCGTAGTTGTCATACTTCGGATACTCAGTTGACGAATATTTTTTGTAGAGCGGTATTTCTTCATGGCGCTTTGGGTTGTCCATATTCGTGAACCACATAATACTTCCCATACTGAAATACTTGATACCGTTCTCGATTTTTTTACGAGATTCAGTTTGAATGTCGTAGTCGTCTGGGACACGAAACCATTTCGTCCCACCGTTGTCAACGCCGAGCCAAACTTTATTCTCCTTTATCAGCTTGAAGACTTCTTTATAGCTTATGGCATTTTGACTACCAATAATCAAAAACTGTTTATCGTAGTCAATAAGTTGCGCAACATATTCACGGAACAAAGAGAAAGGTGGATTGGTGATAACGATGTCTGCCTGCTGTAATAACTCCAGGCACTCACGGCTGCGAAAATCACCGCCACTATAGATGCCATCGCTCATGAGCGACCTGGCCGTGTTGGCGTTGTGCTTGAGAAGATATTCCACGTCGGCGATGTCTGTGGCACCATCGCCGTTCTGGTCTGGAATCTCGTTAATTTCTACCACGTAGGGCTCTTTACCTTCTGGTTTGAGACCTTCGATTGCAATGAGCGGTAATTGCCCCCCAACAATCGGTGATTTCGTGTAGCTCGTAGCGATGAGTTTTTTGAGGCCGAGCGTATTGAAGTTGAGCGCAAAATACTTGAAGAAGTTACTTTCAAACGGGTCGTCGCAGTTGCAAAGAATCGTTTTGTTGCGCAATTGCGCTTTGTAGTGTTTCAGTTCGTTGCTGATGTCACCAAGCTGGGTATAGAACTCATCCTGCTTGACCTTCTTCGCGTTTGAAAGAAAACGATTTCCTGATGGTGCAAGATTTGGCTTGGCTTTAATCATTATTTGTTGTTTCGCTGAAAGTTCTTCGTTATTCTACTTTATGTGCAAATAAGTCCACGCCGGATTGGCTCATTGCTTTCTTTAAACCCTCATCCAGGGTTGCCAGTGGAGTCCCGTTTCGCAAGGCTAGTTCCAGGTAGGATGCGTCATAGGCAGACAAGCCATGTCGTCTTGCAAACTGCAAAGTATCAGATAAGGAACTCTCGAATGTCATGGCATCCGGGATTATTGCCATTTGCTTCAGTAGCCCGACAAATTCCATGCTGCGAGCTTCCGTGACGATTCCCCTGACTTCTGCCTTGGCAATCACGTTGGTCGCTTCCAGTCCCCAGAGAGAGGGGACAATGGCCTCGGCCTGTTCACGCTCCATGAAATCAAGAACCCGGTTGGCATAGGCCAGATCATCTGCGGAGCCATCGGCAAACAACCAGCGCATCGTGACAGAATTATCGAGTACGAAACGCATCAGTCGCGTCCTTCTTCAACGAGCGACTTGATATCTACTCCAGGGATTGCAACATGGCTTTCCATGAACGTCTTCATTTTCGCTGCCGCCAATTTGGCGGTGTCCTTTTCAGATGCACCCACAGGTACCAGATCAGCTACAGGCTCGCCACGATGGGTAATGGTGAAACGCTGACCAGATTGAACGTTTCTTAACAGTTCCGGTAAACGGGTTTTTGCATCATAAGCGCCAATTTCGGTTGATGAATCCATGTCAGCTCCTTTTAAATACATTAGACCAGTATATAGACCGGAATGGTTATAATCCAGTAGGTTCCTGATTATTTATTGACACCAATGGACAGGCTTTTCAGTTATGGGTTGTCATAAATCCTGTCGAAATTTACGAAGCATTCATAATCCATTTCAGGTGATTGCCAGCCATTATTAATGGTATGAGTAAACAACTACCAGGGCAAATCATGGATGAAATAAAAAATCTTTGTGCAAAAATTAGCTGGATTCAGTCAAACTTCCTTGTTTTTGTCGTTGTGATGATTCTGATGATCATTGGTTATTTTTCTCCAATAATCTCCGCAACAAGCATAACTGGAACTGTATCATTTGCGCTAAAAGAGGCAGGTGTTTATGGCCTGGTTATTCTGTTGCTCGGAATAGGTCTGGGCATATTTCAGTATCTTGAACCGATTAATAAAAAACATACTGTCATTGCTTATGGCTTAACCTGCATGCTGTTCGGCATGCTGGCTATTCTATGGTTTGCCTCATTCAGCGGGCTATTTGATAACAAGTTCATTGATGGCAGGTTGTCAACCGGATTTTATGGACTGCTTTTCGGATATGGAACTATCACATATCGTTTATATAAAAAAATAATGGGTTGATTAAATGATTAGCCCGATATTCAAACCATGGCTGCTCATTAATCTTTCAGTTGCATCATCCATGGTGTTCCTGGCATTTGTGGTGTTTTCTCCCTATTACGTTCAAACCAGCATAGAACAGGACGCGCTCAATGGGGAGCAACAGGCAATCGCGCCCATGATAGATCTTAAGGCAACTCAGAAATATACCGCTGACTGGGTTAAAAACCAGCTTCAGGTTATAGCCAACCCACTTTCAAAATATTGGGTTCTTGGCACCCTGTTTAATTTTTCCGAGATTATTGTCATTAACAAGATTGTTCAGCAGTCCATTACCAAACCACTCTTGACCGCAACCATTCAAGACCTTGTTCATGACTTCAACAAATCATCGAATATTCCACACCGGGTTTTTGGGATCAACTTGCCCATGTTACCTGATCGTTATCTTGGTTTTTCCAAATTTGAATTTTCTTCCTCTACATCGGACAGGGCCACCCACATTATCCTGTGCAGGAACTATCTGGTTTCATGGAAAATATGCGGAGTGAAAGGGGAGAACCTTTCAAATATCATAACCAATAAAATAAGTAGCCTTATGCAAAATAATGCCAATAAATGACATTCCCAAAAGGTTTAAAAAAATTAGCCAGTTGAATCTACATTCAACTTTCATTATTGAAAGCTGACATGGGTCACACCAAAATTCAAAAGTGATTAGTAAAGTGACAGGCGGGATACATATCTTCTTGGAGTAATGTTGCAGCATATTATTATATTCAGGATATAATCAAAGCATTAACGTGTCTGTGACGTTCACAGAATTTTTAACCCACAGGGGATTGTTCCCTTGTGGGTCGATCTCCTTAATATGGAGATCGATATATGTTTGTACCCCTAAAAAGGGCGTATTATTGGCTTGACGGTAAATTAAATTGGTTTTATCTTCGTGATGATTTAAGAAAATCTGGAATGGCGATCATGGCATACAGTGTTTATGATGTGGTTCATAATAACCATGTAATATCTGTTTCCCGCTTTGTAGCTGGTTTCATTCTCTGGGCGGTAGGATTGTATAAGGAGGAAAATTAGATGGCTGGAACAATATTAATATGGTCTTTCACCATCTTTATGGTAATACTTTTTTATATACATGGAAAAGTTCATAAACAACAAAACAAAGACAAAAGCGATATTCAAAAACCCGCTTAAAAATTTGATAACCAAAACCGGGTTCCCTTTGTGGGGTTCCCGGTTTTTTTATGGCTAACAAACTAATTTAACAGCAAAAAACAGTAGACCTTTGAAAGAACGCTCAAATCAGGAGATTTTTAAATGCATTTTTTGTATGGGAGGTGGTGTTTAAACCATCTTTAATTTCTGAAAATGGAGGGTCTGCACATGATGCACGAAGTTTAAAAACACCATCTGCCACTCTTGCTTGTAAAGCCCTATCAGTTTCAATGCGAGTATGTCTATAAGCAATGTAGCTACGATGTTTAATAAATGAATGTGAACCGGCTTCAAGAGTGCATGTGTTATCGTAAAATACGCCGTTTCCTGGAATAGAACAAACACAGACTAAAATACAGGAAAGACCGGGATAACAGTCAATGGATATGGGGTCATTTAGAATAATGAACAGGTGAAAGCCGTCATTACCTGATGGTACAAGTAAAGTATCAGCCACTTTAGGATACCAAGCGTCCATTGGTTAAATCAATGGAGAAAAAACCGAATTTAAACTTTTACTTTCTTCGAGTCGATTAATTAACTCACAAGACTGTTCATTATTATACTCAAGTGCCTGGAATAGGCATTGTAAGGTAATGGGATTGGACGACCCGCAAGGATCTTGCCATTCTGGGCAATGATCGTGGGTGTAATCTCTTATTGCATATTTATCAAGATGACCAAAACTATTCCATATCTCATTTAATATACCCAGATCAGCATTACTTAATTCAAGAAGGTCTTGTTCAGGAGTTCTGATAAGTCCTGAATCACGTAATGCAACATCATGCTGTTCACGATTTGAAACCCATTTATCCCAACCCTCTTCGTCTGATTGCGTCATACCATTAATACGATTAAGTGTCTGAGAGAGGACAGGTCCGTGATCCATTGATACAAGAGCATCGCCGATAATTGGCTCACCATATCGTTCATATGACAGTCGTTCTGCCAAATACAAGAGTTTCATGAGTTTTAGAACTGCTAATCTGCCATTGGCACGGAAAAGAAAATAAGCAGCAGCTTGAGCAGCTTTCTTTTCTGAGAAGAGATTTTGCATAAGACTTAAGCCTCCATTGCAAGAATGTGCACACTGGAAAGCTACTTTATCCTTACTTTGATCTAGTATAATTCATCTACGAGCAGGATGCTAAAACTTGTTGTATTAGCTGTCAAGAATAATACCACTTTTATTGTAGCTGAGGATTTTTTCGTATCTGTAGTGCAACATGTTGTAATGAATAATGTAACAATTTCCTGGTTTTTATAAATTAGGCGGCTCTTGGGATCCCTTTGTGGGGTTCCCGGTTTTCAATGGTTAACAAACTGATTTAACAGCAAAAAAGAGTAGGCCTCTGGAAGATATAAACATTCAAATCAAAAGATAATGCTTTTTTATATTAAATGTACTAATTGCTCCTGTGAAGTGTTGTCTGGTTTGCTGCATATTGTATGTCGCATGTAAATCAGTATAATTAAGATAGAAACGTGTCTGTGACGATCACAGGATTTTAATCCACAAGGGACTTTGTTTCTCTGTGGGATATGGTCTCTTGAGCTTACCGGAGGCCAAATGAATGAAGTTTCAATTTAACAAAAAAACATTTGAGGAGTTTAGGCAGGATTTAAAAAGAGCTTCCTGGGTTGCGTCAACTGCTATTTTTGGGTCAGGTTTTTTTGGATCTTCAAAAAACGAAACAATTATCGGTGCGGCATTAGTATGGATGGGCCTTCAATTATTTGCACTTCTAATAGGTTCTCTTTCACTGTAAAGCATACTTGTTTTTATTCAGAAACTATTTAGAATATAAATTGTAAAAAAGGAAGGAAGAAGTTATGCCAGCTCCAATTCTTGCTGCTTTGATTATGATAAGTGGCGCTGCACTTGGATTCGCATTTATCTATTTTGTTAAATCTCAAGATGCAGATGGCCGTAAAAAATCTGGGCCTCACCATCCAGTTTAAGGTTAACGAATTATTGTTTTAATATTCAAAACCGGGTTCCCCTTGTAGGGTTCCCGGTTTTTTGATGTCTGAATAATAAATTACTGCGTTAGAAAAATAATCTTTTTCTTTTATCATTCAAATAGTAATTTTTATCTAATCTTCCATAATTTATGTGAATTTTTAATAAATTTGCAGATAAATTAATGGTAACCTTGGTAATTTTCGCTTTAATGACAAAAAGATGATACAGGTCATTTAATTGCTGATATTTAACCCTAATCAATTATTGTTTTGAGTCGATAAGCATCTTATTACCCTGATTTTGCAAATTTGCGACCCCAATAAGAGGCATCTAATGAAACTATCTGTCAATCAGGCCATTTTGGGAGGGGCAGTATTTGCAATCGCTGCCATGACTACTGGCACCCTTATATCTCTTTATTCCCTATCTGTAATGAATACTGCATCGTCCGAACTTTATCGTTCCCAGGTGGTGAATAGCCTGACAATCGGCATAGCTTCCAGAGTGAAGAGCTGCAGCAAGGATCTGGAAATACTCCAGAATTCGTCCACTGCAATGAGCTCGTCCAGCCAGGCGTCAGGTTTCAACGGGATACTTACAGATATAACAGATAAACGAAAGGCGGTGGATCAAGATTTCCAGAAACTAGGTCTTCTTATTGGAAAAGACGTATCCAATCACGTTCTCAGCAAAATGTTTTCTTCTATTTTGGCTTCAAAAATAAAAGCCGAGCAATCTGCGCAATTAGAAATACAGGCTTTTAACTCCGGACAGGTGAATTTGTCCAATAAACTGTATTTGGACAAGGTTAGGCCAAACTATCATCAATATCGACATGCTCTGGAGTCCATGATAGCTGCATTGAATCAATCTGCGCAGCAGCATAGTCAGACTGTTGGCAGGCTTTATCGGGATATGGTGTGGTTGTTAGGAATATCTGGGGGCATTTCCATAATGGTTGTCCTGGGGCTGGCATTAATGGCTAATCGGACTATCCGCAGTCATTTGGTCATGACAGGATCTATCCTGCAAAAGATTGCAGATGGGGATCTTAGGTTGCGGGTGGATGATCGCAGCATGCATGGTCCGCTTGCCCAGATTGGCCAGACAACCAATATGATGGCAGAGCGTTTGACTGAACTTATTCAGCAGATTCGGTATGCAGGAATATCCATTACGGAACAGAGTTCCCTGGTTGATAGCCAGGCCAGAAAGTTGGAGGCTGAAATGGAAGCGACCAATCATCTGGCTGATTCCATTTCAGGGTCGGCAAATACCATGCGGGATTCTGCAAATGAAGTTGCAACGAATGCTGAAAATATTTCCCAGGTTGCGAAAAACACCATGGTTAATGCTGAAAATGGTGGTTTGGTGATTGAACAGACCCTTGATGGTATCAAGGAAATTACCTCAGCCATCGAAAATACCAGTCGTGCTGTAGCCAGATTCTCTGAATCTACGGCCTTGATAGATAATATTCTTGGAACCATCAAGGGCATTGCCAGCAAAACGAATCTCCTTGCGCTGAATGCAGCCATTGAGGCTGCCAGGGCGGGTGAAGAAGGGCGTGGGTTTGCTGTGGTGGCAGATGAAGTCCGCACCCTGGCTGTACAAAGTATGGAAGCAGTGACATCAATTTCAACAATCGTCAGTTCAATACAGCATGATGCCAAATTAGCGGTTCAAGCAATGGAAACTGGGAAAGCTCTTGCGCATGCCGGTGCAGGACAAGGAGATCAGGCAAGGAAAGCTTTATCATTGATTACCAGTCAGATTACTTCTGTTGCTGAACAAATTACGCTTGTAGCCGAGACTGCTGAACAACAAAGCGAAGAAGTGAGAAAAATGGCAGAAAACATGGCATCCATTTCTGTTGCTCTGGTTTCAGCAAAGAACGTGGGCACACTTTCCCACACACAAGCAACTGCATTAGGAAAATCAGTCGATGAATTGCAGGGTGCGATTTCCAGATTTCATCTCGATTAATCATTATGTTGCAGATTTTCCATTCCATGAACTTTTCTTAATCCAAGAACCGTTTGGATTCTTTTACTTATTATTTCCGAAGTGATTTTCCCTTGGCAAAAAATTGGCATAAGCTCACTGTAAGCAATGTCCATGCGTAACTTTTCCAGTTCTAACTTATCGTCTTTACCAGCCTGTTTGCTTCGCCAGGTGTTAATACGTTCATTCCTGGCTTTTATCACATATAAATCAGGCAGAGTCTTTCCAATTAGTTTATAGGCTTGCTCTTCAATCACCTTTATGTCTTCCAAGCCATGGATCGGGATGTAATTATGGAAAATCCTAAAAACCAGTCTGGGGTCGCTTCAGAAAACGGAAAATAAAGCACGCTAAGCCGGTTGCAACGGTCGTAGCGGCCTGAACTTGCCTGAGCCGATCTTGGCGCTGCTGCGCCAGAGGTAGTCGCCGGTCAGGTTGATGTGCTCCCAGCCGAGCGGCGACAAGTATTGCAACAACGCGTCATCGACGGCATGCCCATTGCCGCGCAGCGCATGCGCCGCCCGCTCCAGATAGACCGTGTTCCACAGCACGACAGCCGCCGTTACCAAGTTGAGGCCACTGGCGCGGTAGCGCTGCTGCTCAAAGCTTCTGTCAATGCCAAAGTAAAACTCCCCAAAAGTGGCAAAGTAAAATTCCCCAGTTTTGGGTGATCAACCTCATGGATTATTTTCTGTCTTTTGCTGGTCGACCCCGATGTCCGGGGGATGAAGAAGTCAGGAAGGGATGAAGTGAATGAAGCAACCCTTCAGGTAACATGGCGGCATGGTGTTTCAGGCGATAGCTGTTGCCGTCGATCTGGATGACGATGGCGTGATGAAGCAGGCGGTCGAGCAAGGCGGTAGCGACGACCAGGTCGCCGAAGACTTCTCCCCATTCAGCAAATCCCCGGTTGGAAGTCAGGATCATGGCGGTATGTTCATAGCAGGCATTGACCAGGTGGAAGAATAGGTTGGCCCCGTTGGCAGCCAGCGGAAGGTAACCGATTTCGTCAATGATGAGCAAACCATGCCGGGCCAGGAACCGGACACGCTGCATCAGCGTACCCTCTCGTTCTGCTTTGGCAAGGGAAGCGGTCACTTCGGCCAGGCTGGTAAAATAGACACTGTTGCCGGCCTTGACGGCTTCGACCCCGAGGCTGATGGCCAGATGGGACTTGCCGGTTCCGGGTGGGCCGAGGAAATGGACCACTTCCTTGCGCTGGACAAAACCCAGCTCCGCCAAAGCAAGGATGCGGTTGCGGTCCAGGGTGGGCTGGAACGAGAAATCATAAGTATCCAGGGATTTGATCGGGGTCAGGCGGGCCATGGTCAGGCCCATTTTGATGCGGCGGGTTTCCCGGCTCATCAGCTCTTGTCCCAGCAAGGTTTCAATGGCCTCCAGTGCGGAGAGTTCGCCCTGTTCCAGTTGCCGCAGAACGGCATCCAGTTGTTCCAGGGCCAGGGGCATCTTCAGGCCGACCAGGTGGTGATGGATCCCTTCAAGGGTGGAAGGCGGCAGAATGGGGGAAGTCATGTCCGTTCTCCTTTTGCCAGGTATTGGGCGATGGCGGCGTAGAAGGCCAGGGAACGCCGAACGACCCGACCGCCGGAATCCTGCAGGAATCCTGCCGGATCGGGTTCTGCCCGGATACGCAACGTTTTCGTATAAGCCTGGCGGTGTCCGGGGAGCAGGGAACGCTGTCGGTGCCCTTCGAGGACAGGATGGGTTGCCACCAGCCGATTCTCTTCGAGGATGTGGATTTCATCCGGCAGGATATGGACTTCGACGACCCGCCTGCGGGTGGAGTCCGGCACACTGTAGAGATTGCCTTCGACCGACACCATGCCATCATGGCTGATGCGCCGCTCCAGTTTGAGGGTGGCCTGATATGCTCCGGCCGGTAAAGGTTGCAAGGTGGACTGCTCCTGGGCAAAGGCTTTCAGAACCATCCGGTTCGTCGTGCCGTGTACACGGGCGTTGGCTACTTCCATCAACCACTGCGCCAATTGTGCATTCAGGTCCGCCAGGTTACGAAAGGTACGGCCCAGAAAGAAATCCTGACGGATGGTGCGGAAGGGGCGCTCGACCTTGCCCTTGGTCTGCGCACGATAGGGTTGACAGGCCTTGGGCCGGAAGCCGTAATGGCTGGCCAGGGCAACCAGGGAAGCATTGTAGACAATCGGCCCTTCCCCGCCTGAACTGAGAACAGCCGTTTTCATCTGGTCATAGAGGATCTCCCGGGGCACGCCCTGGAAATGGGCGAATGCCGCCACATGGCAACGGATGACGGACTGCAGGTCCTGATGGGATCGAGTAGGGTGAGGGGTTACCCCCTCAGCCCTCTCACACCACCGTACGTGCGGTTCCGCATACGGCGGTTCAAGTAGAACGCTGGAGTTGCTGGTGGATTGCCACCAGCGAGACCAGCCCGAGTTGCGTGAAGTGCTTTGGCGGC